>CAYJGR010000048.1:0-15254 GCA_964370005.1 uncultured Oscillospiraceae bacterium
AACTCTTGCCACTTCCGGGGACACCGAGGATTAGGCCGTTGGGGTTTTTGTCAAGAGGAACTTTTGTGAAAACAGGGATTTTTTATAATTTTGGTTGTTTTGCCAATTCATTGAGTATGAATTTTTCGATTTTATCGTCAATATTTTCCTTGCTTGTGCTACTAAAATGCAGGTTGACTATGTACTTTGTATTATCAATATGGCTTGTGAAAGCGGATTGTGGTGATGTTTTTGTCGGCGTTGTTGGGGTATTCTTTTTACTGATGGTGGTCACCTCCTTTCAAAAAAATAGCCCTCACTGAATGGTGATCAGTGGGGACTGTTACTTCAAAATTTCTTTTAGTATATTTCGTTTTTCTATTGCTTTGGATTTTCTTTTGCTCTCCCCTGTAAAAAGAATAGGCACGCACATCTCCAATACACGGTCATATATGCGCCTCAAATCGACCGGCAGGGCTACATCCTGCATTTCCCCGAGGGTTAGGTTGGTTGTTATAATTAACGGCTTTGAGGCGGTGTAGCGGCGGTCTATGACGTTATAGAGCTGTTCTAAGGCAAATGATGTGTTGCGCTCCATTCCAAAATCATCAATGATGAGCAAACTCCGCTGGCTTAGGTTTTCCATATACTCGTTTTTATCAATTTTAAGGTTCATCATATCTGCCAGAATGACACCGAAATTTGTCATACATACCGATACTTCTTTGTCAATCAGTGCATTGGCAATACACCCGGCAAAAAAGCTCTTGCCCGTTCCTACATCGCCCCACAGTAGCAATCCTACGTTGTTCCTGCGCATTTCCTCGAAGTTATCTACATACTTCTTGGCTTTCTCCATAAGAGCAGTTGTGCCATTATCATTGGCAAACGTCCATTCAAGGATTTTCGCATCCCGTATGCCCTGCTGTCGCAGTCTGTCTACAATCTCATAATGCCTACTTATCGCATATTGTTGTGCCTCCTCCACTCTCTTTTTTTCCCGACACTCGCAGGGTATGTATACGGTGTCTTTGCCATCTGCAAATGGATGCTTTAACCGCATTTGTCTGGGTGTGTGGCACCTGCCGCAGTATATTAGTTTATCCTTTTCATTTAAGTAGTCGCCGGGATCTGCGCTTGATTGAACTGTGATACTCGCTAAATTCTCCATAAGATTTTTCATTGTAAGGTTCCTTTCATCATAGGCTATTATCGCCATTGTAGTTATAGTCACGCATACCGCCATTTGGTCTGTTGGGGCTGTGCCTCTTGTCCTTTTTTGCCCATAGGCGAATTGTGGCAAGATGGCTTTTATACCGTTTGCCTGTACTTGCCATATACTCGCTTAGGCGTTCGATGTAGTCCTTATAAGCATCTGGCAATTCGATTTGTAGGGAGGTTAAGTCTTCAGTTGATAGACAGACATTTTGATATTTTCCTAAAAGAGCAGTGGGGTGTCCCTCTTCTATCTCTAAATCTTTATCTATCTCTATATCTATCTCTAATATAGGCGGATTTTTGTCGGACATTTGTCCATCCTGCCCCAAAACGCTGTCCGGCAGCAATTTCTCAGCTTTTAATTCCATGCGTTGTTTGCGCTTTCTATCTCCCTCTGATGAGGATTGTCCGATGAAAAGCTGAATATCTGTCATGTAGTAAACGCCATTGGTTAAGACCTCCACCAGATCGAGCTGAATAAATATATTAAGTGCCCTTTCCACCGTGCCGATTTGGTGCTTTGTATATGTTGCGATTGTTTGCGGTGTGTGAGGTATGCGATCGTTTAGCATCAATAGTCCATTGTGTTTTAGGGACATAAGGTACATTTTCAGCAGTATGTTTGAATAAACAATACCGTCCTGCATACTTTCTAAAACGGCTATAATTTCTGTTTGGAAAAATCCCTCCTTTAGCTTTAGATAGTAATATCTTCGATTATTGGTCATTTGTGGCCTCCTTTGAATTTTGGGCATAGAAAAAGAGCTCTCTCAACGGTGTGTGAGAGGGCTCTTAGACAACAAATCCCACGGCTATGCCGCAGGATTTGTTGTGTGGATTATGCATATTTATGTGATAGTGCCCTTAGCTCGTCTCGATTTAAATCGTGTGAGCCCTGTGGGAGCTTTTTTAGTTGGTCGCAGCAATCTTTGCGATTTTTGACGCTGATGGGCTTACACATTATCTTATGAATAATGTTACCCAAATGTCTCGCAACATCTTTATCATCTGATAAGAAACAGTCACACCCTATCATGACACAAAAAACTGTCGTATGTACTTCGCCTAAACTCTGCCCCTTTGCCCAGTCTATACAAACATCATCACAGGGATACTCTTTACCCATGAACTGCTTGTACACCATTTGTACCTGCATTTCATAATATCTTTTTTTATCCGGATTTGAGGTTATCTGAGCGAAATCTGAAATTTTTATGACACCATCTGCAAATAGTTTTTTGGAAATCGGTTTCTGATTGTATTCACACTCATTTGAATAAACCAATGGGTGCATTTCCGGCGATACTTTCATAGCCTGAAAAAAGCGTACTATAAGCTCAAATACATCTTTTTTCCCTTTAATTTCTATAAGATGACTGAGAAAGTCGTTTATGATGTTGCGAAAAGGCGTAAAATCATCCTCACCTTGGGCACTGTCCACACCATCGTTGACCGCTATAAATCGTATGTTATGCATGGGAAACATAGTTTCAGTGAGCTGTCCTACTTCAAGATAATTTCTTCCACTCTGAGTTTTGGATGCTGAGTAGGCGCAATAAAACACGTGGCGATCCTTGAAAGTCAAAGGATTGCCACATGTTTATGGTTGCGATTAGAAAAGTTGGACTTAGATGTAACCGATGGCTTCGATTTCCACAAGGGCATCCTTTGGGAGGCGAGCCACTTCAACGGCACTACGTGCGGGGCATTCAGAGTTAAAGAAGGTCTTATACACCTCGTTGAGTGCTGCAAAATCATTCATATCAGCCATGAACACGGTCAGTTTGAGGGCTTTTTCCATAGAACTGCCGGCACTCTCCAAAACAGCAGAGACGTTTTTCAGTGACTGCAGAGCTTGTGCTTCGATGCCGTCTGCCATGATGCCGGTAGTAGGGTCGATGGGCAGTTGCCCCGATGTAAATACGAGATTCCCCAGTGCGGTCCCCTGAGAATAAGGACCAATAGCCCCGGGGGCATTCTGGGTAGCAACTATTGTTTTAGACATAGAATCCTCCATTGAAATGTGATAGCTGCCGGATTAATGATACAGCAGGTTGGGTAGGAACAGGGAAATCTGGGGCAAAAGTACAATAATGGCCAACACGATGATACTGATGAAACAGAAAGG
This sequence comes from uncultured Oscillospiraceae bacterium, assembly GCA_964370005.1. Classification (GTDB taxonomy): domain Bacteria; phylum Bacillota; class Clostridia; order Oscillospirales; family Ruminococcaceae; genus Heteroruminococcus. The sequence continues at coordinate 3,326 of CAYJGR010000048.1, forward strand.
AATAACACCCTTGTAAATTTCCCCCATTTTTGCGTGGGCAATGGGCTGTGCCACAAACAGGTTCAGGCCAAAGGGAGGTGTGAACATGCCAATGGCCACTGTGGTAATCATGATAACACCCAAGTGAATTAGGTTGATGCCCAGCGTATTTACCGTGGCCAATACGATAGGTAGGATAATCATGAAGGCAGATACACCATCGATGAACATACCTGCGATGACCATGTATACACACAAAATCAGTAGGAATGACGTGGCATTGATGTCCAGCGTGGCCATCCAGGCGGAGAAGACCTGAGGTAATCGCCCCACGGTAAGTAGCCACGCAAACGCCGAGGCGGCAGCCATGAGAATCATGGTCTGAGCCGTGGTTTTGATCGAGGCTGACATGGTGACCTTAAAGACGCTCCAGTCCATCTCGCGGTAGATGAATACGCTGACGAACAGAGCATATACGCACGAGAGACCCGAGGCCTCGGTGGGTGTGCAGATACCGGAGTAGATGCCACCAATAATGATAATCGGCACACCAAGTGCCCACAGTGCATCCATGGTGGCTTTCAATTTATCCCTCCATGTGGCACGAGATTCCTTGGGGATCTTGTTGAACTTGGCATAGAAGTAGATATAAACCAAGAATGCGATGCCGTAGAGTATACCAACGCTCAAACCGGCCATGAACAGCTCGCCAACAGATGCGTTTGTCAGGGTACAGTACATAATGGCGGTGATGCTGGGCGGGATGAGCAGAGCTACAGAACCGCTCGAGGCGATGAGCCCCAGGGAAAAACCCTTGGGGTACTTTTTCTCTTTCAAACTGGGATACAGCAGACCACCAATGGCCACAACGGTAGAGGGTGAGGAGCCGGACACGGCTCCAAAGAACATGCTGGCTACCTCTGCAGTGAAGGCGAGACCACCGGTGGTGTCGCCAACAAGGGCCGCCGCCCAGTTAACAATACGTCGCCCGATACCTCCATTTTTCATAATATTTGCGGCTAAGATGAAAAAAGGTACGGATAGCAGGGAGAACTTGTCTAACCCGCCGAACATCTTCATGGCGACGACCATCAAGTCGTTGTTGGTGAAGAGAACCAGGCTCAAAACAGTAGGCAGACACAGAGCCACAAAAATGGGGGCTCCTAAAAAAAGCAGTACAAACATACCGGCAATTAAGAATAAATTCATTTCCATCAATAGAGCCCTCCTTTCAGTTTAATTCTAACATATTGATTTCGCTGGCATCTTCAACAGGCTTGTCTGCCAAGCTTTCATGATTCACACGGATGAAACGTATTGTCAACAGTGTATATTGCAGAGTGGACAAACCGGCTCCCAAGGGGAGAGATAAGTAGACAATCCACAGTGGCCACTGTAACACCGCACTACGCTGCATGTTTGTAAAGGCCATTATTACATAGTTGGCGGAGGAATAGGTAAAAATGGCACAGAATACAAGTGCACACAACATACAGAGGATTTTCAGAATCTTCTTTGCCTTTGTGGGCGACATTTGATATAGAATATCCACACCCACGTGCGAATCGTCTTCGGCACAAAGAGCCATGCCGATGAAGGTGATCCAGACGCTGGAATATCTCATGTATTCTTCCGCCCAGTCCAAGGTAGGCATCCAGCTTACCCGCCGAAAAATGACGTTGAGTGTCAACACGATTAGAGCAGATATGAACATGAATCCGGCGACGCCTAACTCGGCCTTTCGGATTCCTTTTAATACTTTATCAAACACAGTGATGACCATTCCTTTCCGCTACGCTACAAAGTCCAAAAGGGCTAAAATTTGAGTGGTGCAAACGCAGCAAGTAGAAGTTTCGATTGAGCTTGAGGATCGGTGTTTTGTAATGGCTTAACCAAAGGGGGACAGCCAAAAAGGTTGTCCCCCCTTCGATTGTTCTTGTAATTACTGGTTGGCGGGATCAGCCAAGAACTCCTGTACTCGAGCCAACAGGTCGACGCCGATTTCTTCGCCGAAAGTTTCATACACAGGCGCAGAGGCGTCTTGGAAAGCCTGACGCTCCTCAGCAGTGAGCTCATAGATGGTGATGTCGCTGGCAGCAATGGTGTTATAGTACTCGGTGTTGTACTCCTGCAGACGGTCATAGCAGAACACCTGATTTTCTCTGACAACTTCTTCAATGAGAGCCTGGGTGTTTGCGTCCAATCCATCCCACCACTGACCGCTGGCAGACATGATGTAATGCAGGTAGGAATGGGAGGAAACCACCATGTAGTCCTGCACCTCAAATAGCTTCATGCTGGCAATGGATAGGAAAGGGTTCTCCTGACCATCCACGGTATTGTTCTGAAGGGCGTTGTACAGCTCCATAATATCAATGGCAGTGGTGGTAGCACCCCATGCCTTGTACATCTCCATGATGATGGGAGCTTCCTGTGTGCGGATGCGCAGACCTTCAAAATCCTCGGGTGTATGAATTTCATAGTTGTTGGTGAAGTTCTTAGAACCTGAGTTGTAGAAGGCCAAACCGTGGATACCGATATCATCCAAGCCAGCCATCATTTCGGTGGCCAAATCGCTCTGAAACAAGTTCAATGTAGACTCCTCAGTGGGGAAGAGGAAAGGCATATCCATGATATTCAGAACAGGGTAGAAACCGCCGTACTTGGAGGTGGGTAGCAACACCATTTCGACGGTGTTCATCTGCATGGACTCAATCATTTCACTGGCACTGCCCAACTGCTGGGTAGGGTAGATCTCCACGGTGATGGCACCGCCAGATTTCTCTTCCAACTGTGCTTTAATGTTCTCACAGGCCTCGTGGTGAGGGGTGGTGAGAGGGGCGTCGTGGGCTAGGCGAATTGTCATAGTGGGGTAGCTAGTGCCGTCAGCGGGGGCGTCAGTGCTGGTGTCGCCTTCGGCCGGGGGGGCAGTTTCGGGGGTTTCGGTACCGCCACAAGCGGTCAAGGACAGGAGTACTGCAATGGTCAGTGTCAGGGCAAGTAAACGTTTTTTCATAATGAACTCTCCTTTTAATTTTTATTTTCTATACAGGCATATGCCAACAAACAGGTGATGATTAGATAGAAACTCCGTAAGTTTCCTTCATGGCAATCCGTAGCTCGGCCATCTCGGGGGCGATGGTGGGCGGGGTACGTAGCACTGTGCGGGTGGTTGCAGGGTCTTTGAGGCCGGTGGAGGTCAACACGGCCACCACATTGTCACCGGAGGCAATATTCCCCTCCTTTGCCAACTTGGCAAGAGCCACAAGGGCGGTGACAGAGCTGGCCTCGGCGTAAATCCCTTCTGTTGAGGCCAACAATTGTTGCATGGCCAAACTTTCCTCGTCGGTGGAACTACGGGCAAAGCCGTTAGAACCACGCACGGCGTCCACGCCCTGCCAAGTGCAAAGGCCGTTAGCGATGGAGAAAGATACCGACCACTGGGCGTCCGTAGCTATTGGGGCGTTTGTCCCGGCTTCCAAAGTCTTCTGCATGGAACCAAACACTTCTGCCGCCACATATTTGGGAATTTGATCCGTATAACCCATCTCCTTGAGATCACAACTACCTTTGTACGTGCCGTACAGACCATCAGAGTAACAGGCGGGTACGCTAATCATGTCGGGAACCTTATTACCCATCTGCTCATACAACTCAAAGGCGATGGATTTGTATCCGTCAATACCGTAGCAGTTGCTTCCGATAGCGGGAGCTTGAAAACCACTAACGGGTTCCCAACCAAACTCGTCTACGCACTTACCCATGATGGTCCAGCGGTCAATGGCAGTGGGGGTGACCATAAGACAGGCTCCGTAGACCTGCATCAAGGTCTTCATGGTTTCGGGAACCTGAGGCACTGTGAAGATAACACAGGGAATTCCGGCTGCGGCGGCATAGGCGGCAGCAGAGGCCCCGTGGTTGCCGGTGGAGGCCATGGTAATGGCACTTGCACCGCTGTGAACAGCACGGCTGACAATAAGGGAGCAAAGTCGATCCTTATAGGACATGGTGGGGTTGCGAGATTCGTCCTTCACATACAGATTGTCAATGCCCAGCTTTGCACCCAAACGCTCCAACTTGAGTAATGGAGTGTTGCCCTCGCCTATACTAACGGCCTTGGCCTCCTGGGGCAAGGGATAGAAATCTCGAAAACGAAAAATACCGGGCTGATCACTGTTTTGGGGAAGGGTAGCCCCCTTCAAATCATAAACGGTGGTGTAGTTGGAACCCACACCCTCAGCCTTACATACGGGGCATCCCTCGTAAAACTTGCCATCCCCAAGAGGGTGGCCACAGCGAATACATCGGACATCTTTTAAGTATTTCATGGCTTAACCCTCCAAAATAATCAAAGCATTTCCGGTCTTATCCAAGTAGCGAGCGCCTCGATCGGTTACAACGATGGTGTTTTCAATCTGAACGCCACCCCAACCCGGCTCGTAGTAGGGTGTTTCGATACACAGGGTCATATTTTCAACCAAAGTTGTTTCATCACCCATGGCCACAGATGGGAAGTCGTAGCACTCGACACCTATGCCGTGGCCGCAGTGGTGACGCTCGTAGTGAGGTAGACCGTTGGCCCGTGTGGCCTCCACAGCCTTGACAAATATCTCCTGGGCACTGACATTCGGTTTGATTGCGGCAATGGCATCTTGGGTGCCACGACGCACAGCTTCATAATAGGTGGACACCTTTTCATCCGGTGTGCCCACCACAGCGGTGCGGGCAATGTCGGAACAATACCCCTGATACAGACAGCCAAAATCAAAACGAATCATATCGCCCTTTTGAATGGATAGGTTCGTATTCTTTGTATCGGAGTAGGCAGCCCGATGGGCAGCGGTGGCCACAAAGAAGAAATTGTCGGCACCCAAACGGCAGACCTCGGCCTTGTACAGACGCTCCAGGTCCAGCTCGGTCATGCCGATGCGGAATTGAGACAGGGCAACCCCCAGAGCTGTTTCGGCAATCTCCACTGAACGCTCCAAACCGGCAATTTCGTCGGGATGCTTCACCATGCGAGCCCGTATAAATACCTCCGCACCGGTGGATAGGGTCACGTTGGGACACAAGGCCACCACCTTGTTCCATGTAGGAACGGGACAACGGCTCTCGTCCAAGGCCACCTTTGTACAACCCGAAGTCTGAATGGCAGCGGCCAGAGCTTCCTCCACGGAGGAGAAATTGCGTTCGGCTTGAGTCTTGGTTATAAGAGTGGCTATGGTGTTTTCCGCCATACAGGCGAAGCGGAATGTACCAAAGCAGAACATGTCTGCCTGTTCGCCCAATACCTCAACAATGCTAGGCAATTCGGCAATGGAGGCTACCACGCTGATGTGTCTGTCGCGAGGGCGAAACAGTATGTAGGCTTGGGCACGTGCCAGTACATCCATACCCACACTGCGATATCCGGCCACATAATCATGATTGGCGGGTAGCGAAGCGACCACCAAATCCACGTCGGCTTTTGTAGCAGCCTGTGCAAGACGGTCAGCACGAAATGCTTGTAATGTCATTATGCAACACATCCAATCTGTTGTGAGATTTTACTTACCGTACTTACTGATAATTTCCTCCGAGAAGAACTGCATGTGTTCACGTGTCTCCTCTAAAGTGTTGTCAGCAAAAATCAAAGCAGAGAATGTGTTGACGCCGGCCTCGATGTACCGCTCCACTTGTGCCTTGACCTCATCCACGGAGCCAATCAAGTTGCGCTCTAAGTAGTTGGAGGCGTCCTTGCCTTTCATGGTAGACTTGCCCAAAGAAAGGCTGTGACGATAAATCTGAGACTTCTCGTAGCGAGCCACGGCCTCTTCGTGAGTCTTGGCAATGGACACAGAAATCTGGGGAGCAATGTCAATGTCGCTGATTTTGCGACCCTCGGCTTCGCACAGCTCAGCGATGGCGGTGACACCGGTCTTGACCTCATCTGGTGTGAGCAGAGCGGGGAGCCAACCTGTACCCAATTTGGCCACTCGACGGTATCCATTGACCGAATTGCCACCGAAGTAGAATGGGAAGGGATTTTGCACGGGGTGGGGATAAGACTGGCCATTCTGGATATCGAAATACTCGCCCTTATAGGTGACGTTTTCCTTTTGGAACAGCTGGGACATAATCTCAATGGACTCGTCCAACATTTTGCCCCTAATCATACCCTCGGCTTTGGCACCAAACTCGGCCTCAAACTCCTCACGGTAGGCGCCTAACCCCACACCCAACAGCAGACGACCGTTGGACAGGTGATCCAATGTGGTCAATTCCTTGGCCATAACCAGAGGATTGCGGAATGGGATGACCAACAGGGCGGTAGCAACCTTCAGCGTGGTTGTGCGCTCTGCAATAGCGGTGAGTATCATTAGAGGGGCGTAGTAGCGTGGAGGACTGTCAAACTCTTCACGTACATAGTTTTGAGCGGTGATATGGTCGTTGCCCCAAACCGAGTGAAAACCTATTTTTTCTGCGTAGATGGACAAATCAACTACGTCACGAGCCGAGGAGTAGGGAATGGGATACATAAGACCCTCTGTTCCAGTGGCAATGCCCAAACCAAAATTTGCGTTCATGTTGTTACCTCCAAATAAAATATAGTGTAAAGCGCATGATTGTGCACATACATAACTGCCTAAGAGCCGGACTTTCCAACGCAGGGCTGTAAGTGAGGGGATAAATCCTCCGGCGTATCCACATCCCATCCAAATCCCACTGACTGTGCGATGCGGTAGGGCAACTGCAATTCCTCCGCCAAACGACAATGCTTTGAAAAGCTGTCTATCCCAAAGGAAAAAACAGGGAAACAATTGGGCGGGGAGAGTACAATAGCGTTGGTACCCCGTTGGTGACGATCCGGCACAAGGACAATTGGCGTCAGCCGGGATTCCAGTAGTGCATCCACCTCGTGTGGAGTGAGGATCGGCAAATCACCCAACACAAACAGCATGGTCGTGTATCTCTCTTGAGCCAATCGATGACCTGCATAGGTGGCTACCTCGTTTAAATCGCCACAATGTAACAGAAATTGCACATGGGGAGCGTGTTGCTCTAAATGGGTACCCACCGAGATGTCGGGTGAGATAACCACCACAGCATCTACAAGAGAAGCCCCCTCTAACGCATTTAGTACACAGTGCAACATATCCAGACAGAGCCTTCGACGTTGTGCGGGAGCGTAGCAGGAGGACAACCGGCTTTTGACATCGCACAGGGATTTAATGGGTACAACAGCCACGCAGCGCATATTATTGTTATCCATGTTTCAATGTTAGCTGTAGCTCTCGTAAGTAGCGGTAGATGGTTTGCTCGGACACTTCCATCTGTGTGGCCACCATGCCCACAGCCCCCTTCAGTGTAAAAATGCCAAGGTTATGTAGCTGCTCCAGCGCCTGCTTTTTTTCCTCCGCTGTCAGACGTTTGGCAGGGAGTGCAAAGGATGAGAGCACCTTCGAGATGGAATGGGAGAGGGTGTCATCCATAGATGGGCTGAACCACTCCTTGACCAAAGGGGGAATAGTGGGTACTGCGGTAGAGTTGTGAGGAGTCATCTGAATCAGGCCGGAAATCAGATTTTGGGCTTGGGTCAAATCAGTGATGTCAAAGTTGAAACACAGCAATCCAATGATTTGGTTGCTGTCGTCACGAATGAAATAGGTAGCACACTTCAATTGACGGGTTCCATCCGGGGTGGCGCCGGGATAATTAACAACAAAAGGCTCGTCCTGATAGGCGGGGGCATGGAGAATTTCCAGACCGAAATCCGTGATATGTCCGCCAACCCTACGACCCGTTAACTCACTGTTGGCAATGGCAATAATGGAATGTTCTAAATTGGATAGGTCGTGAAGTATGACCTCACAATTGCTACCAAAGAATTGGCCAATGTAATCCACAAGGGGAATATACGCTTTGAGAAGGGGGTTTACCTCCACAAAATCACCTCTTAATTCGCTATCGATTTAAATTGATAAAGTTATACTGACACAGAATTCCGCAAAATTTCGACATTTTTTCTGTTAATAAATTTTTAACACATTAAAAAATAAATGTCAATAGGTATTTGAAAATTATTGCTATTTTTCGACCCATATGTTACAATGTCGCAAAAGAGAGGAGGCGTTAAGACCGTGCAATCGGTTCATTTTTATCCATTAGAAGGACTGGAGGAGTGTACTCCACGGACAGATTTGAGCCGATGGATTTGTGCGCAAATGCCCCTACAAAACGGAGATGTCTTAGTGGTCTCCTCAAAGGTAATTTCCAAAATTGAGGGGCGGATTGTGGAGGGTAAGACCGTCATCCCCTCCCCTTTTGCCCATACCTTATCCGCTCGTACAGGTCATAATCCCGTGTACTGCGAGATAGTACTTGGGGAAAGTGCGGACATTGTACGTATGGCTCCGGGGGTTGTGCTGTGTCGAACCCATCACGGTTTTGTGATAGCCAATGCAGGGGTGGATGCTTCCAATGCGGGAGGTGTCGACCGCTATATTCTCTTGCCTGAAGACCCGGATGGCTCGGCTCAGCGTCTGCATGATGCATGTAAGGCACATACCGGTGTGAACGTAGCAGTGATTATTTCCGATACCTTCGGACGAGCTTGGCGTTTGGGTCAGACCGATTTGGCCATAGGTGTGGCGGGGCTGTCCCCTCTACGAGATTACGCCGGAGAAATGGATCGGGACGGCCACAGGCTGGAGTGGAGTGCGTTGGCACATGCCGATGAGCTGGCTTCAGGAGCCGAGTTGGTGCGGGGAAAAGCCAACGGCATCGGCGTGGTGCTGGTGCGAGGCTATTGTCCAACCGGGCATGGCTCGGCCACAGATCAAGTCATGCCATCTGAGCGAGATTTATTTCGGTGAGGGGGTTGCTCATGAATTCATTCATACAGATCATGCTGTCCCGTCGCAGTGTGCGGGTCTATAAGGAGCGGGCTGTGTCCCGCAGTTTACTGGATCAGGTGTTGCTGGCGGGTCTATCTGCCCCCTCCGCCCACGACAGTCGGCCTTGGCGGTTTTTGGTGTTTCAGGCGGAGGCAAATCATCGAGTCATCGAGGCTCTCTCTCGCCCCTTCCGTCATGATTTAGAGGAGCTACATCTCCCCCAAGCCGAAATCAATCATCGGTTGGAGCGAGCGAATCGAATTTTTTCCTGCGCGCCCGTATTAGTGTTGGCACTATGCTCTGTGGCACTGCCCAACAACGCCCTCGACAAAAGTGGACAAATTGAAACGCTGATGGCCACCCAGAGCGTGGCACTGGCCGGAGGGCAGATGATGCAGGCTGCCCACAGCTTGGGGCTGGGCACCTGTTGGTTTTCCGCACCGCTGTTTTGCTCGGATGCTCTGTGCCAAGCATTGGATGTAGATTGCGCACAGTGGACCCCACAATTCCTGCTAACTTTGGGCTGGCCGTGTGGGGAAACATATAAGGAAAAACGCCCTGCGAAGTTCACACTGAGTGTGGAGTTTTACGAATAGTGTAGGAGTGATTAGATGAAACGAATTGTATTTTCAGGGGGTGTCGGCGGGGCACGGTTTTTAAGTGGGCTGAGCCGTGTGGTTGAGCCAAAGGATATCACTGTTATTTCCAATGTGGGTGATGATAGCGTATTCTATGGCCTTTACATCTGCCCCGACATTGACATCGTCCTCTACACCCTATCCGACCGAATCGACAAGACAAAAGGCTGGGGTCTGTCCGGAGATACCTTTCATCTGCTGGAGGCCTTGAAACAATTGGGACACGAGGGTTGGTTCAATTTGGGTGACCAAGATTTAGCCACTCATCTGCATCGGACCATGCGCTTGCAACAGGGCTGGACACTCAGCCAAGTGACCGAGGAATTGACCCGCAAAAACCACTTGGAGTTGACAGTGTTGCCCGTCACAGACCAGCGGTTGGAAACCCGTTTTGAGACCGATTTAGGTGAACTTTCATTTCAGGAGTATATGGTCAAACATCGCTGGCAGACCGATGTACAGGCGGTGCAATTTCTTGGAGCACAGGCGACTCGCCCTGCCCCAGGAGTTCTGGAGGCCATTGCCGAGGCAGATCAGATTTTGTTGGCTCCCAGCAATCCCTACATCAGCATTGGAGCTATTCTGGCTGTGCCCGGTATTCGAGAGGCTTTACAACAGGCCACTTGCCCCGTTGTAGCCATTTCGCCCATTGTAGGAGGGGAGGCCATCAAGGGACCAGCGGCTCGACTGATGAAAAATTTCGGACAGACCGTTTCCTCCGTAGGTGTGGCGAAGTGTTACGCTGATTTGATAGACACCTTGGTTATTGACTGTTTGGACGCCGACTTGGCTCCCGAGGTTGAGGCACTGGGGATACACTGTGTCGTCACCGACACCATGATGACCACCACTAAGCACAAGGAAGCACTGGGACGTTTCGTTGTGGAGAACTGCCAATGAAGCCTACATTATGTGTGTATGCCATAGAGCATCTACCTGAGATTGTTCCGAAAAGTGATTTGATGGCAGAGATTTTGAAGGCAGTCGAAGAGGGTGGTACTCCCTTCGCCCCCGGTGACGTGTTGGTGGTAGCTCACAAAGTTATCTCCAAGGCGTTGGGACTGGTGTGCGATGCGAATTGTCTTCCCAATCCATCTCCACAGGCATATCGGGCAGCAGAGCTGTGCCATAAGGACCCCGCCTTTGTTCAGCTCATGATGGCTCAGTCCAATCGGATGTATGTGTGTGCCCGAGACATTGTTCTTGCGGAGCGAAAGGACGGATGGATTTGTTGTAATGCGGGTGTGGATCATTCCAATGCCGGTGGAGAGGCACGGTTTGTACTTCTCCCCCAAAACGGAGATGAACAGGCCAAAAAATTAAGTGATGGTCTCTCTGCGAGACTGGGCTTTTCCCTGCCTGTCCTTATGTGTGACACCCATGGTAGGGTGCTTCGCAACGGTACAACCGGTGTGGTGGTGGGAAGTTACGGCCTTGCACCTATTCGATGCTATGGGGGACAGTGCGACCGAGATGGCAATCCCCTTACCTCCACCCAAGAGGCGGTAGCTGACGAATTGGCCGGAATTGCTACCCTTGTTATGGGACAGGGGAACGAGGGCATCCCCGCCGTAATTATTCGAGGCATGAAACTCTCGTTTGAGCCAGTAGGCAGCACCCAACTCAAACGTCCCGTCTCCCAACAGTTGTACCGTCCCGTGGGTGTTGAAGTTATGGAGGTAGACGTATGAAGGCGCCAATAAAACCCCTACACCGAATGGTGATTATTGCACTCCTCTCGGCACTGGCTCTTGTTGTGATGGCGGCTTTTAATGTGCCACTGATTCCGGCGGCACCTTTTTTAAAATATGAGCCTAGCGGTGCCATTATCTTCCTGTGTGCCATGCTTTTAGGACCCAGGGCATCGATTCAGTGTGCGCTTATCAAAGCTGTGCTGTACTTCTTTGTAGGTGGCGGTGATTTTTTCGGGGTAACCACGGATTTTCTGGCAACCATCGCACTGACAGTCCCGGCAAGTTATCTGGTACACCGCTACGAAGTTATCCGCATACGCCAAATTGCACTGTGTGGGTTGGTGGGTTGCATCTGCGCTATCCTGTTGATGATTCCCACAAACTATGTCATTTTAGGGTTGCAATTTCAAATGTCGACCGAGGCGGTCACCGCCTCTCTGGTCTACAGCATCCCATTTAATATTTTTAAAACCATCAGCAACAATATCCTGATGTTACTCCTCCTGATTCCATTGAGGAAGGCGATGACCAAAACAGTTGCATCGGGTATGAAATAGGAATCTATGTTGTGGAAACGTATCACTAATAAATCGGAATTAAAGGAGTCGAATCGTATGAAAATTGGAGTAATTGGCGGAACGGGAGATATGGGCTACGGACTGGCTATGCGTCTGGCAATGGCAGGACACAGCGTTGTCATCGGCTCACGGGACAATCAGCGGGCCATAGACGCCGCACAGCG
>CAYJGR010000048.1:15264-18525 GCA_964370005.1 uncultured Oscillospiraceae bacterium
CAGTGTGGATGTGGCACCATTGTGGGCATGGACAACCCCACCGCCGTGGCCGCATCCGAGATAGTGGTCATATCGGTACCCTCTGCGGGACACAAAGCCACATTGGAAACCCTCAAAGAGGAAATGTGCGGGAAGGTCGTGCTGGATATCACCATCCCCATGGCATTTAAGCCTCTGCGCTACGCCCCACCTGAGCAGGGTTCTAACGCATTAGAAACAAAGGGGATATTGGGCGACACATGCCATGTAGTGGCGGGGTTTCACACCGTGAGTGCATCTCTGTTGGAGGACATTGCCCACCCCCTTGCGGGTAGCGTACTCTTAGCAGGAGACGATACCGATTGTATCGATGTTGTGGCCAAGTTGGCTCAAGAAATCGGCCTTACCCCTGTGTCTGCAGGTGGCTTGCAGTTTACCCCCACCATTGAGGGTCTGACCCCCATGCTCATTGGTATCAACAGACGCTATGGAAGCAATCACGCCGGGGTTGAAATTACCGGAATTGACAAATAACCTCTATTTGCAAAATATAATTTTAAATTTTAATTTTTAGCAAGCAGGGCAAGGTTGTACACACCTTGCTTTTTGCTTGTTGGGGAAAACCCCCAATCCCCCTTAAAATACGCTGATAAATCAGCGAGCCACGCATAGAGGGCTATGCTTAACTTCAGTAGTGCATATGAGGATAACGCCTACCCAACCCCCCGCTGCTCTTGACCTGCCAATTCCGCTGTGCTGTGTGGTGGTTGCGGCGACGAAACTCAGGAGCAGGCGGTAAGCAGGCCGTCGCAGGTTATCTATCGTAGCACGCCGAAACCGCCACATCAAGGGTGCCCTACGGCAGCTATGTCTAAAGACCGCAGCTCGAAATCTAAGAGCAGACTTTTTTGTGGTGCTTTTTATCTCATCCTATCCATCCGATTTTTTGCCGTGTAGGGTGGCATGTTTGCCCTCTCATGCACCCGCCATCCACAGCATAATTTTCTCTGCTACGTCCCACAGCTTATAGTAATCCTGTCGCAGTTTCTCTATGGCTGTGCTGTCCACACTGCCGGTTATGTGGGCGTGTTTGGTGAGCTGATTTAGGCTGTTGCTTGTCACCCTCAATAGGCGTACAAGTTCTTTTACATCGGTGGTGTCGAGTTTTATTATCTGGCCGTCTATGGCCATTTTGCGAAGATATCCACCCATGTTCTGAGTGCCTATCACTTGCATCTGCTTTTTTATTTGCTCTTTTTCTTGCTCAGTCACCATGAAGTGAAGTTGCTTGTTGCGCAGTCTGTTTTTTGGTGGTTGGGTAGTGGTTTTTTGCTTTGGTGGTGAGGGCTGTGGATTTGGTGCTTTTAGCTGTTCTATTACGCTCTTTTTGCTCATGGGGTATCTCCTTTTCGTTTAAAAATGGGAAAGCACCCGCCGGTTGGCGAGTGCTTGATTCATATCATATGTAAACTATCTCGGCCAGGATCACCTCCTCGGCCTGTGCATGTAGGCTGTTCATATGGGCTACCCACTCCATCTGATGTTTCATCTTGTCGGGGGGTGGGCTTTGTGCCGTCAGCTCTTTCATCATCTGCTCCATGCGACGGTTCGCTGTGCGGTCTATCTCCTGTAGGTGAGGGTAAAGTGTCTCGCCGAGTAGCATGTGGCTGAATAGCCCCTCGTGATGCTCCATGAGGTGGGTTTTGCGCATCCTACCGTATTTACCCAGTGTATAGGTCTCGGCTGTTCTGTGGGTCAGGTTGGGTAGGTAATAGTCACCATGTTTGCGGTAGGTACCGCCGATTTGTTCGTAGATACTTTGTGCCATATTATTATGCTCCTCTCTCTATTGCTATTTCTTCTTGTGGCTCTACCGCATACCTTGTGCCTTTGAGTGTCTCCAATCGCAAAGCCTCCTCTCTTGCCTTCTTATCGGCCACCTTTTTGGCGTAGCGCTGCCTATCCCGTTCTCTATGTTTTTGCAATTCCTCCTCGGTCATGTCGTAGCGTGACTTTTTCTTGCGCACCTGTTTCTCCGGCTCTTTTTGCACTTCCTCGGCCACAGGTGTGGGGGGCTCAAACTGCCCTATGAAGTTTAGATAAATATCAACCCTCTGTTCCCGTTTTTTGTTGGTTCTGGTGGCCTCATGCACCACAACCTTTTCGATAAACTCATTTAGCAAAAATGGGGTAAATTCAGTTATCTGTGTGTGCCGTTTCACAAGCTCGATAAACTTATCTGCTTTTGTGCTCTGTGTGATGTGGTGATCTATCTCCTCCTGTAATTTTTGGATTTCACTATCGAGGCTCTGCCCCTCCTTATGGTAGCCTGATAATAGCTCTGTGAAATGTTCTTGCAGGATACTGCCTTGTGCGTAAGTCTCATATAGTGTTTTAACCAAGGTGCTTATTTTCTCTTTTCTGCGCTTTGCAACATCTGCTTTTTTGCGATTGACTTCTATAATCTGATCTTGTGCAGTGGCAGCGCTCACTCCCACCCTTTCAATAAATTCTTTTTCATTCTCATTTACATACCGGCTCACCCTCTGTATCGCTGTCAGTATAAGCTGCTCTATCACCTCCACCCGTATATAGTGACAGGTACAATTGCGAGAGTAGTGGCGATAACTTGAGCATGTATATTCATGGTGCGGTTTGATATCATTGCCGGCACTACCTCTTTTGTGATACATCTTCTCGCCACAATCGGCGCAGTACAAAATACCTGTGAGCGCATTGGGTTGGCCGTCCAATTTCATTGTGCTACGCCTTGTTCTGCGCAGTCGCTGTACAATATTCCATGTTTCTTCATCCACGATAGCGGGGTGCATGTCTTCAAATATGATGAGCTTATCTTTAGGTGTGGGCTTGCGTTTGGCTTTGTAGTTTTCTTTGGTAGTCTTATTTAACACCACCTTGCCCATGTACTCCTGCTTTTTTATTATCGCTACAATCGTGGCGGTTGACCATCTATATGGATCGGCTCCCACTTTGCCCATGCTGACCGATTCTTTTACATTTCGCCAATGGGCATTGGGGCATAATATTCTTTCCTCTGTCAATTCATTGGCTATTTGGGTTACCGTCTTACCCTCTATGATGCTTTTGAATATGCGTTTTACTACCGGTGCCGCTACTTCATCTAAAATCCATTTTTGGCGGTCTTGAGGATCATGCAAGTAGCCATATGGTAACGCTCCGGTGACATGTTTGCCTTGTGCCACTCGTGCGCTGAATATTGTTCTTATTTTTTTGCTCGTATCCCGTGCCACCCACTCGTTT
>CAYJGR010000049.1:0-1089 GCA_964370005.1 uncultured Oscillospiraceae bacterium
CGCAAAGCGATACAATAATTACTAATTCCTCACTCCTAATTACTAATTGCCCTTAGCGGTGTCCTCCACCAATTTTCCCCCTGCCAATGTCACCACTCGTGGGGCTTGTTTTGCGATGTTGGGGTCGTGGGTTATGAGCAGTACCGTCTTGCCCTGTTGCCATAACATAGTGAGGGTTTTCATAACTTCACGACTTGACTGTTCATCAAGATTGCCTGTGGGTTCGTCGGCCAGGATGAGAGCGGGACGAGTCACCACAGCACGGGCTATGGCCACACGTTGTTGTTGCCCACCCGACATCTGACCGGGGCGGTGGTTTATGCGGTGGTCAAGCCCCATTTGTTTTAGGGCTTCACGGGCGAGTTTTCGGCGTGCATCAAGCCCTACGCCCTGATAAATGAGGGGCAGTTCCACGTTTTCAAGGGCGGTGAGTGAGGGTATGAGGTTAAAGCCTTGAAATACAAAGCCTATTGTGCGCCCCCTCACCTGTGACAGTTGACGGTCGCTGAGACCCTCAACGGCCTGCCCTCCCAAGACATAACTGCCTGCACTGGGCTGGTCAAGGCATCCCACCACATTCATCAGGGTGGATTTTCCACTCCCCGACTGCCCCACAATCGATACAAATTCCCCCTGCTCGACCGCAAGGGAGAAGTCATGCAGTGCCGCCACATTCTCCTCCCCCATCTCGTACTGCTTGCAAATGTCCATCAGTTCCACAAAAGCCATATGTTTACCCCCCGCCGTTATGTTTGAAGTTATTTTGCCCGAAAAGGTGCAAAAAATAACAGCGGCAGGGGGTGTTTTTATTTGTAGATATAGCAATAGGCGTGGGATGGGGCTGAGGATTTCACCTCGACAGAGGTGCGCCACGCCCGTGAGGGCGGGGGTGGGTGCCTGTCGAGTGTGCGAGACGATAAGGCACCAAATCCGGTGCCTCATCCTCGCCGTAGCAGTGCCTATCTTTAGGGGTAGGCGAAAAAACTGCTTTCGCCTGCGTACTTTGCAGGTGAAAGCTTAAAAGTTTTACTCGATTTTTTTCAAAAAATCGCAGGGGTTCGGGGACGGAGTCCCCGAGGTCTTGGGGTT
>CAYJGR010000049.1:1189-7058 GCA_964370005.1 uncultured Oscillospiraceae bacterium
GGGCACTATCAAAACACCGATTGCACCAATATCATATAACAAAGCGTTCCCGCACCTATGCTGAGCAGGGTGTTGCGCCGCCATATATGCAGTGCCACCACCACGACGCATGATATAAGCTCGGGGAGAAAATCCCCCATCTGCACAAAGCTCATTCCACGTAGGCAGTAGACCACCAGCATACCCATTATCGCACCGGGTAATACCTTGCCAAGATATGATATATAGGGCGGTGTGGGGCGATTGCCGAATATCCAAAACGGTAAAAACCGAAGTGTTGCCGTCACAAGGCTTATGACGACCACAGCCAAAATCGCCTGTGTATTACTCATGAGCACCCACCTCCTTTTGACGAGGTTTGAGCAGGGTAAGCACTGTCGCAATAGCGAGCATGGCGGGGATCAGAAAGCCCCCCTGCCCAAAAATGAAGAGACATATAACCGAAGCTATCACCCCTGTTATTGCGGGGCTGTGATTTTTTGTGCTTAGCCATTGCTCTGTGAACACCGTCACAAAAAGTGCCGTGAGTGCAAAATCGATGCCGGTCACGTCAAATGGTATTAACTGCCCAACAACCCCTCCGAGCAAACAACCCGACACCCAATATATTTGATTAAAAAGCGACACAAAAAACAGATAGAACTTGGGATTTTGCACACTCTCGGGTGGTTGTTTGCATACAAGGGAGTAGGTTTCATCGGTCAGGGCAAATATCATATACGGTTTTGCTTTTCCCATCTGTTTATATGTATCTATCATCGAAATACCATAAAACAGGTGGCGGGCATTTACCATGAGGGTGGTCATCCCCACCGCCAACAGTGACGCCCCACTGCCCATCAAATCGACCGCCAAATACTGCATAGACCCCGCATACACAAACAGCCCCATGCAAAACGACCATATGGCGCCGTAGCCCTCCTGCCCCATAAGTATGCCAAAGCCCATGCCCAGCACGATATACCCTGTCAGCACCGGCAATGTGTCCACAAGTGCAATTTTTATGTCTTTTTTGTTCATCGCTATGTTTCCTTTTCAAAATATCTGTACATAAGAGCAGTGCCCACATGTGCGGGCACTGCTCCCTATATCATATCTTAGTGCTTACAGCCCCATCGAGGCCTTGAGGGCGGCCAGTTCGTCATCCACGTTGCTATCGGCAGTGCTGTACTTGGCCTCAATTGCGGCGGCATCGTCTACCGGCTGGGCGCTCAGTTCGGCGGTGGCGTTGGCCATATCCAGCATACGGTCGGCCTTCTTCTCCATGCGATCAAAGGCGCTGAGGGTACCTTCCATATTGCTTGCCGATGCGCCCAGTTCGTTCATGCTCTCCTGCGCCTTGGCGGCAGCCACCTTTGCCTTTACGGCATCACGGCGGGCGTCAAGTGTGTTGATGTCATCAACCAATTTGTCGTGAAGTTGACGCATTTTATCGGCATTGGCCTTGGCCATGTTATAAGAGGTCTCCAGAGCCTGTCCAACACTCTCCAGCTCCTTTTTCTTCTCAAGGAACACACGTGCATCGGCCTCGTTGCCGGCAGTAAGCGCCTTCTTGGCAAGCTCCATGTAGCGCTCGACCTCGGCCTTATTTTCATCCAGTTCACGCTTTGTGCGGCTCTCGTCGGCCATAACGCCGGCGGTCTCCTTCTTTACCTCGGCCAAATCATCGGCCGCCTTGCGCAGATACTCGTCAATCATCTTTGAAGGATCCTCTACATTGTCCAGCAGTGCATTGATATTCGCCGAAATGATGTCCCCAAATCTTGAAAGTATTCCCATGTTATTCTCTCCTTTTCTTATTCGTTTGAATTTTCATATTTCTTGGCCAAATCTTCGACCTGTGAAACCTTTTGCGGATCGCCTATCTTCTCTAAATTCTTGTCCAAAAATCTCTCGGTCCTCTTCTGTTCGTTCTCTTTTCTGGCCATCATTACACTGACACCGATAAGTGCAAAAAACACAATAGCGAGCACCACAGCGATAATAATAATCACCAAAATAACTGCATTAGACAATGCCAATTCCTCCTCATGCCAAAATTTTTATACCATTTTATACTTGTCCCACACCTTGTGGGCATTTGGTCAACAGTACAACCTCCTGTGGGGTCAGCTCTCGACACGCCCCCTCGGGCAGGGTCTCATCCAAACTAAGTCCCCCAATTGCTATGCGTCGTAGCTTTGTCACCGTCGCCCCTTGTGAGGCAAACATACGCCTTATTTGATGGTACATCCCCTGCCATAACACCACCTTTGCGCAGTTGTGTGAGAGTGGTGTTAGAAGTGACGGCAGGCATTCCTCACCGTTTTTTAGCTCTATGCCACATTCAAATGCCTTTATCATCTCGGGGGTGAGCGGGCTGTCTATGGTGGCGATATAGGTCTTTGGAACATGTCTGCGAGGGGATAAAATACTGTGGGCAAAGCTACCATCATCGGTTATAAGTACAAATCCTGTGGTATCCTTGTCAAGCCTACCCGCCGGAAATAGTCCCCGCCGTCTGTGCTCCTCGGGTACTAAATCCACCACGGTCACAGCATCCTTATCCCGCGAGGCCGACACCACCCCCAAAGGTTTGTTGAGCATCAGGTACAGGTGCGCTGTGGTGCTCACCGCCTTGCCGGCTACACTCACCAACATATCGGTCGAGATTTTGCAGTCGGGTTTCCTTGTGACTTCCCCCTGCACCTGTACCTGCCCTGTGCGAATTAGAACTCCAACTTCCTTTCGAGAACCAAAGCCACGTGCGGCTAATAACTTATCCAATCTCTGCATTTCCACACAGTTTCACCGTCCTTATGACACAGTATAACACAACATATACACGGCTTACAAGTGCTATGAGGCCGACAAACTTTCGGACTGTGACGAGGCATCAAAACCCGCCGCCGGCATACGCAGACCCTGCATAAAACCATCAAGTTTTACCGAGCTGACATCCCCTGCTATGAGCTTGCCATCACTTATGAGCAAGTTGGCCCTAACTGTATCTTTTTCCCCCGGGTAATTATACACAGCGTATGTATACCGCTTGACCCTTTGCCCCATATAATCGCTCAAATCAAAACCTTGTTCTATTTGCAATTTATTGTACTTGTCATAGGTGGCATCAAACTCGAGGGGGATGACAACCTCCTCAATTTCAAGCGGTTCGGCCGACACCTGCCAGCCAAGCCCGTCAAGAAACTGTACCCGCACCTCGTTTTTATCGGCTGCCGAAAGTTCCAGGGACTTATCCGAGCTTAGGCCGACATCCACCGCCTGCACATCCACCACCGAACGTACTGCAACAATCCCGCCTATCACCAGTGCAAGCACACCCACACTGACCAGTACCTTTTTTGCACTCATCTTAATATACACAGTATACACAACCAAGCACCTCCCTTGGATACCATGTATATGCACAATCGGGTATATACAGACGGGGCTTTTGATATAAAACATAAATCTTGTATCTATTTCCTAACTATAAGGGAATTGTTCGGTTGCAACCTCTTTCCCTGTGATATTATTATAACATCTGTGGTTTTTGCAATCAAATGCCTACTGCACCCACCTTGGTGTACTGTGGGCTGTTTTGGATTTCACAGGGTTGCCGCAATGTGCAATCTCTTTTTTTCTTCGTTTTACTCGTTATATCTCGTGTTTTCTTCGATTTTTAAAAAAAGTTTTAAGCACCTCTGCACAATGCTTTTGTAACACACCGCCTATGAGTATGGGGTGATGTGACATGGGCATATGAAATACATTGGACACACTCCCACAACATCCCGCCTCAATATCGGCCGCCCCATACACCACCCTGTCTATGCGACTGTTTATAACCGCGCCCGCACACATACAGCAGGGTTCAAGAGTCACATACAGCGTACATCCCTCTAAACGCCAACCGCCTATATGCTCACAGGCCTGTCGTATAGCCTGCACCTCGGCATGCGAGGTTGCATCCCCGGTTTTTTCCCGCAGGTTGTGCCCCCGCCCGATGATGTCACCCTCTTTGACCACCACCGCCCCCACAGGCACTTCTCCCATATCAGCGGCAATCATCGCCTCTTTTAGAGCCTCTCTCATATAAACTTCATCTGTATTTTGCATTTTTGTTCATCCCTTTTCTTGGATTGTACTGCCTAACCGGCGACGCCCCCCACGATGCGAACTATAAGCAAAATCACCGCCGCCAAAAGCATGGGGGAACAGTAGAAATACGGCGTGGGTAGGGTACGTGGCCTTTTTCGTCGCCACATCACCCACAATATAAACAGACAACCCAAACCCACCGCCGAGAACACCCCGCCAATGCTGTAACTTAACAGATTTCGAGCCATCGGTTGCATCTCGGCTGTCATAAGATTGACCCCCAGCGCCACCCCGTTATAAAGCATGTGACCGCCCACCGCCATGACAATACTGCCTGTTTTGCAGACTATCCACCCCAAAAACAAACCGCTGAGAAATGCCGGCACTACCTGCAGCACACTGCCATGACACAGCGCAAACAGAGCCGCCGAACAGATCACGGCGTAACGCTCCCCTATTGGCAACAACATTTTAAGCAAAAAGCCCCTAAAGGCTATTTCCTCAACCACCGCCACAATTAGGGTGTAGCCCAAAAAAGTTATGATAGATACAGGCAATGTATCGTATAGGGGCGGTGTGGCCGTGCTTACATATATCCCAAGCCCCTCAAGAAGATTTTGCAGCACAGCCGAAATCACACTGCCAAAAGAGCCTATCCCCACAACGGCGAGCAAGACCACAAGTAGTGGCGGCGACCATTGTTTTTTTGGTGTGGCGGTCAGTGCATTTCTTTTGAGTATAAATGCGGCAAAGCCGAAGGGCAAAAGCACCGCCACGCTGTATCTTGCCAGCGAAAGTATGAGGCCTAATATTTGTACAGTTGTTACCGACATGCCGACCACGCCCTGGGTGTTTTGGGTTATAAGCCTCCATAATAGAGGCAGTCCCACGCTCAGGGTTATGTAGCCTATGACGGCAAGCCCCACCGCACGGGTTATATTATCCGCATTTTGCCTGTCCTGCTCCTGCGGTTTCAGTGCATTATTCTCGCTCACAAACACCCTCCGTTCGTTTTCCTTTTTCAGCGTTTATTATAACATACATATGGGGTTTTTAGTACATTCAAAGCGAATTTTACCCACCTTAATTGCAGGTATAATTATGTACTCGTAATAAAACTGGATATATTTGTCAACTTTGTCAAAATGGTTTTCTTTTTGTAATATATATGGTATAATATTGTCCAAACATACACATTGTCATTGTGAACAATTGTATGAAAACCCTACGCAATATACATAATGAATGAAGGGATGTCATGTTATGCAAAATAATTTTGGACTTACACCCAATATGTTTCACGAATTATATATGAGGCACAGCTACGAGGTATACGAGCGGTGTTTTTCCGACCTTGGGGAAAGAGGTGCGGCACTGAACAAGACCACCGCCATTTTTGAGCAGGCACGCACAAATATGCTCCAAATACCCACCATACAGCTAACCGAACAACGCCAAAACTCGGTTTTGCAGGAGGCTTTGGAGGAAGCTCTATCGGGCGATGTTTTGGAGGACAACCCCAAACCCGCCATTTCTTATGAGTCCCAGCCCATTGCGCCGGCTTTTGTCCCCCCCGCAAAACCTGTCTCCACCCAACCACTCACTACCTCCGACCTGATGCCCGCTCCCAAGGTCGATAAACCCATAGCACCCGATCTAGCACCCGCTCCAAAGGTTGAGAAACCGGCGGCGCCCGATTTAGTCCCCGCTCCAACGGTTGAGAAATCGGCGACACCCGATTTAGCTCCCGCTCCCAAGACCGAGCCTGCCATTTTGGATGGCGGCATGA
>CAYJGR010000049.1:7158-14256 GCA_964370005.1 uncultured Oscillospiraceae bacterium
CCCGATTTAGCTCCCGCTCCCAAGACCGAGCCTGCCATTTTGGATGGCGGCATGATTGCACCTGCAAAGCCTGAAAATGACACCTCACTTTTACATACAACTTTGTTAAAGTCGGTACCCATAGAGCAGGAGTCCACCGATGTTGTCACCAAGGGCAAGGCCTCATCTCCCGAGACACCCCCTGATATGTCTGCACCATCAAAGCCTTCTACTTCGAATGCCAATTCCTCCTACCCATGGGAGAACGGCAAGGAGATTGTGGGGTTTGGGGATAATGTTGACCCTGTAATGGACGAGCCTACCACTTCAAAGCCAGGTAGCAAAACAGTAGCAGTAGCTATGGCCATAGTATTTTTGGTGCTGGCTATACTGTTTTTGTTGTGGGTACTGCTTGGAGTGCTGGGTTACATGACTGCAATGTCCATACCCGACCTTGGGTATTCGTGGTTTAACCAAAATGTGTTTTCATTATTCTGATATTATATATGATGATACAGGCCTCCCTCACAGTGTGGGGGAGGCTATTTTTTCATTGAGGATTTCTTTTATTTCCTCTTGTGTAACCACATACCCGCCGTCGTCATAGTATATAGCAAATACTACTTGCGAGGTGAAAACTATGTACGGTTTTGGCGGCAACGGTTGCTGGTGGATTATCATCATCATCCTTATCCTGTTCTGCTGCTGTGGTTGCGGTGGCTGGGGCGTTGGTGGCGGTTACAACAATAACGGCGGATGTGGTTGTGCTAACAACTACAACAACTGTGGTTGCGGTTGCTAAACTACCATTGCTAAAAGACCAAATAGCCCACAAAAACTTTTTTTGTAAGGCTAAATGGCAAAGCAAGTTACATGACATTCAGCAAAAAAAAGACCTCCATTTTTGGGGGTCTTTTTTTAATTATTGCACCAAATCTCCTCCCGCTCGGTTATCACAATATCGGCGGGTATGTCCCACTCATCATGGGGTAGGTTTTCCATAAAAAGTGCATGGTATACCGCCCCCATCTTGTGCCCACAAAATCCCTGCAAAAACCTGTCATAATACCCACCACCATATCCTATGCGAAAACCACTGAGATCAAATCCCAAACCCGGCAACAGACACAATGTGTGCTCGGTGGCACTTGCTACACTGCAAATACTTGGGTTTGGCTCTAAAATACCATGGGCACCGCTCATAAGCTGTGTGGTGTCGGATACATATAAAAAATCCATATGGCGGGTCCCCGGCTCACAACGGGGCAATGCCACCCCTACACCCCTTTGCCAGAGCGCTCGCATAAGCTGTGTCGTGTCAAATTCCCCCTGCATCGAGGCGTACAAGAGCACCGTATCTGCCTGCTCTATCATAGGATGTGACAGCAGTCGTTTTGTGATAGCATCATCCCACAGGCGGTGTTGCTGCACGGTTATCATGGCACGTTTTGACAGTAGCTCCCGGCGCAGCTGGAATTTATCCATACCACACATCAGCACTGCAAGCTGGCGGCCAAGAGATCGGCTCGTGCCTTGCCCTCCAAGGCCTCTAAGAGCGCAAGGCCAAATTTTATGGACTGCCCCGCACCCGAGGCCGTGATGATTTTGCCATCCCTCACGGTGGAGGTGTCGAGAAATTTAGCCCCCCCGAGTTGATCCTCAAACCCAGGGTAGCATGTGACCCGCACCCCATCAAGCAGTCCCATATGTCCCAAAATCGTGGGGGCGGCACAAATTGCCCCCACCCATATATCATTTTGCACCGCATGTGCCACAAAGGAGCGCACCACCTCGGATTTTTCTAAATTCAGCGTGCCGGGCATCCCACCGGGTAACACCACCATTTCAAGGTCATTTAGGGTGGTTTCACTCTGTTCAAGGTCGCAGGCGACGGTTATGCCGTGACTGCCTCGGATGATTTTACTCCCAACACCGACCAACGCCACCTCTTTCTCGGCTCGGCGCAGTATGTCTGCCACCGTAAGCGCCTCTATCTCCTCAAATCCATCGGCCAAAAAAATGTAAATCATTGGTGTCCCTCCGTTGTTATGAGCCTTGCAATGTGTTTTTCGACCATTTTGGCAGGCTGATAAGACAGCTTTGCCCTGCGTAGTCCCTCCTCGCCCATGTCCTCCTCACGGTTTACAAAAGCAACTTCGGGATGTTTTTCTTTTATCTGTATGGCGAACTGCTGATTTATCATGGGGTAACACCCTTGTATCTCCCCAAACGCCTTTTCAATGTGTGTCACAAATGTATCACAGCAGAGCTTGCACCCCATGGTAAAGGCTATCACCTCGCCGTCACGGCGCAGTACACCGCCCTCAAGCCCCAAGGCCGAGAAGTTTTCAAATGCAGTCTGTACAGCGGCGGCCTCCTTGCCCAAACTCGGGTCGTCACTGCAACCATTGCGGCGGCACCACTCACGGTTCATCTTTTGGCAATCGGGAATGTTTTCGGGGGTCATCTCCTCAAAACTCCAGTTATCCTCATCCTTAAAACGTGCGATGTGGTTGCGCTTGCCGTGAAGTTTCTTGCCACTGAGGCTTATTAGTTTTTCTATATCATACACATAATCCCAACTATCGCGGTCAGGGGTGATTTCAAACTTACCATGAAAAAGGGTCTCAAGCTCGGCCTGTTGGTGAGGTTGCACCCCCACAAGCATAAAGGGCAGACCGTTTTGCTCTGCATCGGCCATCATGCTCTCTATCACAGGGGTTATGTCGCCTGTGCCTATGGGATAGCCGTAGGCGACATCATCTCCGTATTTGCCCACTCTGACCACCAAGTAATTATCTACCTGCGCCACGGTTTGGGCATAGGCCTCTTTCCACAAAAACAGATTAGAAAAGCTTTGGGCACAGGATACCCCATCCCCCGCCTTTATAAGAGGGTCTATCCAATTTTTATCAGGCAAAGTTACTTCACTGAATGATATCATGTTATTTTGTTTCTCCTTTAAGCACACTTTGTGTCATCTGCCATACAATATTTGATATATTCTCTTTAGAGAGCAGTTGGCCGTCAGGGCAGCAGTTTACCACCTGCCAACCAAAGCGCTTTGTTACATACTCGGCCGCCTTATAACATCGCTGTAAATACTCCTCATCGGCCTCGTGGATGTCCTTTTTTTCACCTTTTCCGTCATATCTCTCCATGATCAGTTCACGTGAAATTTCTATGGGTACCGATAGAAACACCACCATGTCGGGGCGGGGTAACATCAGGCGGTTGTATTCATAATCTTCCAGCCAATCAAGATACTCATCCCACTGCTCGGGCGGGAGCTTTGAGGTCTGGTGCACAGCATTGGATGTAGTGTAGCGGTCGGATATCAACACGCCGTCATTATAAAGCCCGCCCCACCTCTGACGATAGCTTACATACCTATCCATGGCATAAAAACTCGAGGCGGCATATGCCCCCACCTCGTCGGCTTGTCCGAGCTGTCCACCCAAATACATCCGCACAAGCACCGAGGAGTCATGCTCATAATCAGGGAATGTAATTTTGTGATTTTTTATGTTTTCACGGGTCAATCGACGGCACAAAAGCTCGGTCTGGGTGGCCTTTCCACTGCCGTCCAACCCCTCTATCACAATCAGTTTGCCCATCTCTTATGCCTCGCTTTGTTTTTTAAGTTCTTTGTACTTCGCGCGTACCCCTGCCATTTCGCCACAGCTCATACGACCCTCGGGGCAGGGCCCCCCAAGACATGGTGGCCCCGCTGTCTTAAATATATGCGGTGCCACATCGTAAACAAGGCTTAGCATCTGTTTTGCCACATCCCGTATCTCCCATTGGGCACGATTGCAACAGCGGTGGGAGAAAAAATTGTGCAGTGCACGGGCATTCATGGTGACCACCATCTTTGTATCACATGCGCCGGGCAGTACAAAGCGGGCATCCTCTATGGCCTTTTTCTCGGCGGCCGAGGCGGCGGCCTTCTCGGTTTTGCCCTCCTGCAAAAACTGCGGGTAGTAAGTCTCCTTTAGCATGGCCGCAATGCGGTCGTAATAATCCTGTGCCGACTGCATTGCCTCCAAAAATAGCTGTGTGGCCTCGGCGTTTTGGGCTATGGCCGGTGGAGTGACATATTCAAACTGATTTTCGCTCACATAACGCTGGCTTTGTACGCTGTAGGAGGCTATGCGGTGGCGGGTGATTTGGGCAAGCAGTGTGCGGGATACCCCTTCAATACCAAATGTAAAGTTTGCGTGCTCCAAGGGGCTCTGATGCCCTATTTCGCCAAGCATGTCCAAGAATTTTGCCACACTGTCCTCGGTCAGATTGTCAAAAAGTGTTTCAATTTCGGCGGGGCTGTAGCATAGTTTTGCGGCGGCCGCCACCGTCTTTTCGGGATGTGGGGTGTGAGATATCAGTGTGACATGTGCCATTGTTTTTCATCCTTTCTGCTATTTACAGACCCTGCCGCCCGCCCGGGCGGCAGGGTAAACATTCATTTTAGTCGCAACCAAGTTCGGTGAGTTTGGGTGGGAAAAACTCGTCGGTAGGAAATTTAATCTTTTGAAATAGGGTGCAAGGGTCGTCGGTGCTGTTAGTGTGTTCCTTATCGGGTACACAAAAATCATAGGCCGGTATCATCATTTGCACTGTGCGTTCAAGCTCGACAATTGTGAAAAGCCCTAAAGTAATGAAGATAGATTTCTCACTGCGAACACCCGAGAAATCGCCATCAAAACGACTGCATACACATACGGGAAGTTCACACAGAATGTCATTGTGATGATGGCAATCCACCACCTTGGCCGAGAGACAAATGGGGTCAACTGCCTGTAGCATCGCATTGGGGGCATTGCTATCTATCTTACAGGCGTGACTGCGGTTATCTTCCGAGCTGAAGGTTTTTACATTGCCCTCACTGCCGTACAGTATAACCTTCTTTTGATGGATGGCCACACCTCTTACAGCTCGTGGGTCACACAGCGGTGCATCTATCACACCCAAGGTGACCACAAAGAAAAATGTCATATCGACCGAGTAATACCCTTTGTTAAAAGGCACCGGTTCCACATCCATGTACACATTGACTATTTCCACCTCTTTACACTTGACACTGACCGCTCTGTCCACTATGGGCTGATCACGGTCGGTAAAGTATACCCGCAAATCGGTGACACAATCCTTATCGCTGACACTGTCGTAAATTCTGCCGGCATTGATGCAGACGGCCTCTTTGAACATATTGGCCCCCACAGCCGACATGGGATTAACCCTTTGGTTGTTTGGCATACGCTTCCTCCTATCTGCCGTATATTACGGCTATGTGGTACTGCGCTGTACACTGTAGTGCCGATTGTTATCGGATACAGATGTGCTCAATACCATTTTATGAACATTCTCACTTTTTGTTACGTCATAACTCAAGAAAAAGAATGCCGGAGAAAGTTTGTATGCCTCCCATCGTAATTATATTGTCCCCGCCGCTGAATTTTTCAGCTTAGGGGGTGATGGGTGCGAGTCGGGCTTATGCTCCGTGGGTGGGCTTGCCTCGGGCTTATGCCCGGGGAGTGCCCGCCGCCGCATAAGCGGAAAAGTCAGTGGTGCGGTATACCCCTACCATGCTATACCTTTGTAAGCTTTGCAAAGTTTGACATGATACGCTTTGTACCTACCCGCTCAAAGGCCACCTCGACAAGGTGGTCGCCCCCCATGGGTACCACGCTTATGACAAGTCCCTGCCCAAACACACGGTGAGATACCGTATCGCCTGCGCTGATATCAAACACTTCGGCCGAGGCGGTCGGTTGCGCTGCCGAGTTCATGCCACCCCTGTTTATGGCAGGGCTGGCGGGCGTGGGCACTTTTGCGGTCGAGCCGGTTGTTTTGCGCAGTTCGTCCTGTCTGTCAAGCAGTGCGGCGGGGATTTCCTCTATAAACCTTGATGGTCGATTGCGACCTGTGCGTCCAAAAAGCATCCTCTCCCCCGCACAACTTATATATAACCTCTGTCTTGCCCTTGTGATGCCCACATAGGCAAGGCGTCGCTCCTCCTCACACTCGGCGGGATTATATACCGACTGCATACCCGGGAAAATCCCCTCCTCAAGGCCGGGGATAAACACGGTCGGAAACTCCAATCCCTTGGCTGAATGCAGTGTCATAAGTACCACCGTGTCGGCGTTGGGGTCGTAGTTGTCAAGGTCGGTGTAGAGCGACACCTCCTCCAAAAATCCCCAAAGACTCGGCTCCTCACTCTCCTGTTCATATTTTACTATATTTGTGCCAAGCTCCTGTATGTTCTCGATGCGGGTTTGCTCGGCACTGCCCTGTGCTTTTAGCGCCTGCATATAGCCGGTGTGTTCGAGTAGCATCTCAAAGGTCTCGGACAAAGGTCGCTGTTCCATACCATCCGCTATCCCGCTTATCATGTCGGTAAAGGCCATCAGCACCGATGCTTTTTTGCTCAGCAGTGGGTACTCGTCGGCTTTTTGCATGACCTCGAACAGAGTTTGGCCCGTTTGTACGGCGATTTGATCGGCGGTATCGAGGGTGGCCGCCCCTATGCCACGCTTTGGCTCGTTTATTATGCGCATCAGACGCAGGCGGTCGCCATGATTTTGCACCACTGTGAGATAGGCCAACATGTCTTTAATTTCCTTGCGCTCAAAAAACCGCAGACCGCCCAAAATGCGGTAAGGGATATCCCAACGTATAAGCGCCTGCTCAAGGGTGTTGGACTGGGCATTCATGCGATATAGTAGGGCATGGTCGGCATACTTTGCCCCACCCTCCACACTCTTTGTGATGGTCTTGGCGACAAAGGCCGCCTCAGACTGTTCATCCCGCCCCCTAAAATAAGTAATACTATCCCCCTTTGGGTTTTGTGTCCACAAGGTTTTGCCCTTGCGGTTTGTGTTGTTGGATATAACCTCGTTGGCGGCGTCAAGAATGGTGGTGGTACTGCGGTAATTCTCCTCAAGGCGCAGTACGGTCGCACCCGCAAAATGTCGCTCAAAATTCAGTATATTCTCAATGGTAGCACCACGGAATTTATATATACTCTGGTCGTGGGGGGCGGGCGGGGGGCGGGGGGGGTGGCGGCGCGGGCGCGGGGGGGGGGGCGGCGCCGCGGGGCGGGGGGGGGGGGGGGGG
>CAYJGR010000049.1:14266-15873 GCA_964370005.1 uncultured Oscillospiraceae bacterium
CCTGATATTCGTCCACCATTATGTACCTAAAGCGATCACGATATTTCTGCAACACCTCGGGAAACTGCTCAAACAGATGCACCGTGAGCATGATTATATCATCAAAATCCAGCGCATTGGCCGCTTTTAACAACTTGTGATACTCCGCATATATTTTGGCTGAAATCTGCTCAAAAAAGTCTCCGCCCTCGGGGAATATCTCGGGGTTTGACATCTGATCCTTAGCAGCACTTATGGCCGAGAGCACCGCACGGGGGGCAAACTTCTTTTCATCGATATTGGTGGCTTTCATTATCTCTTTTATGACCCTCAATGAATCGTCGGTGTCGTAGATGGTGAAGTTTGAGGTGTAGCCCAAACGGTCGATATTCACCCGCAAAATCTTGGCACAGGCCGAATGAAAGGTAGCGGCGTTGACATCACTGCCACGTTGTCCAAGAGCCGCCGTCAGACGCTCTTTAAGCTCCCCCGCCGCCTTGTTGGTAAAGGTTATGGCCAGTATGTTCCACGGCTTGACAGGCTCTCTGGCTATGACCCTCTCGACACCCTCGATATCCTCGTGGCGACCGGCAACATAATCCTCCAAAAACGACTGCTCCTGTGATGTGAGCGACAAATTCTCCCCACTGTCGCTGGCTCTACCAAAGCGTATGAGGTTGGCTATGCGGTGTATAAGTACGGTGGTTTTGCCACTGCCCGCACCGGCCAACACCAATACAGGCCCCTGTGTCTTACAGACCGCCTCACGTTGTGCCAAGTTCAGCTTGCCGAATATATGCCCAAACACAGCATTTCTTAAATTACTTGGGGTATCACTCATTGTATCTCCTATCTGCCCACCTCGTGGACACCGCCCGAATTATAGTTGCGGTTTTTTTTAGTAGCTAATAGCCTTTACAGGGCAATTTATGTAGCAGTCGCCGCACTCATCACAGCGGTATTTATCTATGTTGTAAACCCCGCTCTCCTCCGATATGGCCGAGAAAGAACATTTTTCCTTGCACACACCACAGGAAATACAGGCTTCATTATCTATGTTCAGCCCCCTGTATTTTTTCTCGGCACCATTGTAAGAAAAGTAGGTTCGCTCAAGCTTGTGGTCACGGTTTATGCGCTCAAAATCGTAGTCGAACACATCCCCCCGCCCCGAAGTGATGCAAAACACCACCATGGCCTCATATTTCTCCTGATCTTTTATACACACCTCAAACATGGGGTTATTTTTGGCCTTTATCTGCTCTATGGAAACCTCCCTCACCGTTCCGGTCATACGGATTGCATATCCACCCTCAAAGACAGGTAGACCGTTTTCATCATGAGCTATAGCCGAGTTTGTACTTATACCACATAGTGCAATTTTGGCCTTTGATTTGAGTTGGGCATAAAAAGGTTTTGTGAACATGGTCATAAAATACAGCCCATCGTCATCATATCCTCGCAGATGTGCAATGCGGGACTCGGGGTCGCCGTCCTCATTTATAGTGGTAAATGAAAGACATCCCACCTTGTCAAACTTTTCGTAGATTTCTTTTATAGCCATGAGTACACCTCCGCTATTTTTATCACAGCCCAATATTATTTTCTCATTGTACCACAAATCCCACAAA
>CAYJGR010000049.1:15883-18255 GCA_964370005.1 uncultured Oscillospiraceae bacterium
CAAATATTAAAGCCAAAAATAGGTAGGTGAAGCTCGACAATTACTTGGACTTAAAATATCTGATTTTTTACAGCTTAACCATGCACTTTACCGTTTTAAACCTTTACATTCTTAAACCCCTATGTTACAATTATATAAAATTCAGCATAGATGGAGGTCGCTAAGTTTGAAAGTAAATTTCAAACTTTATTTAGAAGCCGTTTTTCTCGTCACTTGGTGACAACCGAAAAACAGGGCATATTTATGACCATTTTTATGGTTGTTTTATGCCTTACGCAGAAAGGAATGGTCATAATAGTGAATCCAAAACTCATGGACAAAAATGTGGACTACCTGTTTCAGGCAATTTTAACCCTTGAAACCCCGGAGGAGTGCTACAAATTTTTTGACGACCTGTGCACAATATCCGAGCTAAAAGCCATGTCACAACGACTTCAGGTCGCTAAAATGCTAAGCCAACAGAAGGTATACAGCGATATCGTCAGCCAAACCGGCGCGAGCACTGCCACTATAAGCCGTGTAAATCGTTCCCTCAACTACGGCGCAGATGGCTACAGTGTCGTGTTTGAGCGCCTGTCGGAGTGACTGTTATGGCCTACAATGCTTTTGCACGCTATTATGATTTATTCTCGGCCGATGTGGACTATATAAATATGGCCGACCACCTGTCCGGCATCTTAAAGGCTCACATGCAAGACTGCCGTTTGGTGCTGGATTTGTGTTGTGGCACAGGTAGTCTCGCCTTGGAGCTCTCACAGCTTGGATATGAGGTCATAGGGGTGGATGGCTCGGAGGATATGCTACTGATAGCGCAGGAAAAACTTGCGGGTAATAGCCCCGCTACACCGCCCATCTTTTTGTGCCAAGATATGCGCGGGCTCGACCTTTACGGCACAGTGGATGCCACGGTCTGCACCTTAGACAGCCTAAATCATCTGGGCAATGAGGAAGATGTGCGCAAGGTCTTTGAGCGTGTGGCACTCTTTACTCGCCCCGAGGGGCTTTTTTTGTTCGATGTGAACACCGCATACAAACACAAAGAGGTTTTGGGTGATAACTGTTTTGTGTTTGAACAGGATGATATAATGTGTGTATGGCAAAACAGCCTTTGCCCCGACACCCTAAAAGTGGACATATCCCTTGACTTCTTCTCTCTTACAAATAGTGGACTATATGAGCGGGAGAGTGAGGACTTTTCAGAATGTTATTACTCGGTCGATACACTGCGGGACATGCTGATCAAAACAGGGTTTGAACCCATAGGTTTTTGGGGTGAGTTCACCACCACACCCCCCGCCCCCGATTGTCAGCGCATACTGTGTATGGCACGGCGAACATAACCACAGACAAAGGAGCATATATATACATGGGAATACTCAAAACAATGATTGCACATGACGGCTCGGTGGTCTGCCACTGTCTTGACTCGACCGATATGGTCGCTCGTGCCGAACAAATTCACAAAACCTCGGCCGTGGTGACGGCGGGGCTTGGTCGCCTCATGACCGCCGCCTCGATTATGGGGGCGGCCCTCAAGGGTGATGATAGCTCGGTGACATTGCGCATAGCCGGCAAGGGGCCCTCGGGTTCACTCATTGCGGTGGCTGACAACATGGGGAATGTGCGGGGCTACCCTGCCAATCCCATTGTGGAACTCCCCCTCAATCGCTATGGCAAACTGGATGTGGCGGGTGCGGTCGGTACCGACGGTTATCTCAGTGTAATAAAAGATTTCGGCTTTGGCGAGCCTTATATGGGGCAGGTGCCGATTGTGTCGGGCGAAATAGCCGAGGACATCACCAACTACTACGCCACCAGTGAGCAAATACCCACTGTGTGCGCCCTTGGGGTGCTTGTAAATCCCAATCTCACAGTGAGGGCGGCGGGGGGATATGTCATACAGCTTTTGCCCGGCGCTGATGACGATGCCATCACCCGCCTTGAAAGCAACATTGAAAAGCTTCCCCCAATTTCGACCATGATAGACAGCGGACTGTCGCCCGAGGATATATCCCGCAAGGCACTCGAGGGCTTTGAACCGGAACTCTTGGAGGAGCGAGAGGTGGAGTACCGCTGCAACTGTTCTAAACAGCGGGTGGAGCGGGCGCTTTTGGCCATGGGGCGTACAGACCTTGAGGAGTTGGCCTCACAAAAGGAACACGCCCGAGCCAACTGCCATTTTTGCAACAAGGTTTACACCTTTTCACCCGACGAGCTGAAAAAACTGCTAAAAAATAATGCAAAAACAGGTTGACAAATGGGTCTGGATTTTGTATAATGGTCTACGTCGCACAAAGCACACCCGCAATTTTTAGGGCTTTGTGCAGTAGATTTGGCCCAGTAGTACAGTCGGTTAGTACGCCAGCCTGTCA
>CAYJGR010000050.1:0-2993 GCA_964370005.1 uncultured Oscillospiraceae bacterium
GGGCGGGTGGCGTTCGCAGGATGATACCCCCACTCCGACCGCGCCTATCCCCCCTCCCCCCGTACAGCCTACCACCCCGCCACAAAACACCACCACACCACCCACAAACCGCCCCACAACCGACCAAAGCTCCATCCTTTCACAACTGGGAGGGCTATTGGGTGGCGGGGGCGGGCAGGTCGAGAACGGTGCCTCTCCCCTCTCGGGGCTTATGCAGTGGGCGGGAGGCGAGCGGGGCATCCTGCTGGGCCTGCTTGGCGTACTTATGAGCGAACGTGCCGACCCCACACTACTCCTTGCGATGTTTTATCTCGCTATGGGGGATGGGGGCGAGAGGGATACAGATGATAGATTGCCGGAGGATAGGGAGTGACAACAGAAAGGTCAAGACATGGGGCGATAGACAGTGCGACCACCCTGCTTTTCCGTGTAGGGGGCGACCTGCGCCCGCACGGGCATAAGCCCACCCAAAAACATGGGCATAAGCCCGTCCGAGCGCAGTCCACCCCCTACCCAAAAAATCAGGGCGGTGGCAGGTGGCTTTTGTCACATTTCGGGCAATTTGTGAATTACCCACACATCCCACACATAAAAAAATGGGCGAGAGCAGACAGCTCCCGCCCAAATACATTTTAATTATATTTACGACACAGTTCGACTAAATTCCCCTGCTCGGGCCTTTTATAATGTTTATGGAGTTAAATTATCAATCACATTTAAAATCTCAAAAATATTCTTTTGTTGTTCGACAGATTTTGAACTTATGAGCTCATAGCACTGTAGCGGGTAATTGTTTGTCTGCACTGTGTCGGGTTCTATTTTCTCAAACAATGTCGATAGCGGAACATTTAGGGCGGTTGAAATTTTTTCTAAACTGTCGATGGTTGCGTTTTTCTCACCCCGTTCAACCTGCCCGATATAGGTGTGGTGACAAGAGGCCATTTCAGCCAGCTGTTCTTGGCTTAACTTCAAATTTTTTCTGTAGTTTCTTATGCGTTGCCCAATTATAATTGAAAGTTTTTTCATGCTAAACACCTCCTAATTATAGCCTATAAATATCTCTTTATCTTATCCATAGACTATTGATATTTTTTAAGAGGTGATATATACTATAAATACAATATAATCGTTTTTAATAAATATAGTATACGAAGGGAATGATTATATGCGCAATAAAACCTGTTGTTTCACCGGCCATAGAAACATTGCCCCCGAGGATTATCCCCTGATGAAAAAACGCCTATATGAGGAGATTGAAAAACTTATTTTGGCGGGGTACACCTTTTTTGGTGCGGGGGGTGCACTGGGTTTTGACACCGAGGCCGCCTTGGCGGTGCTCAATTTAAAAAGCATCTATCCCCATATAAAACTCATATTGATACTGCCCTGCATCACCCAAACAAGGGGCTGGAGCAAACATGATGCCGAAATATATGAGGATATAAAAAACAGGTGCGACAAATATGTCTACACCTCAAAAGATTATGTTTACGGTTGTATGCAAAGGCGAAATCGTCATATGATAGACCATAGCAGTGTGTGCATCGCTTATATGCTTAAAAGTAGGGGTGGAACGGCCGGCACAGTCGGTTATGCCGGTGTGAGGGATACATGTGTTATAAACATTGCAGGGAATAAAATGAAAATGTAATATTTTATTTGCAATGCACATAAAATTGTGATAAAATGACTATAATAAAGCTAAAAGGAGTTTTATATATGGCAAACAAAATAAATATGACATTGAGATTAGATCCCGAGCTAAAAGCACAGGCCACAGCATTGTTTAAGGAATTGGGACTTGATGTAAGCACCGCAACAGGCCTTTTTTTCAGACAAGCACTCAGAGTACATGGGTTGCCATTTGAAGTGAAAATAAATGAACCAAATGCAGAAACATATGCGGCAATGGAGGAGGCGGAGCGCATGCTTGCCGACCCAAATGCTAAAAGGTTTTCAAGTGTTGAAGAATTGTTTGAGGAGCTTGATTCATAAATGAAGTATGAAATACAGCGAACAACACAATTTAAAAAAGATTACAAGTTAGCAATCAGGCGGGGGCTTGATATGGATAAACTTAAAGAAATCGTTGTTAAACTGGCAAACGGCGAAAGTTTGCCGACCGAAAACAAAGACCACAATTTGGTTAATTCACGAAATTACAAAAATATGCGGGAGTGCCATATAGAGCCGGATTGGCTGTTGGTTTATAAAATTGCTGATGATGTTATGCTACTATCCCTTGAGAGAACCGGAACGCATAGTGATTTATTTAGATAATAAGTATAAAAGGTCAAGGACACCCACATGGATGCCCTTGACCTTGACTAATCTCTAACAACTAAATTCGCTCCACAAAATCCTCACGCATCGGTGTGAAAATATCAAGCAGTACCCCCGCCTGTATGCAGGTACAACCGTGCATTTGGTTGGGGGTTTTCAGCAGGGTATCGCCCGCCTTTACGGTGTAGGTTGTGCCCTCAATTTCAAAGGCAAATTCTCCGCTCACCACATAGGTTATCTGGGTGTGGGGGTGGTTGTGCATGGCACCTATTGCACCCATGTCAAAGCTGTTTTCGACGCACATAAGCCCGTCGGTGTAGGCCAGCACCCTGCGCACCACACCCTGTGCGGCCTGTTGTGGCAAGGTGGCCTCGTGGGGCACATAGGCGGCATTTTTTTCAGTAAGTTTCATAAAATGTGACCACTCCTTAACTTTTAAAATAGGCGGGGAAGCGGTTTACGACTTCACTTTCCACTGTGCGGAAGTTACATATATGTTCCTCCATGAGTTTACAGGCCGTGGCGGCATCCCTCTTGGCAATGGCGTCAACAATTTGGCTGTGAAACTCCACAACTTGTGTGTAGGGGATATCCTGCAATGTCAAGGTGCGCATGCGGTCGAGATGGATTGCAAGATTGCGCATCATGATAAAGACCTGGGGTTTTTTTGCGATATCAAAAATCGTCTTGTGGAAAAGGTTGTCCATGAG
>CAYJGR010000050.1:3093-17407 GCA_964370005.1 uncultured Oscillospiraceae bacterium
AGCTCAATAAGCGCCTCACGCACGGGGGTGCGGGACAGCCCCATAGCCGAGGCCAGCTCATTTTCGCTGACCTTGGCACCGGGTTTTAGCTCCAAATGCACAATATTTTCTTTGAGAGTTCTAAGGGCAAACTCTCGTCCTGTTTCTCTGTGAATACGGTCTAAGATAATCATGGCGAAACCTCCGAAGAAACTGACAATCCAAAATTTACATTTGTACACAAATTATGCAGCACCTACTGAAAGCGACTCAAGAAGGTTTGGTAGGAACATACTGATTTGAGGTACAAATGTTACGAGTAGTAGCACAACAATCATACAGATGTAGAAAGGAACTGTGGCCTTTACGACCTTCTCCATGGGGGTTTTGCCCACAGCCGAACCGATAAACAGCACCGCACCTACAGGTGGGGTCAAAAGTCCGATACCACAGTTGAGTATAAGCATTATACCAAACTGAATGGGGTCAATACCTATGGAGGCCGCTATGGGTTGCAGAATGGGGGCGGCGATAAGAATGATGGGCGCCATGTCCATGATACAACCGAGCAGTAGCAAAATCAGGTTAAGCAGTAGGGCAATTAGTATGGGGTTGCTTGTGATACCTATAACCAAGTTTGCGGCACGTTCCGGCACATGGAGCATAGTCAGGCAGTAGCCGAACAAACTTGAAGTAGCGATAAGGATAAGCACGATGGACAGGGTATCTACGCACTTTTCAAGCACATTCCACACGCCTTTCCATGTAAGCCCCTTGTAGATATAAACCGATACAATCAGCGAATACAAAACAGCGATAGCGGCCGACTCGGTGGCGGTAAAAGCACCGCCTACAACACCCACAACCACTATTATAACGGCGGCCAACGCCCAGAAAGAGGTCATCAGTTGTTTGCCGAGGGTTATAAGCGAGAAGGGTTGACCCTTGGGGTAGTTGCGCTTGACCGAGATGATGTAGGCACCCACCATAAGCGAGATGGCCAGCAATGCGCCGGGCAGGTAGCCGGCCATAAAGAGACTGCCCACCGATATACCGCCGATGGTGGTGGCATATATAACCATGTTGTGACTTGGGGGGACAAGCAGTCCCTCACATGATGAGGTGATGGTGACAGCGGTGGCAAAATCCGAGTCGTAGCCCTCGTCCACCATCATGGGGATAAGGATAGAACCCAGCGAGGCGGTATCGGCCGAGGCAGAACCCGAGATGCCACCGAAGAAGTAGGAGGCCACAACGTTAACCATGGCAAGACCACCACGCATCCAGCCCACAAACGAGTTTGCAAGGGCTATGAGCTTATCCGAGATACCGCCCGAGCCCATGAGAACACCCATGGTGATAAAGAACGGCACCGCCATAAGGCTAAACGAGCTGATGCCACGCACCATCTGTTGTGAGATAGCGGTAAGGCTTAGTCCCTGCACTGCAAGGCAGGCGATGGAGGAGAGAGCCACGGCATAGGCGATGGGGAAGCGCAAAATTATCATAACACCAAAACTGCCGAGCAAGACCAAAATAGCCATAGTTTGCATATCCATCAGTTTTGCACCTCCTCATCATTTACAAAAAACGATCTTATATGTAGATAAATTGATTCGATTTCAAAAATAATCATAGCGATACCCGCAACAGGTATGGGAAGATACATCCAAAAGCGGGAGAGCCAAGGCATGGAGATATAAGAGCCGAACGCACCGAGGGTGGTGGCGTATTCCCAGCCGTAGGTAAGCATTATTACAGCGAGAGCCAAAACAGCCACATCGGCTACAATATCAAGAATTTTTACAAGTGTTTTGGGGAGATATTTATCAAAAGCGGTCATACGGATATGTGCTCGGCGACGGATTGCAAGTGCTGCCGACAGCACGGCCATATAACTCATAAGTGTGAGAACAATTTCCTCCGACCAAGGGGCCGCGGGCATAAACGGTAGACGTGTTGCAACTGCAAAGGAAGCTATTACAATATCTAAAATCAGCAAAATTTTACATACAAACAATGTTACCTTATAGGCCACGTCATAAGCGGGGCGCATTTTATCGAGTGTGGTAAATACAGTAGGCATAATAAGCAAATCCTTTCTAAAGCCTTACGCAGTGTTATGTTATCCCTTATTTTAAGAAAATGGGGTGCGAAAAACTTCCGCACCCCATAACCAAGTTCATACGGGTTCTTACTGCATTGCTACGATCTGGTCGTACAGAGCCTGCATATCGTCGCTTACGTTAGCCTCGATAACAGGTGCACAAGCCTCGATCCAAGGGGTTTTGTCGGGAACGTCAACTACGTTTACACCCTCAGCCTTCAGCTCTTCGATAGCAGTTGCTTCAGCAGAGGCAGACAGCTCGGCGTTGAACTGCTGAGCCATTGCGCCGGCCTGCATGATAGCTTCCTGCTGCTCGGTGGAAAGCTTAGCCCAAGCATTATCAGAGATAACAACCTGGATAGCGCCCAGTGTGTGGCCGTTGAGGATGATGTTTGCAGCGGGCTCATAGAAAGCCTTGCTCTGATAGTTGGCTACGGGCTGCTCAGCACCATCTACGATGCCCGACTCAAGGCCGGAGTACAGCTCGTTGTAATCAAGAACGGTAGGGATAGCGCCCAGACCTTCAACCATGCCGTTCATAACGGGGTCGTTGGACACACGGAGCTTAAGACCTGCAAGGTCTTCCATACCGGCAAGCTCGGTGGTGGTGAAGAAGTGACGGAAACCTTCTTCGCCGTAGAAGATACCACGCAGGGGCAGACCCAGCTCTTGGGGTTCATTGAGGAACTCGGGAGCAAGCTCACTGTTTGCAAAGTTCCAGAAATGATCACGGCTTACGAAAGTGAAGGGCAGGGAAAGGAGCATGGACTTCTGACCGCCGTAAGAGGTCAGAGCGAAAGCCGAGATACGGGACATATCAACAGCATCACTACCGCCCAAAATGCCGTCAAGTACAACGGTCTCGGAACCGAGAACACCGTTGGCCTGGATGTCGATTACAACAGAACCACCGGTCAGCTCGCTAACCTGCTCGGCAAAGTAGGTACCTGTTTGACCTACAATGGAATCAAGGGGATTAACTTCGGCATAAACCAGAGTTACAACATCGCCTGTGGCTTCGCCCTCGGGGGCTGCATCGGACTCGGGTGTCTCAGCCTCGGGAACTTCGGGAGCCTCGGGCTCGGTCATTCCGCAAGCTGCCAGAGAAAAGACCATCATGGTTGCCAGTAGAAGAGCAAGAAACTTCTTCATAATTGCATCGTCCTCCTAAAAAGAAAAGTTTTATTGAGCTAACACTGCGATCAGCTCGGCAAAGCAAATATACCACGTACCGCCGAACTTGTCCACTTGCATACTACTCAAAAAGCATGGAGTCTTTTTGGTTATTTCCACGGTTTTACACATATTCCTTTTGATGGTATTGTCAAAATATATTGCTCGGTGTACAATCTTAGAGGATAGATTGCCAGAGGATAGAGGATAGAGGATAGAAAGGGGCTTTTAAGGGCAATTAGGAATTAGGAGTGAGGAGTTAGGAATTAAGGTCAAGACCATGTAGGGAGAGACGCCCTCGTCGCTCCGAAACCTCGCCGTTTATCCCCACATTGTCTCTGTGTCCTTTATCCATTATCAATTGCCTACAGTAGTATAAACAAAGGAATGGTGAACAATACCTATGGAAAACATTTCTGTCCCACCTGTAAAAGTTGAGGTATATCTTGATAAAAAAACTTTTTGTGATTTTGCATGGTATGACACATTTGCGGTTAAAAAGCGCTGGAAATCCCCGCTTATATTTTTTATTATAATGTGTGTATTCGGCACGGTAGCGCTTACCCAAGCGGCAAGCGTCCCCGACGCACGAGTTTTAGGTTTTGTTCTTTTTGGGGTCGGGGTACTTTTCCCGGTGGTGTATGTGCTGTCGTTTTGGCTATCACTCAAAGACCAATGCGCTAAACTCAGACTTGACCGCCCCCGTCATGCCTACACCCTCACATTTTCACAGGAGCAGGGTCTCGGTGTAACAAAAGACGAGCAGAGTGCGAGCATACCTTGGAGTGGCCTGCACCGCTACATCACCCGTGAGGACTGCACATATATATATGTAACCCCCGCAAATGCCTATATTATACCCCACAGCCGCATACAAGGCGGTGTAGATGTTCTTGAGGATTTTCTCTGCCTTATAGGTAGATGAAATATATTTTTTTGCTCGACTTGTATTGTAGTATGCAACGATATAAATAAAAAGGAGGCAATGGGGCACGCCCCATACAACTTTATGAAACCATTTATGGACAAGGACTTCCTGCTCGAAACCGAGACGGCAAAACATCTATTCCACGATTACGCCGAACACCTACCCCTCGTGGACTACCATTGTCACATCCCGCCACAGGAGATATATGAGAACCGACGCTTTGAGGATCTGGCACAGGTTTGGCTTGGAGGACGTGGGGAGAACGGCGGATACTTCGGTGATCATTACAAATGGCGTGTGATGCGTTCCCACGGCATCCCTGAGGACTATGTGACCGGCAATAAAGACGGCCTTGAGCGCATGAAACACTTTGCCGAGGCGCTTGAAATGGCCATTGGCAACCCCATGTACCACTGGTGCAACCTCGAACTGCGACAATTTTTTGACTACGACGGTCATCTGTCCCCCCAAAGTGTCGAGGATATTTGGAACATGACCAAAGAGAAACTGCAAAATGACGACACCCTGACGGTGCGTGGAATGATAGAGCGGGCGAATGTCGAGATGATCGGCACGACCGACGACCCAATCGACACCCTTGAGTGGCACGAGAAAATCGCCGCAGACCCCGATATAAAGGTCAAGGTGTTGCCCTCATTTCGCCCCGACAAGGCCATAAACATCACAAAAGATGGATTTTTGGACTATATAAATGCACTTGCCCGCAGTGTGGGCAAAAAAAGCCTTGATAATGTGCAGGAGGTCTGCATGGCGCTGACCGAGAGGCTTGAGTTCTTTAAGGAGAGGGGTTGTGCCGCCAGCGACCACGGCCTTGACTACATCCCCTTCCGCCCTTGCACCGTGACCGAGGCCGATGCCGCCTATAAAAAGGCACAGCGTGGCGAAAAGCTTAGCGTGGAGGAGGCCGAAATTTATCAGACCTATGTGCTGCTGCATCTCGCCCGCAAATATCATGAACTGGGAATCGTCATGCAGCTACACTACTCCTGCCTGCGCAATGTAAACGGTCGCAACTTTGCTACCATGGGTCCCGACACGGGTTTTGACATGATCGCCCAGAACAGCTGTGGTCACAGCATCGCCGACCTGCTTTGTGAGCTTGACCAAAACGGTCAATGCCCCAAAACTATCCTATATTCCCTCAACCCCGCCGACAATGCACAGCTGGGCACACTGCTTGGCTGCTTTCAATCGGACGAAATCCCCGGCAAGATCCAACACGGTTCGGCATGGTGGTTCAACGACACAAAAACCGGCATGGAGGAGCAGATGATCTCCCTTGCAAACCTCGGACTGCTCGGCAACTTTGTCGGCATGCTCACCGATTCCCGTTCATTTCTATCCTATGCCCGCCACGACTACTTCCGCCGTATCCTTTGCAATCTCATAGGCAAATGGGTCGAAAACGGCGAATATCCAAACGATGAGACGGCACTGAAAAAGATTGTCGAGGGTATCTGCTACAAAAATGCTGTAAGATACTTCGGGGTGTAATGCATGTCAACTCAGCGCAGTGAAAAACAAATGCTAAACAGGGTATGCTATGGGCTTTTGGTCAGCGGGGTGTGTTCGCAGGCTCTCGGACCACTTATCCCCTTTTTCCGTGAGAGTTACGGCTTCGGCTACGATGTGGCGGGGATGTTTTTGTCAATTCATTCACTGGGCAACCTAACCGCCGTTATACTCGCAGGTATCCTACCCGCCTATATTGGCAGACGCAAAAGTATCCTCAGCATCTCTGTCTGGATGGGTGTATCATACTTTATGTTGGCCGCCGGCGTTAATTCAGCCGCCCTTGTGATGCTCGCCGGTCTTCTATCTGGGATTGCTCGGGGTGGCAACTCCACTTTTGTAAACACCGCCATCTCCACTCTGCCCGGAGATATGCCTATTAAGGGTTACAATCGAGGTCATGGCTCATATGCACTTGGAGGACTGCTTGCACCGCTACTACTCTTATTGGTGGTCTATTTCGGACTGCATTGGAGGGTTATGGCGGGGGTGCTGTGTATATTTGCGGTGAGTCAGTTTTGCCTTTACGCCAAAATGCCACTACCTGATGAGCCAAAAAGTGGCGGTGTGCGCCGTATCGATTACCGCTTTCTAAAGGATAAACGCTTTTGGATGGGTGCGTCGATGCTTTTTTGCTACATCTCGACCGAGTATGCCATCTCGGGATGGCTTGTCACCTATTTTCAGGATATGGGCATACTTGACCCCGATAGCTCCCAACTTATGAACACCCTGTTCTGGGCGACAATATTCATAGGGCGCATGGTGGGCAGTCAGATTGTGGGAAAGATATCCCCTCGGAGACTCCTCACCATAGATGCGGTGGGAATGGTTGCTTGTTTCCTCGTAATGTTCTTTAGCCGTAGTGCCTTGCCGGCCACTTTGGGGCTTGCGGGAGTGGGCATATTTATGGCCACCGTATACCCCACCGCCTTTTCATTCGGTAGCAACTGCATAAAGGGCAATGATTTTGGGTGCAGTCTTATGAGTTTTATCG
This sequence comes from uncultured Oscillospiraceae bacterium, assembly GCA_964370005.1. GTDB lineage: Bacteria > Bacillota > Clostridia > Oscillospirales > Ruminococcaceae > Heteroruminococcus. The sequence continues at coordinate 9,811 of CAYJGR010000050.1, forward strand.
CCAGCATCGGCGGCATCATAACCCCCGCACTTGTGGGCTTTGTTGCAAACACGGCAGGCATCATGGCCGGCATGACCGTGGTAGCCTGTGTGGTGGTATTACAACTGATCACAGTTCAAATAAGTATTTTCGCAACCCGTACCCCAAAAAAGATATAATGAAAGGACTTTCATATCATGAAAAATTTAAGCTATGAGACGCTAAAAACTATAAATTATAAAGGATACCTCCTGCAAGACGCCCCCGAGCGGGTATTGCAGTTCGGCGAGGGCAACTTTTTGCGGGCATTTGTCGATACATTCATCGATGAAATGAACGAGAAGGCAGGATTTAATAGCAAGGTGGTACTTGTACAGCCCATCGCCCCCGGTCTTGCCGGCATGATCAACGACCAAGAGGGGTTGTATACCACTATATTGCGGGGTAGCCACGAGGGCAAAACAGTCAACCAAAAGCGTGTTGTTTCCTCGGTTTCCCGCTGTCTTAACCCATACGAGGACTACAAAGCCGTTATGGATTGTGCTAAAAATCCCGATTTGCGTTTCCTTGTCTCCAACACCACCGAGGCCGGCATTGCCTTTGACCCCGACTGCCGCATGGAGGACGAGCCCCCCACATCTTTCCCCGCCAAGCTCACAGCTTTTTTGTACGAGCGCTACCGCCTCGGGGGCAAGGGGTTTATCATCCTATCCTGTGAGCTTATCGACTACAACGGCGCAAAACTGCGTGAATGTGTCGAAAAGTATATAGAGTTGTGGGAGCTTGAAAAACCTTTCCTTGACTGGGTAGTGAGCGAAAATATATTCTGTTCCACCCTTGTTGACCGCATTGTGACCGGCTATCCACGTGAGGAAGCCGATACACTTTGTGAGGAACTGGGATACAAGGACAACCTACTTGTTACAGCCGAGCCTTTTGGGCTTTGGGTCATAGAGGGGCCTGCCTCTATAGCGCAGGAACTGCCCTTTGAAAAGGCGGGGCTGCCCATAATGGTGGTGGATGATCACACACCCTACAAACAGCGCAAAGTGCGCATACTCAATGGCGCCCACACCTCGCTTGTTATGGCGGCTTACCTTGCAGGCAAAGATATCGTGAGGGACTGCATGGAGGATAAGGTTATCGGGGAGTTTTCCCGCAAGACCATCCATGAGGAGATTATACCCACCCTTGACCTGCCAAAGGAGGAGCTGTCACAGTTTGCCGATGCGGTAAAACAGCGTTTTGATAATCCCTTTATCGACCACAGTCTTTTGTCGATATGTCTTAACTCTACAGCAAAATGGAAAGCCAGAGTCATGCCCAGTCTTTTACAGTACCATAAACGCACAGGCAAATTACCCGCCCTCATTGTGTTCTCCTTTGCGGCCTATGTGATGTTCTATCACGGAGGAAAGGAGCGGGGTGCAAACTGCCTTGTGGGGAAACGCGGGCATGATAGCTATAACATTCAGGACGACGCATGGGTGCTCGACTTTTTCTACGATAGAAAGGACAGCGACATTGCCGAGCTTGCCCACGATGTCATCACAAACGAAGAGATGTGGGGGGATGCACTCTCCACTCTCGAGGGCTTTGAACAGGGCGTATTGCAGGCTTTGGGGCGGATAGAAACACTGGGCATGTATAAGGCCATGGAGGAGCTATTATGACTGGCGACCAAATAAAATGGCTTAAAATTCATCCGTCGGACAGTGTGGCGGTGGCACTCGAGCCAATAAAAAAAGGGGAGGACATCGGGGGTGTATCTGCCCTTGAGGATATCCCGCAGGCGCACAAAATTGCTTTATGCGACATACCGTCGGGGGCACAGGTGCAGAAATACGGCTTCCCCATTGGCATCGCCACCGAAGATATAAAGGCGGGACAGTGGGTACATGTACACAATGTCAAAACAGGGCTTGGCGAGAGTGTCGACTACTCCTACAGCCCCACAAACCCCACCCTTGCACCAATATTGCCCGAGACATTTATGGGCTATGCCCGCCCCGACGGACAGGTTGGAATACGCAATGAAATTTGGATAATCCCCACTGTGGGATGTGTAAATTCCATCGCCGAGAGGTTGGTTAAACTTCACACCGAGGAACTTGTGAAGGGGAGTGTAGAGGGGCTTTATACCTTCCCTCACCCCTATGGATGCAGTCAGATGGGGGACGACCATGCCCAAACAAAACAGCTTTTGGCGGCACTGGCAAAGCACCCCAATGCCGGCGGGGTGCTTGTATTGGGGCTTGGGTGTGAAAACAACACCATGGAGCAGTTTCAGGAGGAACTTGGGCAGTGGGACGAGCGCAGGGTGAAGTTTTTGGTCTGTCAAGAAGTCGAGGACGAGTTTGAGGAGGCCGAAAAGCTCTTGCGGGAGCTTGCAGGGTATGTTGGCGGATTTGAGCGCCGGCCTCTGCCGGTGAGTGAGCTGATAATCGGCATGAAGTGTGGTGGCAGTGATGGGCTTAGCGGTATAACGGCCAATCCCACGGTAGGTCTGTTCAGTGATAAACTTATTGCCCGAGGTGGCACCACAATTCTTACCGAAGTGCCCGAGATGTTTGGTGCTGAGGGGATGCTGATGAACCGCTGTATAAATGCCACAGTTTACGACAAAACCGTCGCCATGGTCGAGGGGTTTAAGGATTATTTTGTGCGACACAATCAGGTGGTATATGAAAACCCAAGCCCCGGCAACAAGCAGGGGGGCATCACCACCTTGGAGGATAAGTCGTTGGGTTGCGTGCAAAAGGGCGGGACGGCACCCATTGTCGATGTGTTACAGTACGCCGACAGGGTGACGGCCTCGGGGCTTAACCTGTTAAGTGGACCCGGCAACGACCTTGTGAGCGCCACAGCCATGACGGCCGCCGGAGCGCACATCATACTGTTCACCACAGGCCGGGGAACCCCGTTCGGAGCGCCCGCCCCCACCGTGAAGATCAGTAGCAACAGCGAACTTTTCCACCATAAAAAAGGTTGGATAGATTTCGATGCGGGTGGTATTACCAAGGGCGAGAGCATGGAGGATACGGCCGAGCGATTACTACATCTTGTCATAGATGTGGCAAGTGGCACACAAACCAAGACCGAGCAAAACGGATATCGTGAAATAAGCATATTTAAGCAGGGTGTTATGTTGTAAGACCATGCTAAAGCCCCCCACGGCACTTTCTGCGGTGGGGGGCTTTATTTATCGTTTTCAGTTCTCTTCAATAAACATCTTAAACACCAGATACACATAGGTGGCTACCGAGATTATAGCCAACAGGGGAGCTATTTTTTTAAGGGTTTTGCTAAATGCTATCCCTAAGAGCATACCTGTGGTGGACAGGCAAATCTTCATCACAGCGAAATCGACCACCGTGAAATTCTTAACTTTTTCCATCGCATAATCCGTAAGCTCGGCCAGCACCCCTTTTGTGCTCACATACATCTCTTGTGCTCTCATATTGGTACTCCTCCCTTTTTATGGTTATAATATTTTTTCCCGCATTGCCTGTTGGCTATGGGGATTTGGCTACTTCTTTATCATGCCGCAGGTGCCTATGGCCTGTACTGCCTTTTTGAGCTGTGGGCAGGGCATGGTCAAGGCAAAACGCACATACTTTTTACCCTCGCTTGCAAAACTGCTGCCCGGCGTGCAAATCACACCGCTTTTTTCAACAAGTTCCATGCAAAAGTCATCCGAGTCCTCATATCCCCTCGGCAGTGGCACCCACACAAACATGCTTCCACTCGATTTTGCACCATGCCATCCAATCGACTCCAATCCCTCACAAAGTGCATCACGGCGACGGCGGTACTCGGCACGGTTTTCGGCCACATAATCCTGTGGACCGTTCAGAGCGGCAATGGCGCCATACTGCACCGGTAAAAATGTGCCGTAATCGATTTGACTGCGCATGGCCTTAAAATGCTGTACAATCTTCTCGTTGCCCAAAAGGAAGGATATGCGGGCACCTGTGAGGTTATAACTCTTTGACAGCGAGTTAAACTCCACCCCTATATCCATTGCCCCCTCGTAGTCCAGAAAGGACGTTGGGACATCCTCACCAAAATATATTTCCGAATAGGCGTTATCGTGAATCACTATTAGCTCATATTTTTTGGCGAACGCTATAAGCCGTGGGAAAAATCCCTCGGGCATTACAGCACAGGTGGGGTTTGAGGGGAAAGACACCACAATCACCTTGGCCTTTTTGGCAAGCTCGGGGTCGATGCCTTCGAGGTCGGGTGCCCAACCCGCCTGTGGATCGAGGTTGTAATACTCGACATTCGCCCCGCAAAGCAGGGGGCCTGTCTCAAATATGGGGTAGCAGGGGTTGGGGATCAACATGGTCTCACCCACGTCACAGAGCGCCATGGCGATGTGTGCCATGCCCTCCTGGGTGCCGTACACCGAGGTGATTTGTTCGCCTGTGAGCGACACGCCGTAGCGGCGGTCGTACCAAGCCTGCACCGCCGATATGAGCTCGGGGAGTTCTGTAAGCGAATATTTATAGTTTTCGGGGTTTTGTGCCGCCTTTGATACCGCCTCCATCACGTGGGGGGCAGGGGGAAAGTCGGGTGTGCCTATCGAGAGGTTGTACACCTTCTCGCCCCGCTCTATGCGCTGTAACCTCTTTTGATTGAGTAGCGTAAATATGTTTGCCCCCATCTCAGAGCGTTTTGAAAATTTTATGTCCATTTTAATCTCCATTCTGTGTACATCACAAATAGGTTTGAAAAATCTCCCCACAGAATGGAGATTATTTCGGCATCTCGCCCGTCCTCGGGCGAGGCCATCTAAATAAAAAAGCCATGCAGATGCACTTTTATTTAGATGCCGCCCTATGCACATGGCGAATTTATATTAGCGTGATTTTTCACGCTATACCTCACTTATCGCCCAAATTCTGCTCGGGCTGGGGTTTTTTGTGCTCCCTCAAGGGGCGTACATCCTTTTTGTTATAGCTTGAAAGACTGCCGTCCTCGTTTCTGTCCAGTCGCACCTTGAGCATCCCTGTGAGCAGTGCGACATCGGTCACCGTGCCCTTGCCGTCGGGGGTGTCAACGGTAGCGCCTACCTTGGGGGTGGTGCGGATAAGATCCTCATAGGCGGCCTGCTCATACTTCAGGCAGCACATAAGCCGACCGCAGGTACCCGAAATCTTGGTGGGGTTGAGGGACAATCCCTGCTCTTTGGCCATTTTTATAGACACAGGCTGGAATTCGCCCAAAAATGTCGAGCAACAAAACGGGTTGCCACATATGCCAAGTCCGCCCAGCATTTTGGCCTCGTCACGCACACCGATTTGTCTAAGTTCTATGCGGGTGCGAAACACACCTGCCAAGTCCTTGACAAGCTCTCTAAAATCTATACGCCCATCGGCTGTGAAATAAAAAAGAATTTTACTGCCGTCAAATGTATACTCCACATCGACGAGTTTCATCTCAAGCCCATGCTCGACTATCTTTTTTTGACACACCTTCGAGGCGTTTTTTTCTCTTTCTCGGTTTTCGGTCAGGGTGTCCATATCGACCTGTGTGGCCTTGCGTATCACCTTTTTGAGAGGTTGCACCACTGTTTCATCGGGAACTTCACGCACCGCCATAGCCACTTCACCGCATTCTATACCGCGGGTGGTCTCAACAATGACCCAATCATTTTTGCACAGAGCTATGCCCTGCGGGTCAAAATAATACACCTTACCCACATTCTTAAATCTAACTCCAACTACTGCTGCCATAACTCCTCCTATAGGTTATTTATAGCTCAGATGCCCCTGCGCACAAGGCCGCACTCACAAGGGATAACCCCATATTTTGTTCCACCCTTTGCAGGGAGGTGTCAAGTATCTCTACAAGTTTAAGCCGACTGTTAAGAGGGGTGTTCGGTGCCTTTAAGAGCTCACGCCGCAGGTGTACACAGGCACATCCGAGCACCCTGCGATACCCCTCGCGGGGATTTTTGGGCTTTTCAAGCGCTGTGAGTAGCGCCAATGCCTCGTATTCCCTTTTGTCCATGAGAGCCGTCACGATGTCGGCCGCCTGTCGCTCGGGGCTACGCTCACCAAGGTCTATAACAATCATACCCCGCCCAAGACTCCCACCGCAAAGCTCGGCCACCTCACTACAGATCTGTGGGTCGGCGTCTGGGTAGCGTTTTTGCAGCTGCTCGGCACAAGCATCACAGCTCAGCGGCTCCACAGCAATACTGACCACCCTTGAGCGAATTGTCGGTAGCATCATATGGCGGTTGGGACAGGTCATTATAAAATACGAACCTCTGGGGGGTTCTTCTATAAGCTTGAGCATAAGATTTTGTGTTTCGGGGGTCATGTGCTGGGTTTCAGCCAAGAGATACACCCTCGCCTTGCCCTCGTTGGGGGCAAGTGAAGCTTGCCTGCGAAGTTCCCGCAGATTGTCACGGCTAAAAACTTTGCTATCCTCACCGCCGTCAAGAACTTGAAAATCGGGGTGGCAGTCCGAGAGCATTTTACGGCAATGGTTACACAGACCACAGGGGTGCTCCCCCGCGCCCTCACACAGCACAGCCGCCGCCACATATCCGCCTAAAGTGCGCTTTCCACACCCCGCCGCCCCCTCTATTAGCAGAGAATGAGGCAGACGGTCAGCTTTTAACATACCACTTATCATATGTTTTGCCCGTTGGTTTTGCAGTATATCAAATGTCATATTACACCTTTTCAAACCGCTCGACATCCAGCACAAATATTGTGGCACCGCCCACCGATATCTCGACAGGGAATACCGACATGCCCGCACCGTATGCGGCGGCCGATGGCGTCATACGACTGCGCTTTTTACAACTGCCCGATATAAGCTCTATAGCCTGCTCGACCTGCTCGTTTTGCACACCTATGAGCAAGGTGGTGTTGCCCGACATGAGAAAACCACCCGTCGTGGCAAGACGTGTCACCGAAAAGCCCTCGTTGGTCAGAGCATTTGAAACCTTGCTGCTGTCGTCATTTGTTACAATTGCAAGAATCATTTTCATGTGGCATACCCTCCCATTGTCGAAATGTTGTGGCGGGCGTAAAACCCTCGCCTTTTATTCATTCTACCACACTTGCGACAGTTATGCCACCATTTTTTAGAGCTTTTATCACCAAAGGAGTAAGTTCCTCCCCCGGAAGAGCCAGGGGGATGCCGGGTGGACAGGCCGCAAGCGGGCGGGCGGCAATCCGACCCTCTAAATCTTCGTCCATAGACAGCGTCACAACCGCTCCCCTCACGGCCTGTGTGGGCGATATACAAAGAGGTGGGGGCACGGGCAAAAAATTGTCGCTCGGCAATGCGCTTTTAAGTGGTATGCCCCCAAGACAACCCTCCAAAAGCTCCAAATGCTCCCGAGTGTTGCAGGGTGAAGCCATAAGCACACACACACCACCACCCAAATATTCCGGTTCTATACCACATCCCCGCATATAGGTCGAAAATTGCCCATCGGTATATCCCATCCGGCGATAACCTATAGTCAATCGATGCGGTTCTGTCTCTGCTACGCAAAATCCCGCCCTCACAGCGGTTTGTCTTATTCGGGCAAGGCGCTCGGTCAGCCTTTGGGCATCTCCCGCAAAATCGCCTTTTAAATATGAAAGCG
>CAYJGR010000051.1:0-17382 GCA_964370005.1 uncultured Oscillospiraceae bacterium
TTCTTGTGCCTCACGTTCTGTCTGTGCATATTCTTCAGAGGTGCAACTATCAATTTCACAACCATTGAGCTTAAATTTGATATCCTCAAACCAAGGCGAGTTTACATAAATGGTAATGTTAAAGTCATAATTTTTTTTGTACTCATAAGGGGTGCTCTCATGATCCCCTTGTTCATTTGCACCTAAAAAGTCCTGTTCCTTTTCTTCGATATCGACATTGCACCCCGTAACCTGCGAAAGTGATATGATATCGGGATTGCTGCTTATCCATGATTTTGTGCGCGAGAATAGCCATGTTTTAGTATGCTCATCTATACAAATTACACTTTTACGGCCTATAACCTTTGTTGGATTAAACTCCGATACTTTTTGTCGGTTTGCTTTGCGATATATCATTTGTGCTTTTATTTGAGCAATAGTAGGGTTTTTTCTGTCGTCAAAAAATGGGGATAACTTTTTTGCACAGTCCATACACAGATTGCCATCTTTTAGCTTTCGGCTACCTAAAACAGTTACTTGCCGCTCACATACATCACAATATTTTCTACCGGGAAATCTCGTAGTAATCTTCCTCTCAAAATGGACAGTCGCCATATATAATTAATTATCGGCAACAGCATATCAAATTGAAGATTTCAATATATCGTACAAAAGTGCAAACAGCAAAAAAACGCACCCTTATTTGGGTGCGTTTTTGCAATTAATAACTAATCTGCTAAAGTGCATGCTCCGGCATGGGGTCTTGTTGGTCGTTCAGCTCGAAATCGGACACAAGGCCAATCATGTTTGTAGCATAAGAATTGAGCTTTTTGCTGCTGTTGGTGCTCTGGTTGCTATTGTCCTTGTTGGACTGTACCACCTGCGAGATGCGGTCAACCTCCCTGTGGATGTTGTCTATCGAAATAATCTGCTTGCCGGTCGAATTGTTTATGCTCTTTATTGCGTCCAGAATGCCTGTGGTGCTCGTGGTGACCGTGACAAGTGCCTGAGCCACACTGTTTGCCATCTTCTCGCCGTTTGCCACCGAGGCCACAGAACCCTCAATAAGGGTGGCTGTCTGTTTGGCCGCTGCACTGCTCTTGCTGGCCAAGTTTCGCACCTCATCGGCCACCACCGAGAATCCCTTGCCGGCTGTACCCGCACGTGCAGCTTCAACAGCGGCATTTAAAGCCAGTACATTCGTTTGGAAAGATATATCCTCAATGGTTGTGATAATGCGACTTATCTCCTTGGAAGAGGCGCTGATTTCAGCCATGGCATCTATCATTTCTTTTATGCGCTTATCAATAGTCTCTATATCAATGGTTACCTTGTCGGCCAGATGTACAGATTTGTTGGAATTGTCCGAGCTCTCCTCTATTTCGGCGGTGATCTCTTTGAGTTGATCCGAGAGCTGTTCAAGCGAGTTTGCCTGCTGAATTACACCACCTTCAAGGGTTTGGGCATTTTCAAATATGCTTCTTGCCTCGTATGAAACATTTTCAGAGGCCATTTTTATGTCAAGCATGACGTTGTTATTTGACCTTATCATGGTGTCAAGGCTTATAGAGAGGGTGTCATTGTCGGATTTTATAGGCACTGTTACCCTATAATCCTTGTTTGCCAACGTGTTCGCAATCTGTGAATACTCCATAAACATATCAGTGAGATTTTTCATCTCTTTAGCCATCAGACCTATTTCATCATCGGTGAAAAGTGCCTTGGGTATATCAATGCGGGTATCACCGGTTGTGACAATCTCGGAAATTGTGTTTTGAAGTGAGGCCAGTTTTGCGCACATTGTTCGCTCATATAGCTTTATAATCCAAAATAGCACTATAATGACCACGACCGATAGGGCAACCACACCCACTGTCACATATAAAAACATGTTGTCATTTTGACTCAATATCTCATCTATAAGGGCGCGCTCATCATCTAAAAAGGTCTCAATCCCGCCAAAAAATTCATTTGCAGTCGGTGTAACACTGCGCAAAGTTTCAAGAGCCTCGGCGTCTTTATTGCCTTCGTTTTTTATATCGGCCGATAATATCATGGCATCTTTATAAATATTTTTACTGTCAATAAGCCCTGCAAATACATCGGCTTTTTCGCCCTCTAATTTGCCTAAAAAGTCATCCATTTGGGAGTCGAGTGTGTCGAAATAATAGAGGTACTTCTCATACAATTCCATGCGCAACTCGTTGTCATCTTGGAAAAGGATGTCACGACCTGTGACACGACACATATACATTGTCTCAATTATATCGTTAAGATCCTCGGTATTTTCCACATTCACGGTAAACACAGTGCGGGACATCGAGTTTACAGTGTAAAGTGAAAAGGCCGAGATCAAACTCATGACTACCACAAGCACAATTGTAAAAACCTGTGTTGGAATTAGCTTCTTGCGCATTGGGACATTTTGCAACCACCGCTTATATGCCTTAACCAATATATTCACCTCAAAACACATTTATTTTTATCGGTTATCAGTACTCACCTACAAACTTGCGCCACAAGAGAGTCTGACAATATATACTTAACATATTTTAAGGAAAAAGTCCATAGATATTTTACAAAAGATGACGCTTTTAGTAATATTTGTGGGAAAATATGTAAATTTAATTATGCGTGGCTTGCTCTTTAGGTTCTTTTTTGTGCCTTTTGGCTATGATGCCAAAGAAAAATCCGCTCGCAAATACCAAGAATACAAACAACACAATCAGTAAGATGTTCATATATCTGTGAGAAATATCCGATTGTGTGGCTGTTTGGATGATGTGTGCGGAGTTAGGCACGTGTGTAGGCAGTGAAAATGAGGGTGGGAAACTTGCAAGCCTGTCTGTGGGTTGGTTGTTTTGGCGCAGGGCCAACTCAGGTTGCTCGCTCGGGAGAGCGATAGAGGATGTGAGCGGTTGCAGGGCAGTTATGGCGTGATAATCAGTGCTATCACCGCCACCACCCCCGCCCGCCACTGCGGAGACCGAGTGAGGTGTGGTAGGTATGCTTGCAAAGAACACAAAATGGCTAAGGGAATACACCTCAAACACCGCATAGCTCAAACCATCTTGTGTACTGATTGTAAAATCATAAATCCTACTGCGCTGACCATCATCTTTTATATGCCAAATTTCAAGGCTTGAGAGGTCGTAGCCCTGTGGAATTAAAATTTTCATCAGGACGCTTTGGCCGTCACACGGTTGCACCTGCATGGTGTCGAGCGGTTGGGTGGAAAGTTCATCTGTGTATAGCTTAGCATACAGCTTGGCATCGATCGAGAGTAGCAAGTCCTTATTACCCTCGGGGGTGGGTGCGTGAGGAGTTGTGCTGTCAACCACCACAAGCTCTATCACAGTCTTGGCGACACTCGCATCGGGCAGAGGCACCTTGCTGGTATCGGTGGTGCCGATTACCTCGACCTCGGTGTCCGAAGTTTTCACCTTTGTTATGTAGCCAAGCTGTGAGATGATCTCCTCATACTCTGTGTTTAACAGCTCAATGTCGGACTGCGAAATAAGATTCCATGCGCCGTTTGGCAGGGTTTCGAGTGCCTGCTTTGCAAGCTCTACGGTCTTTTGGCGCTCCTCACCTGCGGGGGAGGTGGATATTGCACCGATCAGTGCAGTGACATTCAGCGCGCCCGATATGGCCTCGGCCCGCGAGTTGGTAACCGCATCAACTACGGTTTTTTGCGTATCCATCAGAGCATTGTAGGCCGCAAGAGCCATCTGTGAGTCGTGTAGATTTTGGTCGGTTACGCTCAGAAGTAGTTGTATGGCCCGCTCCATTTCCACAAGTTCCTCGTAGTTTATGACAACCGACTCGGGTAGCTTGCCATAGGTGTTTTGCAGCGATTTGCAGTCCGATATGAGCGTGTTTATTTTTTGGAGTGAAGGCGCCTCCATCAGCTCGCCAAAATCGTGCATGAAGTCAAGTGTATCCTGGGCTTTGCGCTGTTCGGTGAGCGATATATCGGCCATCATCTGCCCAAGCAATCTACTGAATTTTGCAGTACTGGTGGTATCAATAAGTGCAAGGTGTTCCGATGTTAGGGCGTAGTAGAACGAGGCCGCCATCATGACGTTGTCGTAATCGCTCGCAGTGTAGGAATTTGGCAGTGAGTTTATCCAATCCACCGCAAATTCGACCTCTCTTGCCATATCAATCAGAGTTATCAGGCGAGTTTGTAACTGTGGGGGGACAAGGGATTGAAGTGTACTACTCATTGCGTTGTAAAGCGCCTCGGCTTTGGCGATATCTGCGGGGGTTTTTGCCCCGTTTATGGCATTTGCAACCTCGACAATGGCTTGCAAATCCGAAGAAATAGCGGTGTGATTGTCGGTGTGTTGTGGGTTTAAGAGCGATTTTTGTGGGGTGGTCAGGGCGTTGTAAAAGGATACAGCCCCCGCCTTTTGCTCATATGTGGCCTCGGTGTTCATGGCGCTTTCAAGCTGAGAGATGGCATTTCGGGCGGTCGTGGCATCTAAAACCTTTTGGGTGTACAGCTCAAGTAGCTCGTCCGAGAGGGTGAGCCTTGCCTGTTCGGGCAGGGCATTAAATTCAAGCTCAAGCTGTAGGATATCTTCTATGGTGTCGGCAGATTGCACAGCCGCTTCAAAACCTGAAACCGCATGGGCAGAATTGTCCTCTATCCATCGGGTCAAATTTTGCAGAGCGATGCTCGCCGTGCTATGCAGGGATATTCTCTGTCTTGCAATGGCGTGTTGATTGTAATAAAAGTTATATGCCAAAGCAAGCTCGGAATATGGCGAAGTTGCAGAGACCTCTTGCATGGCGGTTAAGAAGTCGTTTATGCGTGGGTCAATATTGATGGTAACAGTGTCTTGTGCGACATTTCCCGCACCGTCGGTAGAGGTGACGGTGTAGCTCATGCGCCCCACCTCCGGGCTGTCGGCAATAAATGTGCGGGGGTCTGTGATGTTTGTCTCGTAAGCTCCATAACTGCTCACAAACAAAGTGGCAATGCCCGAGGCATTATCGGAGGTCGTCACCTCAATCTCCTCACGGCCATACCACTTTTCACTGTCAAATGTGGGCAGATTAAGGGTGGGTGGGGTTTTGTCGATCTTGATGACATGGACAGTTTTTGTGCTCACATTGCCTGCGAGGTCGGTGGCGGTTATGGAGTATATGCCATTGCGGTCGGCTGTAAATGTGCTGTCTGTATAAACGACCGATTGGCCGTCCTCGTGAGATACTAAAATGTTATTTATACCGCTTAAATCGTCATGTACTGAAAATGTGATTTGTGCTGAGGTGTTTTGCCATGCGGTGGGGTTGCCCTGTGGGGAAGATATAGTGGGGGCGGTATTGTCAAGGCGGTAAGATATGGTGGAGCGGAAAATCCTGCCCTCATCATTTTTTAGGTAAACTGTTTTTGATATATCGTGACCTTGCTCGTCAAAAGTTATGTTGTCGAGATATACGCCGTCTTGGGTGGCGCACACCGTCCATCCATCGGCGGTGAAAAATGTTACATTGTCGCCATTTGTCCATGTGGTGGAGGTGGTGGTGTAGGACTTGAAAAACTGCTCGTTTTCTCCCTGTCCATAGCCTATAGTCACGACCTTTGGTGAGCTTTCCACTTCGTCCGAGGTGAGCTGTAAGTTACTTGCCATCGCCTTTACAGTGTAACTACCGCTTTGTGAGATTTCGGTGAGTGATAGGGTGGAGGCGGTTTGATCCTGCAGTAGGATGCCATCTTTATACCATCGATATGTGTAGTTAAAGTGGGCAGGGCTTGGATTGGCGGTAAGAATGATTGCCACCTCGCCGGTATAGACCGCATTGACGACATCGGCGGTTATTACGACGTCAGGCGGGGCGATTTTCCACTCAGCGGTGTAGTCCCCGCCGGACTGAAGGCTTGTGGGGAGCGGGGGAGTCCAACCGGCAAATTCATACCCATTGTTTGGTGTGGGTGTGGGCAGATTGGTGGCCGTGCTAAGGTTGTTAAAATAATGTGCGGTTATCTCGGCGTCTCCACTCAAACTGCCATATAAACCGGCATAAAATCTAACTGTCAACTCTGCAATGTCATAATAAAGTTTCAAGGTGGTGCTGCTGTCAGACATCACAACCCCGCCGGGGGTGCTGTAAGGGATGTTGGGGGTGTAGCCTGGAATGTTGGGATGGGTTATGGTGGCGACAAGTCCCGGTGACATGCTGTTGTTGCTGTCGGTCGAGTGCAGAGCATAACCGCCATCGGGTTGTTCGAGGTAGGTTTCTACACTATAGGTGACCGACGGCAAGGGTGTATATAAAAACTCAACGATATTGTCGGCACGCTCACTCGACAAAACCAACCTGCGCTGGGAGTAATCGGGGTAATAACCCGAAATAACCTTGTACTGCACCAGCACAACAGCCTCCTGCGACTGAAAACTTTGCTCGGGCAGCAGTGGAGTGCCCTCGTGGTCGAGATAGCGCACGGTGTAGCCCACAGTGGTATTTGGCATAAGTTTTGTGTATGTAAAGGTGATTGTATTGCCAGTAGTAGTAAGTATAAGACTTTTTGCGCTCTCGTCCGGCAAATAGCCGTCGATTTCTATAGCGATTTCGGTCACTGATTGGAGGGTTTTATTGCCGTTTACGGTTTTGGAGTCTGCAATGTCCTCGCCTTGTGTATCAACATAACGCACTGTGTAGAAAATATCATCAAATGCTCTCCACTTGGCAGTAAGTGATACTTCCTCGGTTATGGGACGATCGAATGTAAAGGGCAAGGAGTTGCCATCTTGATACCATCCCAAAAACTCATACCCATCTTTTTGTGGGTCGGCGGGTTTTAGGGCGGTGTCAAGACGCACCACCTCCTGATTTTCAGGCGATGGCAAACCACCGTCAGTGTCAAAACTCACAGTGTAGGCAGGTGGACTCCATTTTGCGTACAGGGCTAAATTAGAGGCCGGCATGATTTGACCTTCACCAAATTCAAACGGCTCGCCATCAAGAGATGGGCTTGTGTACCATCCGTCGAATGTGTAGCCCTCGGGGAGGTTATCGGGGCGTGTGGGCAGGTAATTATATGCCGAGCTCAGCGGTGTCTCAAACGGTACCGCTTCTTCGCTATGCACCTCAACACCGCCACTGAAATAATCTATGGTGTAGTTGTTGCGGGTGTAGGTGGCGACAAATTTATACTCGGCATCTTGGTAGAGTTCTTCCTCTCCCGGTAAAACCGCAACACGCAGTGCCTTTTCATTTTGCCGTGTAAACCCCGCTATCTCTTTTGTGCTCAGAGATGAAAACGTGGTATAAAACACAACATTATAGTCATTGATATAGTTGGGGTTTTCGTCGGTGTGATCAAGGGCGGGTAGCTCGTAGATATAGTAAGATTTCGGCGGCCTGGTGGAGCTGTAGAGGGCGTCAAAATCGAGATCGGTAAGTACACTGCCCGACATATACACAACCGGATTTGTGTAGGATAAATCTCCCCTCCAAGCAAAAAAGTATCCTCGTTCCACTTTGCCGGTAATCACATCGGGACTGCCCGGCCATTTATCGATAATTTTCGCCCCATATCGTGCGGTTATGGTGTATTCCCCGCTTTGATAGGTCGTTGCGTCTACCGTGAGGGTGTAGTCGGGGTGGAAAAAAGTAAATGTGATCTCTTCACGGTCGTAGTAGATATTTATGACGGTTGAGCCGTCGCCGTCAACGGTGGCATTGATACTCTGTCCCGATATACTCTGTACATAATCGGCGATTTCCCCATTGAATATCGCTGTGGTGGGGGTGGTGGAAACACTCACTTCACTTCCTGCAAGTGCGGTTTTACTCACGGTGGTGACATAATTGTAGGTATCACTCTCGGCATCTTGTAGCCAGTATACCACCGAATAATTTACTTCTTGTCCGTCCGACCATGTGGCTGTGAGGGTTATATCCTCGGTGGGCATTGTGGTGGGTGGGGTGATATCCCAACCTATAAACTCATGTCCTGACTTTGTGGGTGTGGCAAGTGTGGGCAAGCCCTCACCATAACGCAGCGAAACAGGCGGTATGTAATTACCACCATCGGTATTAAAATATACGGTGTATATATTGCGAACATAATAGACATCAAGTATGGTTTGTTCACCCGAAATAACCCTACCACTCGGCGGGGTGGCGGGTGGCGAAAACCCCTCATAACTCCCCGGGGTAGCGCTGACAAAGCTATCCACTTGTGTGGGGATATCCTCGGTATGTTTCAAGGTGTAGTTTTCAGGCGCAAATTCATCCTCGGGAGAGGTAAGAATGAGATTTTGCAGATGGTGATTTACAGTGTAATAGGTCTGATTAGCGGTATAAATCACTTCATAGGTGTGGTGTTCGGTGATGTTTTCGATGTCTATTTTGACGACAGATTTGTCGTAAGTATAACCATCTATGACAGGTGAGGTAACTTCATCCATGAAATGAGAACCCTCGGCCACCGTTGCGGTGTAGGGTGCTTGTAAAGGGGTGAGGTCATCACGAAGATAATTTATGCTCACGGTATAAATTGTGGGGATGTCGATTTCGGTGTTGTCGTCGGGTGGGGTTTGCGCACTGTTTGCTTCCGAGCCGGAAAGCGGGCTTACTTCACCTGCCACAGGCTGAATATCGGATGCAAATGTTTGCGGGGAAAGCGAGGAATATAACAATACAAAAGATAAGAATGCGCTGAGTATTCTACGAGATAAGTTGCCCATATGACCACTCCTTAAGGATTAATTTACCTCTCGGGTTTCGACAAACTTCGAAAAAGACCACACGCATGGGTAGGGTACAAAATATCAATACAATTAATAATTATATATCCATAGTATATAAATTAAATAAATAATGTTTAGCAAATATGGCAAATTATGTCTTCTTGTGCAGTAGATATTATCATAATTATTAGAGTATGTCAATCGACTATATTTAGCACAAAAAAGCCCTTCTGCCACAACAGATGGTGGCAGAAGGACAAGTTATTACAAAAAGTATTAAATAGGTATGTTATTTCGTCAATTTGTGCGCTTTTTTTGATCTCTCATGCGCTGGGCATGGTCGAGTTGTGACTTGCGTATGCGCAGACTGTCGGGGGTTACTTCCAGCAGCTCATCCTCGGCCAAAAACTCAAGCGACTCCTCCAGTGACAACCGACGGGGTGGTACCAGACGAAGTGCATCATCACTGCCCGAGGCGCGCATATTTGTAACCTGTTTTTTCTTGCAGACATTGACCACGACATCCTCAGCCTTGGGCGAACTGCCCACCACCATGCCGGCATAGACAGGGGTGCCGGGGTCTATAAACATTGCCCCGCGCTCTTGTGCGTTGTACAGACCGTAGGTCACGGCCTCGCCTGTCTCAAAGGCCACGAGTGAACCGTTGCCCCTACGTACAATCTCCCCCTTGTAGGGGCCGTAACCATGGAAAAGTGAGGCCAATATACCCTCGCCACGGGTATCGGTCATAAACTCACTGCGGTAACCGAAAAGCCCTCTGGCCGGCACGATAAATTCCATCTTCATACGGGAACCGACAGGGGTCATACTCTGTAGCTCCCCTTTGCGACTGCCCATTTTCTCCATGACACTGCCCATCCATTCCTCGGGAAGGTCAATAACAAGCTGTTCATAAGGCTCTTGGGTTTGGCCATCGATTTCTTTGAGCAGTACCCGAGGGGTGCTGACCTGAAACTCATAACCCTCACGCCTCATGGTCTCCATCAAGATGGATATATGCATCTCGCCACGTCCGAGCACCCTAAAACTCTCGGCCGAGTCGGTCTCTTGTACCTGTAAGGACACATCTTTCAAAAGCTCCCTCATGAGGCGCTCACGCAGTTGGCGCGAGGTGACAAATTTGCCCTCACGCCCCGCAAAGGGACTGTTGTTGACCGAGAAGGTCATTTCAACGGTTGGCTCGGATATCTTGACAAATGGCAGTGGGGTCATATCTGAGGGGTCACAGACCGTGTTACCTATATTCAGGTGTTCAAGCCCTGAAAAACAAACGATATCGCCGACAACGGCCTTGTCGACCTGCACCCGCTGAATACCCTCAAACTGATATATGGCGGTGATTTTGGCCTTGCCTGTTTGGTCGGGGCGATGGTAATCACAGACCGCCACATCTTGGCCGAGCTTTATCTCACCACGCTCTATACGACCTATGCCCATACGCCCCACATAGGCGCTGTAATCAATAGAGGACACAAGTACGCCCAGGGGTGCATCCTGCTCACCTTCGGGCGGATGTATATACTCCAGGATGGTCTCAAGCAGTGGGGTGAGGTCCTTGCCCTGCTCGTGGGGGGAATAGGAGGCTGTGCCCGCCCTACCCGAACAAAACAGCATAGGGCTGTCGAGCTGGTCATCGGTGGCACCGAGATCCATCAAAAGCTCCAAAACCTCGTCTATAACCTCTTTTATGCGGGCGTCGGGGCGGTCGATTTTGTTGACCACCACTATGACACGGTGATTAAGTTCCAGAGCCTTGCTCAGCACAAAGCGGGTTTGGGGCATGGGGCCCTCGGCTGCATCGACAAGCAGTAGCACACCATCCACCATTTTGAGCACACGTTCAACCTCGCCGCCAAAATCGGCATGGCCGGGGGTGTCCACCAAATTGATTTTGATATCCTTGTATCGGCAGGAGGCATTTTTTGCAAGGATGGTTATACCTCTTTCTCGCTCGAGGTCACCCGAATCCATAACACGTTCCTGCACCGCCTGATTTTCTCTGAATGTTCCACACTGCCCCAACATCTCGTCCACAAGGGTGGTTTTGCCGTGGTCAACGTGGGCAATAATGGCGATATTGCGTAAATCTTCTCGTTTCAAATGATAACTTCCTCTCTGCTCATTATATATAAATATGAGCCCATATCCAAGTTATCATACATGCAAAAGCGTGTAATGTCAATGACTCACAAAGTGCGAGAGGAATTACCGGCTTATTATATAAAAACATTTTCATGTAAATAATCATTTTTTGTGCTAATTTTGCGTACAATGTAGTGTTCGGTGGGCGTGTCCCATTTTGGCTATAATGCGCATAATCGAGCACTGTTTTTGTCGAGATTGTTTGCGAATTGTAAATATTAGGAAAAAATTATTGAAAATTCACAATTTTTGGAAAGTAAAATGTAATTTAAAGTTGCTTTTACACAAAAAACTCTTGTGTAAAAACTAATATAATGGTACAATTACTACACAAGGGAGGTTGAAAATCATGGAAAAGACGGTTTTAGGTAATGAACAAGATATTTATCTGTTTCACGAGGGTACAAATTACAGGAGTTGGAACCTTTTGGGGGCACACCCACATACAAAGGATGGCAATGAGGGCGTGGTTTTTCGCACCTGGGCACCAAATGCCACGGCTATACATATCTGCGGAGATTTCAACGACTGGCAGCAGTGGCAATATCCCATGGAGCGCATCACCGACGCGGGATTATGGGAGGGATTTATCGTCGGACTATCTGCATATGACAGCTATAAATTTTCAATCTCCACCGCAGACGGCCGAAATTTCTTCAAGGCCGATCCCTATGCTTTCCATGCCGAAACCCGTCCCGATACAGCCTCCAAAGTCTACGATTTAGAGGGTTATGCATGGAAAGATAATAAGTGGATGGAAAAGCGTGCGACCACCAATCTTCATGAATCTCCCCTAAATATATATGAAGTGCATATGGGCACTTGGCGTATACACCCCGATGGTAACCTCTATGATTATCGCACCATGGCGGCCGAGCTTGTGCCCTATGTCAAGGACATGGGCTACACCCACATAGAACTTCTTCCCATAACCGAACATCCCTTTGACGGTTCATGGGGGTATCAAGTGACCGGATTTTTTGCCCCCACCTCCCGCTATGGCACACCGCATGATTTTATGTACTTTGTGGACACCTGCCACCGAGCCGGTATAGGGGTTATATGTGACTGGGTGCCCGCCCACTTCCCCAAGGATGCCTTTGGGCTTTATGAATTTGATGGCGGCCCTTGCTATGAATACTCCGACCCGCAAAAGTGGGAACATGAGCAGTGGGGAACACGTATTTTTGACTATGGGCGCTGTGAAGTGCAAAGCTTTTTGGTATCGAGTGCCATGTTTTGGCTTGAGAAATATCACATAGATGGCCTGCGTGTCGATGCGGTAGCCGCTATGCTGTATCTCAATTACGGCCGTGAACAGTGGCAATGGAGTCCCAACAGCTTTGGCGGATCGGAGAATTTGGAGTCGGTGGCGTTTCTTAAAAAGCTCAATTCGGCCGTACTCACCGAGCATCCCGATGTCATGATGATTGCCGAGGAGTCAACCTCTTGGCCACTGGTCACCCGCCCACCCTACACAGGGGGACTTGGTTTTAACTTCAAATGGAATATGGGCTGGATGAACGACACATTGCATTATGCTGAACTTGACCCCATATATAGAGGGTATAATCACGATAAAATCACATTTAGTATGTTCTATGCCTTTAGCGAGCACTACATATTGCCGATATCCCACGACGAGGTGGTACATGGCAAGCGTTCACTGCTGGATAAAATGCCGGGGGATTATGCCCAGAAATTTGCCGGTGTGAGGACGTTCTTGGGGTATATGATGAGTCATCCGGGCAAAAAGTTGCTCTTTATGGGTCAAGAGTTTGGGCAGTTTATAGAGTGGAATGACTCCCAAGAACTTGACTGGATGCTACTGGATTATGAAAGTCATCAAAAGCTATCCCACTATGTAAAAACCCTCAACCATCTATACCGCAAACAGGCGCCTTTGTGGCAGGTGGATGACGGTTGGGAGGGATTTCAGTGGCTTGTACATGATGATTTTTATCAGAATGTGGTGGCCTTTACCCGCACAGACGAGAAGGGTCAAAGTCTTGTGGTGGTGTGCAACTTCTCAAATGTACATTACCATGATTACCGCATAGGGTTTGCCCCTGCGGCACACAAGCTTACCACCCTGTTTTGTTCGGATGATGTCGAGTTTGGCGGTTACACCCCCGACACGGCCTCAAGGGTATATATGTGTGAGAATATATCTTCTCACGGTCATGATTGTTCGGTGGCTTTTGATATTCCACCGCTGTCCTTTACAATATACAAGCCTTCGGGTAAAGCCCCAAAACCCGCCAAAAAGTCCGACAAATAATTTGAGTTAATATGTACAAAGGTTAAAATTAACATAACTAAAGAGGAGAGTAACGAAACGTGAGTGTAAAAAAAGAATGGATAGCCATGTTGCTGGCAGGTGGCCAAGGTAGCCGTCTATATGCACTGACCCGTAAGATTGCCAAACCCGCAGTACCGTTTGGAGGCAAATACCGTATAATTGACTTCCCACTCTCAAACTGTGTCAACTCGGGGATTAACACCGTGGGGGTGTTGACCCAATACCAGCCCCTTGTACTCAACGAGTATATCGGAAATGGCCAGCCGTGGGATCTCGATAGATTGGACGGCGGGGTATTTGTCCTACCGCCATATCAAAAGATGGCGGGTTCGGATTGGTATACAGGTACTGCTAATGCCATTTATCAAAACCATCAATTTATCGAGCGATATGACCCTGAATACGTGGTGATATTGTCAGGCGATCACATCTACAAGATGGATTACTCCAAGATGCTCGACTTCCATAAGGAAAAGGGGAGTACCGCCACAATAGCTGTGCTTGAAGTGCCTATGCATGAGGCCTCTCGCTTTGGCATCATGAATACCAAAGAGGATATGAGCATATACGAGTTTGAGGAAAAACCTAAAGAGCCTAAGAGTAATCTGGCCTCTATGGGTATATATATCTTCAACTGGTCGGTACTGCGCAGTTATTTGCAGGCCGATGAGCTGGATAAGAACTCGAGTAAGGACTTTGGTAAGAATATCATCCCCGCCATGTTGGAGGGCGGTGAGCCCATGTATGCCTACCCGTTTGAGGGGTATTGGAAGGATGTTGGTACCATAGAAAGCTTGTGGGAAGCCAATATGGATCTCCTTAACCCCGCTGTGCCACTCGAGCTTTATGACGATGATTGGCGCATCTCGACCCGCAGTCCCGTGCTTCCCCCACACTATGTGGCTGAGGGGGCACAGGTGCAAAACTCCATGCTTACCGAGGGTAGTCACATCGCAGGGCAGGTGGATTTCTCCATCATATTTGCAGGTGTTACCATAGAGGAGGGTGCAGTGGTTAGGGATTCTATCCTCATGCCGGGTTGTGTTGTAAAGGCGGGAGCGCGTGTTGAGTATGCCATCATAGCCGAGGATGTCTGTATAGGTAAAAATGCGGTGGTGGGTTCCCGCCCCGAGAACACCGACGACAAGGAAAACTGGGGTATAACCGTTATAGGCGATGGCGTGTGCATAGCCGATGATACGGTTGTCCCCGCAAAATCAATGATTGAGCAAACACAGGAGGTGTGACCCATGACAAACAACAAAATGACAGGTATTGTTTTTTCCAATATGCATGATGAAAACATGGGTCTGCTCACTTCGAAACGCACAATGGGCTCTATACCCTACGGCGGACGGTATAGACTTGTGGACTTTGTATTGTCGGGTATGGTCAATGCAGGCATGACAAATGTCGGTATCATCACAAAATACAATTATCATTCCCTTATGGATCATGTGGGGAGCGGTCGGCCTTGGGACCTTGCCCGCAAAAGGGGAGGGCTTGTCCTATTGCCCCCATATTCCCGCCTTGGCACAGCCGGAGGGATATACCGTGGAAGCATTGAGGCGCTTGCGGGGCATCTTGGCTACATAAAGGAACAAAATGCGCAATATGTTTGCATAAGCGACTGTGACGTGGTGACTAATGTTGATTACCGTGCGGTACTCGAGCAGCATCAAAAGACCGGTGCCGATATCACGATAGTGTGTTGCCACAAAGAAATGGGATCTGCAGCCCGTGACATAGCCACTGTCGAGCTGGACAAAAGCGGCAGACTGTGCGACCTCACGGTAAATCCCGCCATAGAGGGCAGTGCAAATGTATATCTTAATATGTTTGTGATGGATAGGGAAATGCTTATACGCATGATTGAGAATGCCTATTCCCATGGCCATTTCTCGGTGACACAGCACATACTTCAGGAACAAATGAAAAGTCTTAAAATTTATGGATATCAGCATATGGGATTCTGTAGGCGCATAGGCGATTTGGAGAGCTATTTTGCCGCCAATATGGCACTGCTTGACCCTGTAGCACGTGCTGAGCTTTTCCCCGAGGATAGGCCGGTATACACCAAAAATCGTGACGGTGTGCCCACAAAATATGGTTTGCGGTCGCAAGTAAGCAACTCCTTAGTGGCCGATGGTTGCATCATAAAGGGCACAGTGGAGAACTGTATCATATTCCGTGGGGTGCGAATAGGTGCGGGTGCTGTCGTGAAAAACAGCATCATCATGCAAAGCACTATAGTGAGTGAAAATGCCAATCTCGACTATGTCATCACCGATAAAAATGTGGTGGTGCAAAGCAACCGTGTGCTGTGTGGCTACAAAACCATACCCATATATCTCGAAAAGGGATCTAACGTCTAATTTGGGGAAGGTTTGGACTCTAAAGAAAATAGGAGGAGCAGAATATGAAGATATTGTTTGTTTCAAGTGAGGTTCGTCCGTTTGTGTCTTCGGGTGGGCTTGCCGATGTGGCAGGTGCCTTGCCCGCCGCCCTGTGCAAAAAAGGGATAGATTGCAGAGTGGTATTGCCCTTGTATGGCAGTGTGGATCAAAAATACAGGGAAAAAATGAAGCTACTGAGAACTTTCAATGTCCAGCTGAGCTGGCGCAACCAGCATTGCGGGGTGTTTGAATATAAGCATGGTGGCGTGACCTACTACTTTTTAGACAACGAATATTACTTCAAGCGAAATGACCTTTACGGCTTTTATGATGATGCCGAGCGTTTTGCATTTTTCTCCAAAGCTGTGCTCGAGATGTTGGTCAAGGGGGATTTTGCCCCCGACCTAATTCACTGCAACGACTGGCAATCCTCCATGATACCTGTTTATCTTAACAGCTTCTATCGCCGCACCGAAAAACTTGCCACCACCCGCACCCTTTTTACAATTCATAACATTCAGTATCAAGGGCAGTACGGTATGCAGATTATGCATGATACATTGGGCGTTCCCGAAAGCAAGACCGGTATAATGGAGTATGACGGCAGTTTGAACATGATGAAGGCCGCTATATCGCAAAGTGATATGGTCTCGACCGTAAGCCCCAGTTACGCACAGGAAATCCTTGACCCATGGTACAGCTTTGGGCTTGACCGCTATCTGCGTGACCAGAAATACAAGCTCACAGGCATACTCAACGGTATCGATACCGACAACCTCGACCCCAAAAGCGACCCCGCCCTCTTTGCCCACTACTCCAAGGACAACATCGAGGACAAGGCGCTCAATAAAAAAGAACTGCAGCGCATCATGAAAATAGATCAAAAGCCCGACACCTTTCTTGTGGGTATGGTCACCCGCCTTGTAGCACCCAAGGGCATGGATTTGGTCAAGTACATATTGGATGAGATGATGACCCAGCATGAGGATATATCCCTTGTGATGCTCGGCACAGGCGATCCGTTTTATGAGAACTTTTTCAAGGAGGCCGCAGGGCGTTGGCCGGGTAGAGTAGGTGTACGCATTGGATTCGTGCCCGATATCGCCGCCAAGATTTATGCCGGCTGTGATGCTTTCCTCATGCCCTCCAAGACCGAGCCGTGCGGGCTTGCCCAAATGGTGGCGCTGCGCTACGGCACAATCCCTGTGGTGCGCGAGACAGGTGGCCTAAAAGACAGCATAAAAGATATGGGCGACAAGGGTGGCAACGGCTTTACCTTCAAAAGCTACAATGCCCATGATATGCTCGGCGCACTGCTGCGCTGCAAAGCGTTGTATGAAGACCGCGCAAAATGGAAAAAGGCGGTGCTCTCGGCACTCAAACAGGACTTCGGTTGGGGAACATCGGCCGAGGAGTACATATCGCTTTATAAGAGAATTTTGAGCTGACAAGACCTAGGGGACGCCCCCCGCCAAAGACCTCGGGGCTCTGCCCCGAACCCCGCAAACTTTTTGAAAAAAGTTTGAACAAAAACTTTAAATAGCCCACCCGCAAAAAGCGCGGGTGGGCTGAACTTTTATGTTGTTTTCCCTATCCATACCCACTGTCACGGCGGGGGCTGGGCTGCGGCTCGGTCGTCCCCTGCCTCGCACGCTCGGCGGCCGACCGCATGTGCAAAAACCGCACATGCCCCCCTGCAAAAACCGCAGGGGCGAGCCTCCGCCCCACCCCCCCGCCTATCGTTTGGTTTACCCTCCACCCATTTAGAAAATAGAAAATAGAAAAGCTCAAGGGCATAGGGGGCAATGTGGGTGCCTCCACCCCGCTTTTCCGT
>CAYJGR010000052.1:0-16914 GCA_964370005.1 uncultured Oscillospiraceae bacterium
AAAGCTCCTTTTTTAGTTTTGATACAGCATCGGTGACGGTCGTGTCGTTTGTGAGTGTGATGTCGGCACGCCGTTTGTATATGGGCATACGTGCTGTGTAAAGTTTGTTTATCGCATCTCTATCACTCGAAAGGGGACGGCCGGCAGTGGGGAGTAGGTCTATATCTCGGGTGATATGCACTATCTTACCATTCATCTTTAAGCGTTTGTAATTTTCATCGAAAAGTATTGCGCCCCCGCCGGTGGCTATCACCACATGATTTTTAGCCGACAACTCGGCGATTATTTCCCTTTCAAATCTCCGAAATGTTTCCTCGCCATCACGGGCGAATATCTCGGGGATGCTCATACCGACTTTTTTTTCAATCTCGCTGTCGGCATCAAAAAACTCAAGCCCCAGCTCCCGGGAAAGTATCCGGCCAATTGAGGACTTACCACACCCGGGCATACCGATAAGTACAATATTTTGCATATCGCTTTCCAAGGTGGCGATGGTGTTCCCCATGACGCTGTCGGCTATTTGTCGGTCAAAAAACAGTTCCTCGGCCAGTTTTGCCTGTGCCACCAACATTATGAGTCCGCCCGCATGTGGTATAGCCAGCTCTTTTGCCTGCAAAAGCAGGCGTGTGCAGGTGGGATTATAGACCACATCCAAAACACCGAGAAGTTTGGGGAAGTGGGATAAATCGCAGGGCTGCCCCTCGGTATCGGGATGCATCCCAAGCGGAGTGGTATTTACAATAATATCGGCGTCATAGTGCTTTGGGAGGTCGTCATATTTTATTTCTCCACTGCGAGATATGACAACAGGATGACCGCCCCTGTCCTGAACGGCGGTGCGGGCAGTGAGACTTGTCCCGCCCGAGCCGAATATTACGACTTTTTTATCCTTAAAATCAAGCCCGATGCTGTCGGCCATGCATAAGAAACCGTAGTAATCGGTGTTATCGCCAAACAAACTGCCATCTGCACGGCGCACAAGGGTGTTTACACTGCCTATACGTTTTGCGCTATCGGATAGCTCATCACAAAGCGGCATGACCTCCCTTTTATACGGGATGGTGACATTCAGGCCGTTATAGCTATCGCCGGTGATAAAACTTGCAAGCTCTGTTTCGTCAAGGGCAAAAAGACCGTAATCATTATTACCCAATAGGTTATGAATAGGGACAGACCAGCTGTGCCCAAGAGTTTTACCCACAAGGCCATATCGTGCCATACACTCACACCTCGTCATAATTGCCCAGGAATATGAACTGGTCACAGGACTGCTCAAGCGAGCCGAGCAGTGAGATAACATCGGGGTCGGCCACCGAGGCCTCCACATCGAAGTAGAACATAAATTCAAAGTCGGATCCCGGCATGGGACGGCTTTGGAGTTTGGTAAGATTAAGCCCCAGCGAGGCAAAGTGAGCTACAGCACGATAAAGCGAGCCCGGGTTGTGAGAAAGCGAAAGCATGAGGCTGATGTTTTTGGAGCCGGGGTATATCTCCATCTCTTTTGAAATGCAAATAAAGCGGGTGTAATTGTTGGGGCTGTTTTGGATATCCTTCTTTACACACTGCAGTGAGTACAATGATGCACAACGCCCCGAGGATATGGCGGCGATATCCTTTCTGCCCGACTCGGATACTATCTTGGCGGCGACGGCGGTGTTTTCGCAGGGTGTGATTTTTACGCCTTTGAGAGAGTCCAAAAACTCACTGCATTGGCCTATAGCTTGCTCATGGGAGAGTATTTCTTTTATATCGCCAAGTTTGACCCCGGGATTTGCAAGTAGCTCATGATCTACCCTTAGTTTTATAGAGCGGGCTATGTGGAAACTATGGCGTTTCATCAAATCATACACGTCGGTCACCGAGCCGTAGGAACTGTTTTCTATGGGAAGTATGCCGTAGCGACACATACCACTGTCAACGGCACGGAATACCCCCTCAAAGGAGCTCATGTACATGAGGGAGGGCAGGGAGAATAGGGCATCACAGGCCTGCTGGGAATACGAGCCCTCAACACCTTGGCAGGCCACCACTGCTTGTTTTGGGAATAGATCGGGGGTGTTTTTCAGGGCTGAGGTTATACCTGCCACAAGGTCGTTCTCACCTGCGATTTTTGAGTGCTGATAACTGCGAGAGAGATCAAACAATGTGTTGTATAGCACCTTTGTATAGATAGCAAGCTCATCACCGCCGAGGCTTGTCATGCGCTCAATAACTTCACGCTCACGGTCACGGTTGAGCACAGGCAAATTGTTATCAGCCTTAAACTTGGCTACCTCACCTGCTATATCCATCCTTTGGGCAAACAGATTTACAAGTTTGTCGTCGATTTGATTGATTTGATCCCTCATGTTTTCAAGATTCATGTGTTTTGACTCCTATCAAAAATTATTTTATAGCATAATATCAAGTATTGTGACGGCACAGGCTGCCTCCATGCAGGGCACTGCCCTTGTCACAACACAGGGGTCGTGACGGCCTTTGACCTCCAGTGTGGAGTTCTGCATGGTTTGCAGGTCAACCGATTGTTGCTCCATGGCAATGGAAGAAGTCGGCTTAAAGGCTGCCCGTACAATTATAGGCATTCCGCTTGTCAGTCCCCCAAGTATGCCACCATGGTTGTTTGTGGTGGTGAGCACACGGCCATCCTGTACATAGTAGGGGTCATTGTTCTCACTACCCCGTAGGCGAGCACTCTCAAACCCCGCACCAAACTCAACACCTTTTACGGCAGGTATGGCAAATATAGCCGAGGCAAGGCGGTTCTCTACCCCATCAAACAGCGGTTCGCCAAGTCCTACAGGTAGCCCCAACACACAGCATTCAACGATACCCCCAACGCTGTCACCTTGTTCTTTTGCGGTGAGAATTGCACTTTGCATAGCTTGTCTCGCACGGTCATCTATGACGCAAAATTCTTTTTCTCGCAGAGCTTGCAAAAGCTCTGGTGTGGTGTTTACAGGGTCAAAGGGGGTATCATCTATGCCGGCCACTTGGGATATATGCCCCCCGACACTCACCCCTTTTCTCTCCAAAATCTGCATGGCCACACCACCTGCAAAGCACAGTGGTGCCATAAGTCGAGCCGAGAAGTGCCCCCCACCTCTGATGTCATTGTGCGAGCCGTGTTTTACGGCGGCGGGGTAGTCACTGTGGCCGGGGCGGGGCACACGCATCAGACCGTCGTAATCCTGTGAGCGTGTGTTTGTATTGTGAATGACTGCACACAGCGGTGCACCGCAAGTTTTTCCCTCCACAAACCCCGATAGTATATGCGGGGTGTCGCTCTCCTTGCGCGGGGTGGCAAGGGGGCTACCCCCGGGTGCACGACGTGCCATAAAGGCCAAAAGTTGATCCATGTCTATGCGCTCTCCGGCGGGTAGGCCGTCAATGACCACCCCTATGCCCTCACTGTGGGACTGTCCAAATATGCTGATGTGTATGTTTTTACCAAAATTACTCGACATGTGCGCTACCTCCCAACATGTTAAAATGCTCAAAAAAATCGGGGTAGGACTTATTCACGGCCTCGGCCTCGGTTATAAGCACCTCATCATCACATATCGTAGAGGCGATGGCGGCCGCCATGACAATCCTGTGGTCGTCTAGAGACTGCACAGTTCCGCCACGCAGTCGCCCTGTGCCATTTATAACAATGCTATCCTCCTCGGCATGGGCGGTGCCGCCGAGGGCAGTTACGGTGTCCACCACCCCCGCCACACGGTCACACTCCTTCAGACGTAGGCGGGCTATGCCGGATATCACACTGCGCCCCTGTACACCGCAGGCCGCCACCGCCAATATCGGCACAAGGTCGGGGATATTGCGGGCGTCTATATTTTGTGGCCTATTCATACCACCCGATATGACAAAGCTATCACCAAGATGATTTATCTGCGCCCCAAACTGTGTGAGAAGTTTGGCAATTTCACGATCACCCTGTATAGAAGTGGGGGAGAGTCCCCCGATGTTTATGGGTCCTCCCAGTGCTCCGGCTGTGAGCCAAAACGCACCGTTTGACCAGTCGCCATCAAATAGGAGATTATCGGGGGAAATGTATTTTTGCCCACCCGCTACCTTGTAGCCCTTTTCGGTCTCACTTACCTTGACTCCAAAACGGGAGAGTGAATCTATGGTCATTTTCACATAGTCGTGTGATTGTAGCGGTGTGGTCAACACAATTTCGCTGTCACCACTGAGAAGTGGCAGGGCAAACAGCAGTCCACTGATGTACTGTGAGCTAACATCGCCGGCGAGTGAGAAGGTACCACCGCCCAGTCCACCACCAACTGTAAGGGGCAACTTTTCGCCGATAACCTCTACTCCCACACCCCTTAACACCTCAATGATATGGGTCATGGGGCGCTCGGGCAGGCGACCACTGCCGATAAAAGTAACCCCCTCACACATCGCCGCCGCAACCGGTACAAGAAATCGCAAAGCCGAGGCACTTTGACGGCAATCAACCGTTATGTTTTTTGCCTTGTGTGATATGGGCGTTACGGTGAGGGTCTGCTCCTTACGCAGTATGCCCGCACCCATCTGTTCAAGGGCGCACAATGTGGCCTCAATGTCATCAGAACTGCTCCACAGTGTAAAGTTGGTGGGGCGGTCGGCCAAAGCGGCACATATTAGCAGGCGATGGACGTCGGATTTTGATGGTATGGCCGCCACTTCACCCTGCAACGTGGCGGGTGTGATACGAATATTCATACTAGCTCCTTTAGACAAGACCCGGCAGGATAAAGTCATATAGTTTTTCTACATCTGTCTTATAAATACCACACTGTCCGATATCTTGAGGTATAATGATGGAAATCTGTCCACCACTTCGCTTCTTATCGCTGAGTGCCACATCGACTATCTCATGTGCACTATATGCACAGCTTATGGGCAGATTGTGTTTTTGCAGTACCGCTATTATACGCTCGGCACAAGCTTCACTGCACATGCCGTGCCCGGTGGCCGCCCGTGCCATTATTGCCATGCCGATGGCGACGCACTTCCCATGTGATATCTCAAAATGTGAAAGCTGTTCAATGGCATGGCCAAATGTGTGGCCGAGGTTGAGCTTCATGCGCTCACCCTTTTCTTTTTCGTCGGCTGTCACGATGTTGGCCTTGAAATGTACACACCGCTTTATTATTTCTCTCATATCGTAATCGGTGTTATCTTCAAACATCGAAAAAAGCTCCACATCCCCGATTATGCCCGATTTTATGGCCTCGGCTACGCCGTCGCTTATTATATCATCGCTAAGGGTGTCAAGGGTATTTGTGTCGCATATCACAAGTGAGGGCTGGTGGAATGCCCCCACAAGGTTTTTACCCATGGGCAGGTCTATGGCTGTCTTGCCCCCCACCGAGGAATCGACAGCGGCCAAAAGGGTGGTGGGCATCTGCACAAAGCGTATGCCCCGCAAAAAACACGCCGCCGCAAAGCCGGCCATATCCCCGCAAACACCTCCACCAAGCGCCAACACAATGTCACTGCGCGTCAAACGATTCTCGGCCAAAAAATCAAGGATAGCTCCAAAGGTTTTAAGGGTTTTATTCTCTTCACCATTTGGAAACACATGCTTTACCACCTCAAAACCACAGGAGGTTAGACTTTTTATGACAGTATCGCTGTAGAGCGGGTCAACGATATCATCGGTAACCACCGCCACGGTGCAGGGGGTGATATGCTGTGCCACAAGCTTCCCTGTGCGATGGAGAAGGTCGGGGGCAATGAGCACATCATAGGGACTACCCGTGTTTACAAAAACTTTTTCCATGGATTTATCACCTCTTTATGGGGTTATCAGATCAGTACTTATGGCTGAATGGGCGGATGGCATTTATCGCCTTTACCACCTCGGTAAAGGCCTCGGGGGTAAGCGATTGGGGGCCGTCACACAGGGCGTGGGCGGGGTCGTTGTGCACCTCAATCATGAGTGCATCGGTACCCACCGCCGTTGCGGCCAGTGAAAGTGGCATTACAAGCGAGGCGATGCCGGTGGCATGGCTGGGGTCAATCACTATGGGCAGATGTGTCATCTTTTTAAGCATTGGTACGGCCGATATGTCCAGTGTGTTGCGGGTGGCTGTCTCAAATGTGCGTATGCCGCGCTCACACAATATGACATTGTTGTTGCCCCCTGCCATGACATATTCCACACTCATAAGCAGTTCTTCGAGGGTATTGGCAAGACCGCGTTTTATGAGTACCGGCTTATCACTGCGGGAAAGTTCTTTTAACAGCTCGAAGTTTTGCATATTGCGGGCACCGACCTGTATAAGATCGACCTCGGCGAATAAATCGAGTTGTGAGAGGTCCATGATCTCGGTCACGACCGGCAGTCCTGTGGCTTTTTTTGCCTCTAAAAGCAGTTTTATACCGTCGTCTCGCAGTCCTTGGAAGGCGTAGGGGGAGGTGCGAGGTTTAAATGCCCCGCCACGCAGGATGGTGGCACCGGCCTTTTTGACGCTCTCGGCCACCGAGCAGATTTGATCGGGGGTTTCTATGGAGCAGGGGCCTGCGATTATTTGAAAATTGCCTTTGCCTATGGGCACTCCACCGACATTCACGGCCACATCATCGGGGTGGAATTTGCGGTTAGCGTTCTTAAAGGGCTCTTGTATACGCTTTACGTCCTCGACTATGTCCAGCGCCTTTACAAGGTCGATATCGATAACCGAGGTGTCGCCGATGAGGCCGAGTATTGTTTGGCGTAGGCCATGGGTCTCATGAATTTGTACATTTTGTCCTTCAAGCCAAGTGACAAGATTTTGAAGTTGTGCGCTGTCGGGATTTTGTTTTAGTATTACAACCATTTGTTTTCTCTCCTCCAATAAAAAACGCCCTGCAGTATTTCACTGCAGGGCTGATTTGCGAATTTGGTACTACGGTTTTACACTCGCCTTTAATCAGTCGTTCACTGCATTTTGTGAAATACAAATAGCCTTATTACCTGTAAAGTAAAAAAAGCTAAAGTTAAAGTATTCAAATGCAAATGTGAACTTGTTCATAAGGGTGTCTCCAATTCCGTAACGTGACATATAATACCACATAATTCTCATGTTGTAAACCCCAAATGTATAAAAATGCAAATAAAGCGCAAAGCATATCAAATTCTTACGGCAAATTATTAAAAACTCATATCCTTATCCGCCTTTTCTCTTTACAACCACCCAACAATATTGTAAAATGTAAAAAGCATGAAAAGTATTGTAAGTTTATGGTACACAAAACCGATAAGCGGACAAAACCGCCAAAAAGGAGGGCACTATGGAGCTAAAATACCGACGGGTACTGCTCAAGCTAAGCGGCGAAGCACTTGCCGGAAATCAAGGATTTGGACTTGACTATGAGGTGGTAAGACGCATATGCTCCAGTGTTGCCAGGTGTGCAAAACTCGGTTGTGAGCTTGGGGTTGTGATAGGTGGCGGTAATTTCTGGCGGGGG
Organism: uncultured Oscillospiraceae bacterium; assembly: GCA_964370005.1. Lineage (GTDB taxonomy): Bacteria > Bacillota > Clostridia > Oscillospirales > Ruminococcaceae > Heteroruminococcus. Next base: position 7,444 of record CAYJGR010000052.1, read on the forward strand.
CGTTCAAGCGGTGAAATGGACAGAACTCGTGCCGATCATATGGGGATGCTTGCTACCGTTATCAATTCCCTGGCGGTCGCCGATGCCCTTGAAAAAGAGGGTGTGGATGTCAGAGTACAGACCGCCATCTCGATGCAGGCCATCGCCGAGCCTTACATACGCAGTCGCGCGGTGCGTCATCTTGAAAAGGGGCGTGTGGTGATATTCGGTTGTGGCACAGGCAATCCGTTTTTCTCGACCGATACCGCCTCATCACTGCGTGCGGCCGAGGTCGATGCCGAGATATTCCTAAAGGCTACCATGGTGGATGGGGTGTATGATAAAGACCCCAATAAATTCTCGGATGCAAAGAGGTATGATACCCTGACATTTTCCGAAGTGCTTTCAAAGAATTTGCAGGTCATGGATATGACCGCCGCCTCGATGTGTCGTGATAACAAAACCCCTGTGATGGTGTTTTCGATTGAGGATCCCGATAACATTATTAAGGCAGTGTGTGGGCAGCAGGTCGGCACGGTAGTAGTTGAGCAATAAAACTAAAAATAAAAAAACATTTGCTTTGGAGGTTATGTGACATGAAAGAGCATTTAAAAGTTTATGACGAGAAGATGCAAAAGACCATGAATAATATGAGAAGTGAGTTTGGTGCTATTCGAGCCGGACGAGCCAGTCCCACGGTGCTCGATAAAATCCGTGTGGATTACTACGGTACTCCCACCCCCATAAATCAGATGGCGGCAGTATCGGTGGCCGAGGCAAGGATTTTGGTTATACAACCTTGGGATAAATCCACCCTAAAGCTTATTGAGAAGGCTATACAGACCTCGGATGTGGGCATAAACCCCACAAATGACGGCACAGTACTGCGCATAGCGTTCCCCCCTCTGACCGAGGAACGACGCAAAGAATTGTGCAAGGGTATTGCAAAGCTCGGTGAGGAGGCCAAGGTGGCGGTTCGTGCTATACGACGTGATGCCAACGACAAGTACAAGGCCATGAAAAAGAGCGCCGAAATCACAGAGGATGACCTCAAGGATTACGAGCATGACATTCAAAAGCTGACCGACAATTACTGCAAAGAAATCGACACCGAGGCAGCCTCCAAGGAAAAAGAAATCTTGGAGCTGTAATGCCAAAAACAGACCAAACCGAAAGGGGCAAATAGCCTGAACAGTCAATCAAAACTGCCCGAGCGTGCCCTTTTGCCACAACATATCGGCATTATTATGGATGGAAATGGGCGTTGGGCAAAAAAGAAAGGCCTGCCCCGCACCATGGGGCATAAGCGTGGTGCCGAGGTATTTGAGAGCATTGTGCGGGAATGCCAGAATATAGGCATTCCTGTACTTACTGTCTACGCATTTTCAACCGAGAACTGGAAACGTCCCCAGGCTGAGGTGTCGGCTATTATGGGGCTACTCCGACAGTATCTTGATAGATCGTTTAAGCATAAAGAAGAGAATATACGCTTGATATTCATAGGGGATCGCACCGCACTGCCCGCAGATATGGTGCAGTTAATGCATGAACTGGAGCAAGGCAGTGCCCAAAATGATGGCATAACACTCAATATCGCTATAAATTACGGTGGGCGGGACGAGCTGATTTGTGTTGTGAAAAAACTGGCAGGGCAGGTCAAAGAGGGTAAAATTGCCCTCGAGGATATCGATGAACAACTGCTGTCCGATAATTTGTATACGGCCACCCAGCCTGATCCCGACCTCATCATTCGTCCAAGTGGTGAACAACGACTTTCAAACTTCCTGACATGGCAAAGTGCTTACAGCGAATTTGTATTTATGGATGTGCTCTGGCCGGATTTTAACAAAGAGCATCTTTATGATGCACTGTGGCAATATGCCGCAAGAAATCGCCGTTTTGGCGGGTTGTAATGTATATTTAATTTATAGCGAGAGGGGGGGCAACTCTTTGAGACAACGTGTGATATCTTCATTTGTAGGGCTTGCAATATTGGCCGGTGTACTGCTGTTTTTTGACACAGAGGTGCTTAATGTAGCGGTCAGTATAGTTGCGGCCATGGGTGTATATGAGATGGTGTCGGCGGTGGGTTACAATCGACATCGCAGTGTGCTACTTCTGTGTATGGGGGTGGCAGTGGTGCTTCCCTTTATCACTACCTCGGTGGTGTCCGCAATTTTACCGGTCATTATCTACCTGTTCTTTCTCATGATGTTCGGAAATATTCTAAGAAATTATCCCAAACTTGATATCACCCTTGTGGGATTTTCTACCCTTGCTACTCTGGGGGTCAGTCTCTCTATGAGCTGTTTTGTATGGATAAGAGATTATACCTCATCCCCCACAATCGCTATATACTATACCCTAATCGCCATGGGTTCGGCATGGTGGGCCGATGCGGGGGCATATTTTGCGGGAAGATTTTTTGGTAAGAAAAAACTTGCCCCCAATATTAGCCCTAAAAAAACCGTGGAGGGTATGATAGGCGGTTTATGTACTGCTGTACTGGGAAACCTCTTCATAACGGCTCTTGTGACATTTTTAAGCGGGCGTGGGTGGTTTTTGGGGTATGAGGCGGTGTCACTTGACATAAACTATATTTATGTTGCAATCATAAGTCCATTCTTGACCCTTGCCGGTGTCATGGGGGATTTGTCGGCTTCGGTAATAAAACGTCATTTTCATATAAAGGATTTTGGCTCTATTATGCCGGGACATGGCGGTGTCATGGATAGATTTGACAGCCTATTATTTATTGTGCCCTCGATTTATCTCATTATGTTATATTTGCCAATCGCTTGATAAATACTATATGGGTGGGAATATATTTTCTACACAACAATACCATGTGTAAAAAAAGGAAGTGTGCCTTATACTGACAACAATTTTAAGCACTGTAATCGTCTTTAGCATCATAATAATGATACATGAACTCGGGCACTTTGTAGCCGCCAAATTATTTGGCATACAAGTAAACGAGTTTTCTATGGGCATGGGTCCCATTTTATTTCAGCGCAAATTCGGTGAAACCTCCTATCAACTGCGACTGCTCCCCATAGGTGGATTTGTCTCTATGGAGGGAGAAAACGAAAAGAGCGAGGACGGCAGAGCTTTTTGTAACAAATCACCCCTAAAACGTATAGTCGTACTGGTGGCCGGTACCTTCATGAACCTCATTTTGGGCTTGGCACTCTTGGGTATACTGGTGGGTGGGCAGGATTTACTGGGCACCCGCACCATTGCAAATTTTGCCGAGGGTGCCGCCTCGTCCGAGTGGCTACAACCCGAGGACAGCATCATGGAGGTCAACGGCTACTCGGTCAACGGCTACAACGATGTAATATTCCAAATGATGCGTGACCAAGATGGCAATATAGATTTTGTAGTACTGCGTGACGGCACAGAACAGGTGTTAAACGGGGTGCAATTCCAGACACAGGAGATTGTACCCGATGTCTATGCGACAGTGCTCGACTTCACATTTTACGGCGTACCCAAAACCATAGGGACTTCGATAGAATACACCCTGAACTGGACAGTATCGGTGGTCAAACAGGTGTGGTATTCGCTTATAGATATAGTGAGTGGTCAATATGGCCTCAATCAGCTCTCGGGTCCCGTGGGCACCTCGACCGCCATAGGTGAGGCCGCCTCACAAGGCTACCAGTCGCTTATATTGATGATGGCTTTCATCACCATAAATGTGGGGGTGTTCAATCTGCTGCCACTGCCTGCACTCGACGGAGGGCGATTGCTGTTTGTTTTGGTTGAAATTATTATACGTCGGCCTGTGCCGGCAAAGTATGAAAATATGATACATGCCGCAGGATTTGTGCTCCTCATGGGGCTTGTACTTGTCGTCACATTTAACGATATCATGCGCCTTTTTACCTCTTGATTGGGGGATTTTAAGATGAGCATTTACACCAAAACGGTGAAAATCGGAAATGTCACAATAGGCAAAGGGCACCCTATAGCCATACAGTCCATGCTGTCCTGCCCCGCCCATGACATTCCCGCCAATCTCGAACAGGCGCAACGTTTATTACTGGCGGGGTGCGATATACTGCGTGTGGCTGTGCCTGATATGCAGGCTATCCCCCTTGTAAAAGCCCTCAAAAAAGAAATTAATATCCCCCTTGTGGCCGATATACATTTCGATTACCGTCTCGCACTGGCATCTATCGAAGCCGGTGTGGACAAGATACGCTTAAATCCGGGAAATTTATCCGATAAATCACAGATATCACATGTGGCAAAGGCCTGCGCCTCCGCCGGTGTTCCCATACGTGTTGGGGCAAACTCGGGTTCTATCCCGAGCGACTTGCTCGAAAAAACACAGGGAATAGCCACCCCCGAGCTGCTTGTACAGGCGGTACTGCGCCAGATTGTACTATTGGAGGAAGAGGGATTTGAGGATATTGTAGTGTCGCTCAAGGCCTCCCATGTATCCACCATGGTACAGGCAGCAAGAATATTTGCCGATTGTGCCGACTATCCGCAACATATCGGTGTGACCGAGGCCGGCACTGCCCGCATGGGACTCATAAAGTCGGCGGTGGGGATAGGTAGCTTGCTACTGGATGACATAGGTGATACGCTGAGGGTATCGTTGACGGCCGACCCTGTGCAGGAGATAAAGGCGGCCAGAGATATTCTCATGGCATGTGGCAGAGGTGGCGACAGGGTGGAGGTCATATCCTGCCCCACTTGTGGGAGATGTCAGGTGGATATTCTCTCATTGGCTCAGAAGGTGGAAGAACTTGTAGACCCCATACAAAAGAAATTGACAGTGGCGGTTATGGGATGTGTTGTCAATGGTGTTGGTGAGGGTAAACAGGCTGACATAGGGATTGCAGGGGGCAAGGGTGAATTTTTGCTATTCAAAAAAGGGGTAGCGATGCAAAAATATCCCGCCGACAAAATTTTCGAGGTGCTAAAGGACGAAATAGAAAAGATATAACAGTAGGAGCTTAGGTGTACATACATGAAAACTTTGGCCTCACTTTTGGGACAAGCCGTCGAGCTGTGTCCAAAAATATTGCAGACAGCCCAAGTGTTGGGGCTGTCTGTTTCTGATGATAAAACAAATATTGAGATCACTCTGCGACCCGATGGACGTATACCCCACAAGGCCGTGACCGACGGCGAAACAGCCCTTAAAAACATGCTCGGGGTGGATAAACTCACCCTTGTGTTGTCCTATGGCAGTGATGAATTGTTGCTCGAATGTTTTGAAGATTTGGTCGAGGTGTTGCGGGGACAGGGAGTCATTGTCAATGGATTTTTGCAGGATGCTAAGACTGCTTACAGCGATAATATCCTGAAAATCACCCTTAGCCACGGTGGTAAGGAGATATTGGAAAAACGTGGGTTTAGCGTGAAATTGGCACAGCTTATTGCCGGGAGGTTTGGGGTAACGCCCGAGATTGTGTTGGATGGGGTACTCACACTCGACAGCACGAGCGTCACCCGAGAGGCTTTAGAGTACAGTATGCCATCGGCCGAGTACGACCCACCCCCACCACCCGAGGATATACCACCTTGGGAAGAGGTGCCAAGTGGTGAGGTGACCACCGCTAAAAAGGCAAAAAAATCCCCTGCTGCAGGTGGGTTTTCTTTTGATGCCACCGGCCTGCCACTGGTGGCGGGCAGTCAAAAAGTGGCGATGGGTCGTGCAATAAAGGGCAAACTCACCCCGCTTTGTGATATAGACCCCGAGAGTGGTCTTGTGTCGGTATGGGGGGAAATATTTGATATCAGCCAGCGTGAAATAAGGGGCGGGAGACTGCTGTTTCTTATTAGCTTTACCGATTATACCGGCTCGCATATGATAAAATCGCTTGTGCCTGCGGGTGAGGCGGCGGTTTATAAGAGTTTATCGGTGGGGCAGGCTGTAGTGGTGCGGGGCAATGTGGTATTTGACCGTTACGACCGAGAATACACCATAATGCCTACGGATATCACCACGGTTAAGTTGCAACAGCCCACCGACAAAGCCCCGCAAAAGCGCATAGAGCTACATGCTCACACCAACATGTCGGCCATGGATGGCCTTGCCTCGGCGGGGGATTTGGTGGCACTGGCCGACCGCTGGGGTCATGATGCCATCGCCATAACCGACCATGGTGTGGTGCAGGCATTCCCCGATGCGGCCTCGGCTGCGGGCAAGGTCAATAAAAAGCGCAAGGCCAAGGCTGAAGAGAATGAGAACGCTGACTTCACACCATTCAAGGTGCTGTATGGGGTGGAGGGCTACATTGTGGACGATCTTGGAAACCTTGTGGACAGCAGTGAGGTTATATCCATAGACGATGAATTTGTGGTGTTTGACGTTGAGACCACAGGACTGTCCCCCGCAAACGACCGCCTGACCGAGATAGGTGCGGTGCGCATGGTTGGGGGGGAAGTGGTCGAGCGGTTTAACACATTTGTAAACCCCGAGCGTGCCATACCCGAGAAGATCACCGAGATAACCGGTATCACCGATGAGATGGTGGCCGATGCCCCAAGCGAGGCCGAGGCACTGCATAGTTTTATAGAATTTTGCGGCGGGGCAAAACTGCTCATAGCCCACAATGCTCCCTTTGATATGGGGTTTATGGTGGCCACGGCGGGACGGTGCGGTGTGCCGTTTAACTTTGCAAGTCTTGACACCGTACCATTGGCGAGAGGACTTTTGCCCGAGCTTAAAAGCGTTAAACTGAACTTGGTTGCAAAGCATCTCAAAGTGGGCGATTTTCGCCACCACAGAGCCAGTGACGACGCCGAGGTGCTATCCAAAATATTTGTGGCACTCATGGGAAAAGCGACCGAGCGCAAGCCCGATTTTACATATATCCATGAGCTTAACGAAATCATCACGGGTAAAGATTTATTAAAGGGGAACACCCATCACATAATAATTTTAGCTCAAAATAACGTTGGACTTAAAAACCTTTATAAACTTGTGTCTTTTGCCCATATAAATCATTTTTATAAAACCCCACGAATTCCTAAGTCTGTGTTACAAAAACACAGGGAGGGGCTTATAATCGGCTCGGCCTGTGAGGCGGGGGAGCTCTACCGTGCCATCACCGCCGGCAAGGGGTGGGAGGAGCTGTGCGAGGTGGCAAAGTTTTATGACTACCTCGAAATACAGCCCATAGCCAACAATGAATTTATGCTTCGTAAAAACATGGTGCCCGATGCCGAGGCACTGCGGGATCACGTCCGCACCATTGTGCGCCTCGGCGAGGAACTGCAAAAGCCGGTCTGTGCCACAGGGGATGTGCATTTCCTAAAGCCGAGGGATGAGGTTTACCGCCGTATTTTGATGGCGGGGCAGGGCTTTTCGGATGCCGACGAACAGGCACCCCTACACCTGAAAACCACCGATGAGATGCTGGGTGAATTTGACTTTTTGGGCGAGGAGAAGGCGCATGAAGTGGTGGTGCAAAATCCCCACATCATCGCCGACATGGTCGAGGTCATAAAGCCCATACCTGACGGTACCTACACCCCCACCATCGAGGGTGCAGAGCAGGATTTGCAGGACATGGTGTGGGAGAGGGCGAGAAGCATTTACGGTCATGACCTCCCCGATATCGTGACAAACCGCCTGACCAGGGAGCTTGATTCCATAATAAAACACGGCTTTGCGGTGCTGTATGTCATCGCACAAAAACTGGTCAGCCGTTCGGAACAGGATGGATATCTGGTCGGCTCACGTGGCTCTGTTGGGTCGTCATTCGTGGCGGCCATGGCCGGCATATCCGAGGTCAACCCGCTGTCACCCCATTATGTGTGCGCCGAGTGTTCTCACAGCGAATTTATTACCGATGGCTCGGTGGGTTCGGGATTTGATTTGCCCCCCAAGGATTGCCCAAATTGTGCAGTATCCATGCGGCGGGATGGCCATGAGATACCCTTTGAGACCTTTCTCGGTTTCAAGGGGGATAAAGCCCCAGATATCGATCTTAACTTCTCGGGTGAGTATCAAAGCCGTGCTCATCGTTACACCGAGGAGCTGTTTGGATCAAAACATGTGTTTAAGGCCGGCACAATCTCGACCGTGGCCGACAAGACGGCTTACGGATTTGTGAAAAAATACCTTGAGAGCAAGGGTATGGTGGTACACCGTGCCGAAGAAAACCGCCTGACAAAGGGGTGTGGCGGTATAAAGCGCACTACGGGACAGCACCCGGGTGGCATGGTTGTAGTGCCGGGGGAATATGAAGTGTACGACTTCACGCCGGTGCAGCGCCCCGCCGATGCCACCGATTCGTCGGTGGTGACCACCCATTTTGATTTCCACTCACTGCATGATACCATCCTAAAGCTTGACATACTCGGGCACGACGTCCCCACCATGTACAAGTACCTTGAGGATGTCACAGGGGTAAAAATAGCTGATGTGCCGACAAGTGACCCCGCTGTATACAGCCTGTTCACCTCACCCGAGGCCATGGGGGTGAGCGAGGAGGACATATCCTGTAACACAGGAAGTCTGGCCCTGCCCGAGATGGGCACGGGCTTTGTGCGAGGGATGCTCATGGATGCAAAACCACAGGGGTTTTCGGATCTACTGCAGATATCGGGGCTGAGCCACGGCACCGATGTTTGGCTGGGCAACGCCCAAGAGCTCATACGCCAAGGGATATGTAGCATTTCCGAGGTAATAGGCACACGTGACAGCATCATGACCTATCTAATGCACAAGGGGGTAAACCCTCAAAATGCCTTTAAGATAATGGAGATAACAAGAAAAGGCAAGGCGGCCAAAGAACTGACCGATGAGCTAAAAAAAGAGATGCGGGACAATGGGGTGGAGAGCTGGTATATCGACAGTTGTCTCAAGATAAAGTACATGTTCCCCAAAGCCCATGCGGCGGCCTATGTATTGGCGGCGGTGCGCTTGGGATGGTACAAACTTTATCATCCGCTGGCATTTTATGCTGTTTACTGGACAGTGCGTGGTGAAGATTTTGATGCCACCGCCGCCGTGGGGGGCAAAGTTGCAGTCAAGCAAAAGACAAAGGAATTGACCGCCAAAGGCAATGACCGCACCGCCAAGGAGGATAGCCAGCTGTCCAACTTGCAAATAATAGGCGAGGCCATAGGGCGTGGAGTGGAATTTTTGGGTGTTGATCTCTATAAATCCCATGCGAATAGATATACCACCGAAGACGGGAAAATCCGTCTGCCATTTAGTGCACTAAAAGGGCTTGGTGGCACCGCCGCACAAAGTTTACACAAGGCGGGAAGCGAGGGGGTTTACATCTCGGGGGATGAGATTATGTCCCGTGCCGGGGTGGGACGCTCCATTGTGGATATCCTAAAGGAGGCGGGGGCGCTCGGCGACCTGCCCGAGTCCAGCCAGCTTTCACTGTTTTAAAACCAAAGACCTCGGGGACGCTGTCCCCCAAAAAGACCTGGGGGGGGGGGGGGCCCCCCCCCCGCCCGTTTTTTTTTAAAAAATAGTTAAAATTTTAAAACCCCCCCCCCCAAAAA
>CAYJGR010000053.1:0-16882 GCA_964370005.1 uncultured Oscillospiraceae bacterium
TAGCATTATCACAAGACCCGCAAGGTTTATGGCGACGAGATAGAGTGGGGGGAGTGTTGGAATAGCGTCGAAAAGTATCATAGCGTGCGCCCTTTCATCGAACTTTGGCAATTGCTAAGGGTATTGTACCATTGTTTTGTTGGGAGGGCAATTGGATTTTTAAAATATTTGAGAATGGAGAATTGTAGGGCAGGGGCTTGCGCTCTGCATTTTTCCATGCCTGCCCGCAGGTTTTGCGCTCAGGGGGTGGTTTGGCGGGTGCGTACTGATGCCCATGACCGCCCTTGGGTCTTGGGCTCATGTACGTGCACGCCAAAACGCACCCTGAGCGTGAAAGATGCGCGGCAACCTCTACCTATCGCCCCTTCTCTGTCCTCATAAAAAACAACCCCCCACGCCGATAACGTGGGGGGTTGTTTTTATACACACTTATACCAATTCGATAATGGCCATTTCGGCATTGTCGCCGTTTCGGGGGCCAATCTTGATTATACGGGTGTAGCCGCCTTTGCGGTCGGCATACTTTGGTGCTATCTCATCAAAGAGCTTCTTTGTCACATCTTCTTTGGTGACAAAGGCCATAACCTGACGCTTGGCGTGCAGATCGCCGCCCCTTGCGAGGGTGATCATCTTCTCGGTTGCAGATCGGACTTCCTTTGCACGGGTCACGGTTGTCTCGATCTTCCCCTTCTCCAGCAGAAATGTCACCATCGCTCTGAGCATAGCGAGGCGGTGAGCCGTGCTTCTGCCGAGCTTTCTGGTTCCTGCCATCAAAATCACTCCTTTACCTGTACTGTTTACCCATCCCCATGTGGCCACATAGCCACTGTCGGGGTTAGGCTCTCATTATTAAATTATTCTTCCTCTCTGGTCAAATCAAACCCGAGAGATTCCAGCTTGCTGATAACCTCATCAAGTGATTTTTTGCCCAGATTGCGCACCTTCATCATCTCGTCGGGAGATTTGCCGATGAGGTCGCCAACCGTGTTCACCCCTGCCCTCTTGAGACAGTTAAAGGCACGAACAGACAGGTCAAGCTCTTCAATTGTCCTCTCAAGAACTTCTTCCTTACCGTTATCTTCTTTTTTCTCGATGATATCGGCGGCACTCACTTCGTCGGATAAATCCACAAAGTGGTTGAGCTGTCGATTGAGGATCTTGGCCGCCAAACTTACAGCTTCTTTGGCCGAGATGGTTCCATCTGTCCAAACTTCAAGTGTAAGCTTGTCATAGTCGGTAATCTGTTCCACACGTGTGTTCTCAACAGAGTAGTTTACCTTGAGCACGGGGGTGTAGATGCTATCCACATGGATTGTACCTATGGGTAGCTTTTCGGTATCGTTTTGCTTGTTACGTTCGGCCGACACATAACCTTGACCCTTGCGCAAAATCATTTCCATATCAAGTCTTGCGCCAGCGGACAATGTTGCTATGTGCATACCCGGATCGAGAATTTCCACCTCGGGATCCGGCTCGATAGAGCCTGCTGTGACCTCGCATTCGCCTTCGGCCACAATTTTAACCCGCTTGGGGGTGTCGCTATAGAGCTTAGCAGTAAGCCCTTTAATGTTGAGAATGAGTTCTGTCACATCCTCTTTGACACCATTCACTGTGGAAAATTCGTGCTGTACGCCGTCGATAAATACCGAAGTGACGGCCACACCGGGAAGTGAAGACAGCAGAATGCGCCGCAGACTGTTGCCCAGAGTTGTACCAAAACCTCTATCAAGCGGTTCAGCCACAAACTTACCATAGGTTCCGTCCGACTTTAACTCCACTGTGTCGATCTTAGGTTCAATGATTTTCACCATAAATTCAAACCCTCCTTTGGATAAGACTGTCGTCTTTTTCGCCTTCCCTTGCTGAATTGCGGTCCAAATGCCGGGTTACTTGCTGTAGTACTCAACAATCAGGTGCTCCTCAACTTCAAAGTCGATGTCACTGCGCTGAGGCTTAGCAGCTACCTTGCCCTCAAAACTGTCCTTAGCACGGCTTAGCCACTGGGGAAGTAGTGCGTTCCCACGCTGCTCTTGCAACATCTTGAACTTGGGGGACTTTGTGGACTTCTCAGCTACTGCAATGGTATCGCCCACCTTGACAGAGTAAGAGGGGATGTCAACCTTCTTGCCGTTTACCAGAAAATGTCCATGGTTTACAAGCTGTCTTGCCTCACGGCGAGTGTTAGCAAGTCCCAGACGATATACTACATTGTCAAGTCTCAGCTCCAAAAGTGTCAGTAGGTTTTCACCTGTGATACCTTCAGCTCTCTCGGCCTTCTCGTAATAACGTCTAAACTGCTTCTCCAGCACATTGTAAACAAATTTGACCTTCTGCTTCTCGTTTAGCTGTTGGCTGTACTCGCTCTGCTTTCTGCCACGCTGCTTACGATTTCTCTTTGTCTCTTTGCTGATGCCAACAACTGCAGGGGAAATCCCAAATGTTTTGCATCTCTTTAGAATAGGGCATCTATTTGTTGCCATGTATCAGTATCCTCCTTCCTTACACTCTTCTTCTCTTGGGCGGACGGCATCCGTTATGGGGTATTGGGGTAACATCCTTGATCATGCTTACCTCAAGCCCTGCGGCTTGCAGTGCCCTAATGGCGGCTTCACGTCCCGATCCGGGACCCTTAACAAATACCTCTACCGACTTGAGTCCGTGCTCCATGGCAGCTTTTGCAGCTGTCTCGGCTGCGGTCTGGGCAGCAAAAGGTGTCGATTTTCTCGAACCTCTAAAACCCAATCCGCCTGCACTCGCCCACGACAAGGCGTTGCCCTGTGTGTCAGTGATGGTTACGATGGTATTGTTGAAGGTGGACTGGATATGAGCAGCACCACGTTCAATGTTCTTACGTTCACGACGGCGTCGTGTTGTGGCCTTCTTGGCGTTTGGTTTTGCCATTTCTCGTATCCCTCCTTACTTCTTCTTGTTGGCGATGGTCTTCTTAGGACCTTTTCTTGTGCGTGCATTGGTCTTGGTGCGTTGGCCTCTTACAGGTAGGCCTTTGCGATGGCGCACTCCACGGTAACATCCTATCTCTACCATGCGCTTAATATTTAGCGACACCTCACGGCGCAAATCACCCTCAACCGCTACATTGCGATCGATGTAGTCACGCAGCTTGGATACGTCTTCCTCGGTCAAATCTCTAACACGTGTGTCAGGATTGACGCCGGTTGCCGACAATATGTCGCTTGCAGTCTTACGCCCTATGCCAAAAACATAGGTAAGACCGATTTCAACCCGCTTCTCACGAGGTAGGTCAACACCAGCTATACGAGCCATTCTTCGTTACACCTCCATTTGCTTTGTTTTGATTAGCCCTGACGCTGCTTGTGCTTGGGATTCTGGCAAATGACCATTATACGGCCTTTGCGACGAATTATTTTGCACTTCTCGCAGATGGGCTTAACCGAAGGTCTTACTTTCATTCGGATTACCTCCTTATTTGGAACGCCAGGTTATGCGTCCTTTTGTGAGATCATATGGTGATATCTCAACGGTTACTTTGTCTCCCGGCAGTATGCGGATGTAGTTCATTCGCAGCTTGCCGGAGATGTGTGCGAGCAGTTTATGTCCGTTGGGCAGTTCCACTTGAAACTGCGCATTAGGTAGTGCATCAACCACTACGCCTTCAATCTCAATTACATCATCCTTGGCCACGTCTATTACCTCCCGTTGTTATCCGGTTGACGGATTGTTATTGTACTGCGCCAATTCACGACGCAATCTGCTGTTCGACTTTATATCCTCGGTCGGCAGCATTTTATCTGTTCTTTGTAGATGGATCGGATTCTTTCGCTTGGGGCTTTCAAGCTTTCGACGTTTGCCATCAGCTATAAGCGGATATCCCTCGCTACTTCCCACCACCATGTAGTACCGTCCTGCATCCCGTCCCGCCTTTGCAAAAACTACCATGCCTTCTATATATACCATGGTCGCCCTCCTCAAAGTCGAGTGAGTATCACAGGGCCATTTGCTGTTATAGCCACCGTGTGTTCAAAGTGTGCCGACAAGCTCCCCGATGTGGTCAAAACCGTCCAGCCGTCGGGCTGTACCTCCACACCTTCGCCAACAAGGTTTATCATAGGCTCTATTGCCATGGTCATTCCGGCCACAAGCCTTGCACCTCGTCCCGCTGTGCCAACATTGGGTACTTCGGGTTCTTCGTGAAGCTTTTGCCCCACTCCGTGTCCCACAAATTCCCTCACTACTCCCATTCCTGCCGCCTGTGCATTTTTCTGCACTGCCGCCGAAATGTCTCCCACACGACCGCCTACAACCGCTTTTGCTATACCAAGCTCTAAACACTGTTTTGTGACATCCATAAGCCTTTGTGCCTCAGGGGAAATTTGTCCCACGCCCACCGTAGCGGCCGTGTCGCCATGAAAACCTTTGTAAAAAGCTCCCACATCGATGCTGACTATATCCCCCTCCTGCAGTATGCGCCTACGTGAGGGTATGCCGTGTATGACCTCATTATTCACCGAGATACAGGCCGCAGCCGGAAAGCCGTTATATCCCAAAAACGATGGGACAGCTCCCCTCTCGGTGATGTAATCCTCCACAACTCGACTAACCCTTGCAGTGGGCACTCCTGCGCCACATGCCGCAAGTCCCGCCGCCAACGCTCCGGCCGCAATCTGACCCGCTTTACGCATCAGTTCCAGCTCGGGGCTGGTTTTGAGCACAATCATTTCAGTCCTCCAGTGCCGCCAGTGTGCGGGCTTTTGTCTCTTCAAGATCCTCTGCACCCTGCACGGTGTGGAGCTTGCCTCGCTGTCTGTAAAAATCCTTTAAGGGTTCGGTTTGTACATGATAAACCTCTAACCTTTCCCGGACAGTGTCGGGTTGGTCGTCGTCTCTCATAACAAGTGCTCCGCCGCATTTGTTGCAAATATCGGCTTTGGCGGGTGGCTTGTATTCTAAATGATACGATGCCCCGCACTTCGAACATATTCTACGACCCGAAAGTCGCCGCATAATGTCCTTGTCCGCCACTTCAAGGTCAATCACTCTGTGAATTTCTCTATCCATCTCCTCCAAGGCCTCGGCCTGAGGGATTGTTCGGGGAAATCCATCCAAAATAAAACCTTTTTGACAATCTTGCTCGGCCAATCTCTCCTTTACAATGTCTATTACAACATTGTCGGGAACGAGATGACCCTCGTCAATATAGCCTTTGGCCTCTTGGCCCATTTTGGTGCCGTCTTTGATGGCTTTGCGAATGATATGGCCTGTCGAGATGGCGGGGATTTGGAGCGTGCCGCTTAAATGCTCGGCTTGCGTCCCTTTGCCCGCACCGGGCGCACCCATTACAATAAGGTTCATCTTATTTCCTCCTTATTCAAGGAAGCCCTTATAGTGACGCATCATCATCTGAGATTCGAGGTTACGAACAGTGTCAAGTGCAACACCCACCACAATGATGACCGATGTGCCGCCAAGAGCGATGTTCATGCTTGCTACTGCACCCACAGCTATGGGAAGGATGGCCACAACAGCCAAGAAGAGCGCCCCAACTATGGTGATTTTGGAAATAATCTTTGCGATGAACTCGGCTGTAGGACGACCGGGACGAATGCCGGGGATGGCACCGTTGTTCTGACGCAAATTGTTGGCCATTTCAAGGGGATTATACTGCACTGCCACATAAAAGTAATTAAATGCAATGATGAGCACAAAGTACAATATTGCATAAGGCAGTGTGTTGTAATCAAACCAGGACAAAATCCTGTAACCCCAACTTGTAATTTGATCGGCCGTAGGGTTTGCATATGCAAAGGCTTTGATTGTGCCGGGGATGGAAAGGAATGCACCTGCAAATATTACAGGAAGCACGCCCGACATGCTTACCTTTATTGGGATGTGTGTGGACTGACCACCGTACATCTTGCGCCCAACAACACGCTTTGCGTACTGCACAGGTATGCGACGCTCGGCATTTGTCATCACAACAATGAATGCGATGAGCACAATGAACAGTACGATTACCAGCGGCACGAACACAAAGTACTGCACGCTGCCGGCGATGGCAAGTTGCAGGTAGTTCCACAATGTGAGCACTGCGGAGGGGCCCTGCGACACGATACCAACAAACAGTATGAGGGATATGCCGTTGCCGATGCCACGAGCATCAATGCGTTCACCCAGCCATACTACCAAAAGTGCACCTGCTGTAAAGGCACTGATAATGGTGATGGCAGCGATCACTCCTTCAAATCCCTCGGTGTAAGCAACTGCCCCGTAGGTGTTGCGGAACATGAGGTAGAAGGCGACAGCCTGGGTAAGTGCAAGAACACCTGTGGTATAGCGGGTGATCTTTTGGATCTTTTTGCGGCCTGTCTGACCCTCTTTTGCGAGACGCTCAAGAGCAGGTATGGCCACAGTTAGAAGCTGAATGACGATGGACGAGGTGATATAGGGTGATATGGACAGAGCGAGCAGGGTAGCGCTTGCAAAAGCACCGCCGCTGAGGATATCCAAGTACCCAAGCAGGTTTCCGCTCTCACCGATCATGGACTGCAGGGCAGTGGTGTCAAGAAAAGGCACGGGAATAACCGAACCGACACGCACGATAAGCAGTATCATGAGGGTGTAGAGGATTTTTTGGCGTAGGTCGGGCAGACGCCAAGCGTTTCTAAATGTTGCAAACATTTATTTCACCTCAGCCTTCCCGCCAGCCCCCTCGATCTTTTGCTTTGCACTTGCCGAATAGGCGGCAACCGAGACGTTGAGTTTTTTAGTCAGTTCGCCACGACCTAAAATCTTGATACCGTCTTGCGGGTTTTTGATGATACCGGCCTTTAGGATTGCGTCCTGATCAACAGTTGCGCCGTCCTCAAAGCGGTTGAGCATCTCTACATTGATTGCGGTGTACTTTGTGGCAAAAATGTTGTTAAAGCCACGTTTTGGTACACGTCTTTGCAGGGGCATCTGACCGCCTTCAAAGCCGGGACGCACACCGCCGCCTGAACGGGCATTTTGACCTTTGTGGCCTTTACCCGAAGTCTTGCCGTTACCCGAACCGTGACCTCTGCCCTTACGGAAGGACTTTTTGGTCGAGCCGGGTGCCGGAGAAAGCTCGTGTAGTTTCATTTGGGCTGCACCTCCTTACTTTGCGCTTTGTACCTCAATGAGGTGTTTAATTTTGAAAATCTTACCCTTTGTGGCATCGTTATCGGGTTGGGTTACAACTGTGCCGATTTTACGAAGTCCCAAAGAATGAGCTGTTGCAATCTGGTCATCCTTGCGGCCGACCAGACTTTTTACCAGTTTGATCTGGATAGTGCCTTTGTTAGTCTTAGGCATGAGTCCGGTCCTCCTTAACCAATGATATCCTTGACACTCTTGCCACGTATAGCAGCCACTTGGGCAGCATCACGAAGAGAGGCAAGGCCGTTTATGGTAGCTGTTACCACATTGCAGGGATTGTTGGAGCGCAGGCACTTTGTACGGATATCACGTATACCTGCTACATCCATAACGGCACGAACAGGACCGCCGGCGATAACGCCTGTACCCTGTGGGGCCGGCTTGAGAAGCACTTCACCTGCACCGAATTTACCGATGACCTCGTGAGGAATGCTGGTACCTCTCAAAGAAATTTTAATGAGGTTTTTCTTGGCATCTTCAATTCCCTTGCGGATCGCATCAGGAACTTCGGAGGACTTGCCAAGACCAAAACCGATGGTGCCGTTGCCGTCGCCCACAACAACCAAGGCCGAGAACTTGAATATACGTCCGCCCTTAACTGTCTTGGATACACGGTTTATGGTTACGACACGCTCGTTAAGATTGAGTGTAGAACCGTCAATTCGAGACAAAAAACTCCCTCCTTCTCTTAGAACTTGAGGCCGCCCTCACGGGCTCCCTCAGCTAATGCCTTGATGCGACCGTGATAGAGATAACCACCTCGGTCGAAAACTACTTCTGAAATTCCGTTCTTGCCTGCCAGTGTGGCAATTGCTTTGCCCACAGCGGCGGCACCCTCGGCGTTGCCACCGTTTGCAGAGAAACCTTTGTCCATAGACGAGGCTGCTGCCAGGGTCTTGCCGGCTACATCATCTATAAGTTGGGCATAGATGTGTTTGGCGGAGCGGAATACATTCAGGCGGGGACAAGTGGCGGTGCCACTGATCTTCCCTCTTACTCGCATATGACGGCGCAGACGCGCTTTATTGCGATCGGGTTTGTTCACCATTTTTATTTCACTCCTTTACCTTACTTCTTGCCCTTACCGGCCTTGCCTTCCTTGCGGACGACATACTCGCCGACATAGCGGATACCCTTGCCCTTGTAGGGCTCGGGAGGACGCTTCTCGCGCACATTGGCGGCGAATTGTCCTACTCTTTGCTTGTCAGGACCGGAGATGACAATTTTATTGGGTGCGGGCACTTCGATGGAAATACCCTCAATTTCACTCATTATAACTTGATGCGAATAGCCCAAGTTCATAACAAGGTCTTTGCCCTGCTTTGCGGCACGATAACCAACACCTTGGATTTCAAGTTCTTTGCTGAAACCTTCGGATACACCTGTTACCATATTGGCAATCAGTGTGCGGGTTAGGCCATGCAGTGCATTTTGTGCCTTTATGTCCAGCTCGCGGGATACGGTTACAATACCGTTATCCAGTACGGCCGACATGCCGGGGTTCATGGTGTAGCTGCTTTGACCCTTAGGGCCTTTTACGCTAACCAGATTGCCGTCAATCTTGACTTCAACTCCGGCGGGAACCGTGATGGGCTTTTTACCAATTCGACTCATTTTGCTACACCTCCCTTACCAGATGAAGGCCAAGACCTCGCCGCCCACATTCTCTTTGCGGGCCTGCTTATCGGTCATAACGCCTTTTGATGTGCTCATAACGGCAATGCCAAGGCCTTTTAGTACCTTGGGCATATCCTCACAGCCGGAGTAAATGCGCAATCCGGGCTTTGATACCCTGCGCAGACCCGAAATGATGGACGCTTTGCCGGGGCCATACTTCAGAGTGATTTTAATTACACCCTGCTTTGAATCTTTTATTACATTAAACGCCTTGATGTAGCCTTCATCCAAAAGAATCTGTGCTATTGCAATCTTCATCTTGGAAGCGGGCACATCTACCGAGTCATGCTTTGCAGATATCGCATTACGGATACGTGTTAGCATATCGGCTATGGTGTCTGTGATGTGCATAGGGTCAACCTCCTTTGCTCAGCTTTACCAGCTTGCCTTTTTAACGCCGGGAATCTGACCCTTATAGGCCAGCTCACGAAAACAGATACGACAGATGCCAAACTTACGAAGATAGGCATGGGGACGGCCACAGATTTTGCATCTGTTGTAAGCACGGGTAGAGAATTTGGGTGTGCTTTGCTGCTTGTTTATCATCGACTTTTTTGCCACAGTTTCTCTCCTCCCTCTTCCTTACTTCGCAAACGGAGCGCCCAAAAGCGATAAAAGCTCGCGGGACTCCTCGTCGGTCTTTGCGGTTGTTACAAAACTAATATCCATACCTCTGACCTTGTCTACCTTGTCATAGTCAATCTCAGGGAATATCAGTTGTTCCTTTACGCCCATGCTGTAATTGCCTCGGCCGTCAAATCCATTAGCATTTATACCACGGAAGTCACGTACTCGGGGCAGTGCAACATTGAAGAAGCGATCAGCAAATTCATACATATTCTCACCACGTAATGTGATCTTTGCTCCGATCACCATTCCCTCACGCAGTTTGAAGTTAGCTACAGACTTGCGGGCCTTACAAAGTACCGCTTTCTGGCCGGTGATCTTGCCAAGATCCCCCACTATTGCATCCATTACCTTGGGGTTGTCTCTGGCCTCACCTGCACCTACGTTTATAACTATCTTCTCAAGCTTGGGAATTTGCATGACGCTCTTGTAACCAAACTTCTTCATGAGGGCGGGGGCTACATCGTTTTTGTATAACTCTTTCATTCTTGCCATGTTTTTTCCTCCTCCCCTCAGAATGTCTCGCCGCACTTAGCCTGCTTGCATACCCGAACTTTCTTATCACCAACTACCTTGTGACCAACTCGGGTTGCTTTGCCGCACTTAGGACAAACAAGCTGTACTTTGCAGGCATACAGTGCTCCTTCTGCCTTTACAATACCACTCTTGTCTCCCTGCTTGCGGGGCTTTAAATGCTTTGTTACCATGTTGCATCCCTCAATTATAACTTTTTGCTCCTTGGGGGATACCTCCATGACCTTGCCTTTTTTGCCCTTGTCCTTACCGGACAGGATGGCGACGGTGTCGCCGGTTTTTACATGTAGCTTATTCATCTCGCGACACCTCCTTTACAATACTTCGGGAGCAAGCGACAGGATTTTTGTATACTCCTTGTCACGTAACTCTCGTGCCACCGGCCCAAATATACGGGTTCCTCGTGGATTCTTATCTTCCTTTATGATTACAGCGGCATTCTCGTCAAATCGAATGTATGTGCCGTCATCACGACGAAGTCCTTTCGCAGAACGCACAACTACCGCTCTTACCACATCGCCTTTCTTTACACCGTCTCCGGGTGCTGCCTTCTTGACCGATGCCACTATAACATCGCCAATGTTGGCATACCTACGACGAGAACCGCCAAGTACTCGAATACACATAAGCTCTTTTGCGCCGGTGTTGTCAGCAACTTTTAGATAGGTCTGCATCTGTATCACAGAGCGTTCCTCCTTTCAACCATGATTGTTTAGGCCCTATTCTTACTTGGCCTTTGTTATTATTCTTGACACTCGCCATCTCTTGTCCTTGGACAAAGGACGAGTCTCCATGATCTCCACGGTATCACCCACACCACAGGCGTTCTGCTCATCATGAGCCTTGAACTTTACGGTGCGCTTGATAATCTTTTTGTACAGTGGGTGACGGATGCTGTCCGCAATGGCCACAACTACAGTTTTGTCCATTTTATCACTGACAACGGTGCCTACCCGGGTTTTTCGCAGATTTCTCTCGCTCACTTATTTATCCTCCCTTCGCACCTTACTGTGCCAGCTCTTTTTCACGGATAACACTCTTTACGCGGGCTATATCCTTCTTGACCATCTGTAGACGTAAAGGATTCTCCAGTTGGTTGACTGCGTGCTGAAAACGAAGGTTAAACAGCTCTGCTTTAAGCGATGTGAGCTTGTCATTTAGCTCCGCTTGGGAAAGCGTTCTTATTTCTGTTGCTTTCACTGTGCCTCAACCTCCTTTTCCTTTACCACAAACTTGCACTTGATGGGAAGCTTGTGGGCGGCAAGTCGCATAGCTTCACGAGCCAGCTCCTCAGATACTCCGCCAATCTCAAACATTATACGGCCGGGCTTTACTACTGCTACCCAGTACTCAGGGCTACCTTTACCGGAACCCATGCGAGTCTCGGCAGGTTTCTCGGTGATGGGCTTGTCGGGGAATATCTTGATCCACACCTGTCCACCACGCTTGATATAACGTGTCATTGCAATACGGGCGGCCTCAATCTGATTGGAGGTGATCCATGCCGGCTCAGTCGCCTGCAGGCCAAAATCTCCATATGTGATTGTATTGCCTCGTAATGCCTTACCCGTCAAACGTCCTCTGTGAACGCGACGGTATTTTACTCTCTTAGGCAAAAGCATTACTGTCTGCCTCCTTCCCGGGTGGGCTTCTTCACATCCTGCAGCACCTCTCCGGCGTAGATCCATACCTTAACGCCAATTCTGCCGTAGGTGGTGGCCGCCTCGGCAAAGCCGTAGTCTATATCAGCTCTCAGTGTTTGCAGGGGGATGGTGCCCTCATGGTAATGTTCGCTACGTGCAATTTCAGCTCCGCCCAGTCGTCCCGATACCATAATTTTGATACCCTTAGCACCACCGCCAAAACGGGGGTTCATTGCACGACCGATGGACTGCTTCATTGTACGACGGAACGATGCCCTGTTCTCAAGTTGGGCGGCTATCGACTCGGCCACAAGCTGTGCGTTGCGGTCAGGGGTCTTTACTTCCACCACATTGATGATAACATTCTTGGGCTGGTTGGTCTTCTTGCCAATCATTGCTTCGCACTTGGCTTTGAGCTTGTCAATTTCCTGTCCACCCTTGCCGATTACTATACCGGGGCGTGAACAATGAATTGTGATGCGTACCTTGGTAGCATCGCGCTCAATTTCAATCTTGGGTACGCCTGCATCATACAGTGCCTTCTTAAGATACTTGCGTAGGTTGTAATCCTCTACCAGAATGTCGCCGAAAGCGTCTTTGCGAGCAAACCAGCGGGAATCCCAATCCTTAATGACGCCCACACGTAGTCCGTGCGGATTTACTTTTTGTCCCATTGTTTACCTCCTCTTTCGACTTATTCAGCCTCTCGCAACACCATTGTGATGTGCGAGGTTCTCTTTAGAATGCGGAACGCTCTGCCCTGTGCACGGGGGCGAATACGCTTCATTATGGGGCCGGGACTTACAAAACACTCAGCCACATAAAGCTCATTCTCATCCATGTTAAAGTTGTTTGATGCGTTGGCCATTGCCGACGCCACAAGCTTTGCCACAGGTTTGCTGGCCGATTTCGGTGTGTTCTCCAAGATCGCTATTGCCAGCTTTGCGGGTTTGTTGCGTATCAGATCAAGTACTATCTGCACCTTTCGGGGCGAGATGCGCACATGTCTGAGGTATGCTTTAGCTTCCATGTGTATCCTCCTTTCGCCCTTACTTGGATTTCTTTGCGCCGGCATGACCTCTGTAGGTTCTTGTCGGGGCAAATTCGCCTAACTTATGTCCAACCATATCCTCTGTTACATATACAGGTACATGCTTGCGTCCGTCGTGTACTGCAAAGGTGTGTCCCACAAAGTCAGGGAAGATTGTGGAGGCTCGGCTCCAGGTCTTTAGCACCTTCTTTTCGCCGGCCTTGTTCATCTCTTGGACACGGTCCAGAAGTCTGGGTTGTACAAATGGTCCTTTTTTAATGCTTCTACCCATTTCCTAATCCCTCCTTACTTTGCGCCACGCCGTTTGACAATGTACTTGTCAGAACGGTTGTGCTTGGATCTGGTCTTGTAGCCCAGTGCGGGTTTGCCCCAAGGGGTTACAGGACCGGGACGGCCGATAGGGCTCTTGCCCTCACCACCACCGTGGGGGTGATCACAGGGGTTCATTACAGAACCACGTACTGTGGGGCGGATGCCCATATGACGGGTACGACCTGCCTTACCGATCGACACATTCTCGTGGTCAATGTTGCCCACCTGACCGATGGTAGCCATACAGTTCTGGGGCACGTTGCGCAGCTCGCCCGAAGGCAGACGAATGAGAGCATATACACCCTCTTTAGCCATGAGCTGTGCCTGCACACCGCCCGAACGGGCAAGTTGTGCGCCCTTGCCGGGATACAATTCCACATTGTGGATGAATGTACCAACCGGAATGTTTACAAGGGGAAGTGCATTGCCGGGCTTGATGTCAGCGCCGGGGCCTGCTTGGATGGTGTCACCAACCTTGAGACCGTTGGGGGCGATGATATATCTCTTCTCGCCATCCTCATACTGCACAAGCGATATATGTGCTGTACGGTTGGGATCATACTCAAGTGTCAGTACCTTTGCAGGCATATCGAACTTCTGACGCTTGAAATCAATGATACGGTACTTCCTGCGGTTGCCGCCGCCACGATGGCGAACTGTGATGCGTCCGTAGTTGTTACGGCCGGCATGCTTCTTCAGCGGCTCGAGCAGGCTTTTTTCGGGCGCAACCTTGGACAATACCGAATAGTCGCTAACTGTCATATCACGACGTCCGGGTGTCGTAGGCTTATACTTTTTAATAGCCATTGCACGTTCACTCTCCTCTATAGAATTTGCGGGGCTATATCCCCATACGGCAAAGCGTTTGCTTTGCGTCTGCGCTGTGACATTTTCGATGCGGGACAAAACCCTGTATCATGTCACTTACGCTTTATCTCTTAGTGTTTAGGTCATCGACTCAAAGAACTCTATGCCCTTGGAGGCGGTTGTCAATGTGACAATGGCCTTTTTACGGGCGCGGGTGTAACCTACGTTACGTCCCATTCTTTTTTGACGGCCACGCACATGCATGGTGTTGACCTTTTCTACCTTTGTGCCGGGGAAAAGTGCTTCCACAGCGGTGGCAATTTCAATCTTGCCTGCGGTTGTGGCCACTTCAAAGGTGTATTTGCGCTGAGCAATACCCTCCATAGAGGCTTCTGTGATGATGGGACGCAAAATAATATCCTGCGGTGCTTTCATTACGCATACACCTCCTCAAGTTTGTCCACTGCCTCGGCGGCAATGATGAAGTTTGTGTGGTGCAGGATGTCATATACATTCAGTGCGCCTACCACAGCGGTTTTTACACCGGGGATGTTAGCAGCACTCTTTATGACCTTTGCATCCACTGCGGGAAGTACAATAAGGGCTTTTTTGTCGGCACCGAGTGCGCCGAGCATTTTTATCATGTCCTTGGTCTTGTACTCACTCATGGTGAGGTTGTCAAGAATTATCATCTCGCCCTGTGCCACCTTGGCCGAGAAAGCACTGCGCATGGCAAGCTTCTTGGTCTTGCGGGTGATGGCATAGCGGTAATCTCTTGGCTTGGGGCCGAGTGCTACACCGCCGTGACGCCACTGGGGAGCACGGATGGAACCTTGACGGGCATGACCTGTACCTTTTTGTCTCCAAGGCTTGCGACCACCGCCACGCACTTCGGTGCGGGTGAGAGTGGACTGTGTGCCCTGACGCTGATTTGCAAGGTAGTTCTTAACGGCAGCATGGAGGACAGCCATGTTAGGCTCGACGCCAAATACGGCCTCAGAAATATCCTTGGTTCCCAGCTCTTTACCGGTCATATCGTACATTTTAACCTTTGGCATTGTTTTTTCCTCCTTCCATTAAGCCTTTTTGACGCAATCGGTGATGTACACGATGCCGCCCTTGGGGCCGGGCACTGCGCCACGAATTGCAATCAGATTGTTTTCGGCATCCACCTTGACTACATCAAGGTTTTGCACGGTTACACGCTCGACACCCATGTGTCCGGGCAATTTCTTACCCTTCATTACACGAGAGGGGGTGGAACCTGCGCCCATGGAACCCGAGTGACGATGCACAGGGCCTGTACCGTGGGTTTGCTTGAGGGTGTGGCCGCCATGACGCTTGATGTTACCGGCGTAGCCTTTACCCTTAGATGTGCCACAGACATCCACCTTCATGCCAACTTCGAATGCGTCGGCCTTGATGATGTCACCTACGTTTAGCTCTACAGAGCTTTCAAGACGGAACTCACGCAGGTTGCGCTTGGGGGCTACATCACCCTTGGCGAAATGTCCCTTTTGCGGTTTGTTCAGTGACTTGTCGCTTGCGTCGCCATAACCGATCTGCACAGCCTCATAGCCGTCGTTTTCGATTGTCTTTTTCTGTACCACGACACATGGACCTGCCTGGACAACTGTCACCGGAATGACATTGCCCTTTTCGTCAAAAATTTGGGTCATGCCCACTTTTTTGCCGATGATGCACTTTTGCATACTTTGTTTCCTCCTTATGGTTATTGGTTGAAGTGATATTCACCTCAACATGACCCGACTGATACGTATATATATAAGTATAAGTCGCTTGTCGGTGCTCTTGGTTGGGTAGACTCTTAGAGTTTGATCTCTATTTCTACACCGGCGGGCAATTCGAGTCCTGTAAGTGCTTCCACAGTTTTGTTGGAAGGACGTAGGATATCGATTAGCCTTTTGTGAGTTCTCATCTCAAACTGCTCACGGCTGTCCTTGTACTTGTGCACAGCACGCAGGATGGTAACGATTTCTTTCTCGGTGGGTAGGGGAATGGGACCCGAAACCCTTGCACCTGTACGCTTTGCAGTCTCTACAATGCGTTCGGCCGATGCATCCACCAACTGATGATCGTACCCTTTTAGTCTGATTCTGATTTTCTCTTTGACTGCCAAATTCATCGCCTCCTAAGCTTTTAATTGGCGACGTCGTTGAAGTGTCTCGCTTTGCCGCACACCCTGCCGGGTGTTCCGTCATCATTCATGAAAAATACCGGCCATTTGTTTCCCTGTGGAAACGAGTGCCGGTGCTCGAATATTTTTTGCAAAATATTCTTACCTCATGAACTACGGCATCCCACGCATACAGTGCCGCATAGCTCAACAGTATTCAAAGCCGCCCGGTTTAAAATCGGACATACTCCGCAGAAATTTCCCGCCACAAAGGGCAGCCACCTCCTGCATCATCGCATATCTTCGCAGTCGTGCCTTGTTATGTTATCATATCTAATGTTTAAATGCAAGCATTTTTTTACAAATTTTAAATATAATTATTGAGCAGATTGCTGTTTTTATTTTGAGGTGAATGGTGGTATAATGGGTGGGGTCTATATGGTGTGGTTTTGGGGGTTGTTTTGGCTTTTGGGGGCACTATATGGGATAATTAGGAATTTGGAGTTAGGAATGATTGTATCGCTTTGCGATTGTTTTTATTTGAGGGAGTGGCGGGGTGAATAACAATGAATAATGAGATTATAATCTATCAAACCGATGATGGCGCAACCAAAATCGATGTGCATATGGAGGACGAGACTGTCTGGTTGACACAGGCGCAGATGGCCCAGTTGTTTGGGCGAGATCGGTCAGTAATTACAAAGCATATAAGTAATATCTTTGAGGAGGGAGAACTTGAAGAAAAAAGCAGTGTGCAAAATTTGCACATTGCATATTCGGACAAGCCTGTTAAAGCTTACAACCTCGATGTTGTTATCTCTGTGGGGTATCGAGTAAAAAGTCTTCGTGGTACACAGTTTAGACGATGGGCGCTTGCTATTTTAAATGACTGACATCTATTAGCGGTAATTCATCGCTTATATAATAATGTATAATATA
>CAYJGR010000054.1:0-16559 GCA_964370005.1 uncultured Oscillospiraceae bacterium
GGGGTAGAGTTTTTGTTCAAACTTTTTTCAAAAAGTTTGTGGGGTTCGGGGCAAATCCCTGAGGCCTTATGTGGACACAGGTAAAAATTAAACCCAACCTGCTTAAACTGCCAAAAATAGGCAAATAATAAAATGAAACACTACACAAAAATGTAAATTCCATATGCAAAAAAAATCTTTTTGAGAGTACGATTTTGTCACTTTTATTTTTGTATCATCCGTGGTATAATAACCAAGGCATAAAAAAATCTTGTTTTTTAAGCTGTTATACATTTCACCTCAGAGGGGAGGGGTAAATTTTGGAAAAACTTTTGATAGACGGAGGACATCCGCTTGCGGGCGAGGTGGAAATCAGCGGTGCTAAGAATGCGGCCGTGGCTATAATTCCCGCTACACTGCTTGCCCGTGGTGTCTGTGTTATTGAAAACATTCCAAACATCAGCGATGTGACAGCATTGTTTCGTATATTGACCGAACTCGGTGCGAGCGTACGTATAATAGACAAGCTCACCGCCGAAATCGATACCACTAACATAACCGAGCCGGTGGTGCCATATGAACTGACCCGCATCATGAGAGCGTCATACTATTTCTTAGGGGGACTGCTGGGGCGTTGTAACAAGGCCAGTGTCTCTATGCCGGGTGGTTGCCACTTCGGTGTGCGTCCCATAAATCTGCACATACTGGGTTTTGAGTCTATGGGTGCGCAGGTGTCTATAGATGCCGGTATGATAAATGCCAAAGCCAAAAATCTCACAGGCGCACACATATATTTTGATCAGGTGTCGGTGGGGGCGACTATCAATCTTATGTTGGCAGCAGTGCGTGCAAATGGTCTCACAGTGCTCGAAAATGCCGCAAAAGAACCCCACATAGTTGACCTTGCAAACTTTCTAAACTCTATGGGCGCCGATGTACGTGGTGCGGGCACCGATGTGATAAAGATTAACGGTGTGGACATGATGCACGGAACCACCTACAGCATAATACCTGACCAAATCGAGGCCGGCACATATATGGCGGCGGCAGCGGCGGCTGGTGGCGATGTTTTGATAAAGAACGTCATACCAAAACATCTCGAGGCCATCACAACCAAACTCGAGGCGGCCGGCGCAGAGGTCACAGTATATGACGATGCGGTCAGAGTGTGTCGGGATAAAGATGTACCGCTTCAAAGCACCAATATAAAAACCATGCCTCATCCGGGCTTTCCCACCGATATGCAGCCCCAACTCACGGCGGTGCTCACCTCGGCCGACGGCACAAGTATTGTGACCGAGGGCGTATGGGATAACCGTTTTAGGTATGTGGACGAGCTGGTGCGACTTGGCGCTAACATTCAGGTGGATGGCAAGGTGGCAGTGGTTATGGGGCCGTCCAAGCTCACGGGTGCACCGGTTAAGGCGACAGATTTGCGTGGCGGGGCGGCGGTGGTTATTGCGGCACTTGCGGCCACAGGCACGACCGAGGTAGAGGATATAGATCATATTGAGCGGGGATACGACGACTTGGTGGGCAAACTGACAGCACTTGGTGCCAATATTACTCGCCGATATTTCCCCGATGATGAAGAGATGCCCAAGGCACTGTAATTTTTGGGTAGCTAACAGAGGTGTTTTGGGGGCTTCATGGAGGCTCCCTTTGCCTTTGGGGCGATATTTGTTACTTTAGGAGACGCAATGGCGAAATTTTGTGCATTATACAGTAGCAGTAGTGGCAACAGTTTTTATGTGGGCTCGGGGGGGAGTGGCCTACTCATAGATGCGGGGATGAGTTGCAAGGCTATTCTCACCGCTCTGGGCGAAAAAAAGCTGGATGCCGATACATTGACAGGCATTTTGATAACACATGAACATATAGATCACGTCAAGGGTCTAAATGTTTTACTTAAAAAATATAAATTGCCGGTTTTTGCCTCGGCCGGTACATGTGACTGTTTGGTGAGGACAAACCTTGTGCCACCCGATGCCGACATAAGGGTGATAAGGGGCAAGGTAGAGGTAGGTGGCATGAGGGTTACCCCATTTGCCACCCCGCATGATGCCGTTGAGCCACTTGGTTTTATCATAGAAACGGTGCAGGGAGAAAAAATAGGTATAGCGACCGACCTTGGACATATAACCCCCGAGGTGGAAAAAGCTCTGACGGGATGCACATTGGTAGCTATAGAGTCCAACTACGATGATTTCAGTTTACGGTGTAGCAGTTATCCCGAGTTTCTCAAAGAGCGTGTGGCCTCACAGTGGGGACACCTTTCGAATGCATGTTGCGCCACCCAGTGCGAAAAACTTATAGGCAGTGGCACCACACGCATTGTGTTGTGCCACCTCAGCAAGGAGAACAACACCCCGACACTGGCTAAAGAATCGGTGATAGAAAAGCTTATGGGGGCAGGCTTTGAAGAGGATAGGGATTACATATTGCAGGTGGCCTCAAGGAGTGGCAAGTCAGCGGTTATAACGATTTAATCATACAATGCGGAAAGCGGGGAAATTTCGCTTGCAAAACATTTTGATAGTGACAGTGGGCAAGCTGAGTGAAACATGGTGGCAACAGGCTGCCGCTGAGTACTTAAAACGTCTTGCGGGGTACTGCAAAATAAACCTCGTAGAGATAGCTGAACACCGCCTACCCCGTGACCCATCGCCGGCACAGATTGAGGAGGGTTTGGCAGTCGAGGGTGAGAAAATACTCGACTGCATACCAAAGGGGAGCTTTGTGGTACCCATGTGTATAGAGGGTAAAACCATTTCGTCCGAGGCATTATCGCAGAGGATATCCGAGCTTGGGGTACAGGGGCGCAATCACATTACGTTTATCATCGGGGGTTCGTTTGGATTGTGGGAGAAGGTGAAATTGCGGGGGGATTTGCGCCTGTCGGTTTCGCCTATGACATTTCCTCACCAATTGGCCAGAGTGATGCTACTCGAACAACTGTACCGTGCATTTGCCATAAATAGTGGCAGCAAGTACCACAAATAACCCAAAATCAGGGGAGAAGTGACATGAGCGAGATATTAATGACATGTAAATCCTGTGGACAGAGTTTTTCGGTGCAGGGGGGCGCAGTGCAGGTGTTTTGTACCTACTGTGGAACCCCGCATGACACAGCAGGGCACAAGGATAGCCCAGAACTTACAAGTCTGTTAGGTGGAATGATATTAGCCACCGAGCGCAAAGCAAAACTCCAACAATACATACAGCAGCATCCCGACGACCAAAATGCCCGCAATCTTGAGCGGATATTTGGGGTGCGGTATCAGCCCGCCAACCGCAAGGCAACCGAATACTACGACACGTTCCTGCGCCTGTGGTTTGATTTGATTATCCAGGCCTCCAATCCCAAGGCCAAGGCTATACGCAAACAGATAACAAAGTTTTTCGGGGCGGGAGAGGTTGCACAGCTTTTAAGCGAGCAAAAAGAATTGTTACAACAGGAGCTAATCCATGCCGTTGAGATATATTTCATCTCCTGCAAAAACGACAAAAAATATACAAGCTTTATGTTTGGACTCAAAAGCATGACCTCTGATGAGATAAGCAAAAAAGCGGCTCATGAGGCAGTTTTAGCCGGCATAGTGATGACAAATATTCTGGATGACAATGTGGCGACCGATATACTACAAACGGCGGCCAAGCAAGGGTTTTTAAGAGCATTCCCCGAGGGTCATGCAGCTTGGAATGAGAAATACAATCAGTTGGTACAAAATCATTAGCACGTAAAACATTGCGAGAGGCTGTAAATGAGAATACCTGTAGGAAAAACAATAAAAAAACTTATATTTATATTATTGACTGTTATATTGTCGGTGGTGATGTCTCTTTATGCGTTAGCTGTTTCCCCCACCGAAGGTTTGAGCACCCCTGTTACGCTGATAATGGACGCCGATACAGGGCAGGTGCTCTACCAAAGCGGTATGAACGAGCGCATGTATCCCGCCAGTATAACAAAGATTATGACGGCACTGCTCACCCTTGAGCATGTACAGACAGACGAAATAATGACCATGTCACGTGAGGCCACACACTCATTGGTGGCCGGTGCCTCTCACATAGCACTCACCACCGATGAACGCATATCGGTGTTGGATGGACTGTATGCACTGATGCTCCCCTCGGCCAACGATGCCGCCAATGGCTTGGCCGAGCATGTGAGTGGTAGTATGGATGATTTTAATATTCTCATGAATGAGAGGGCGCAGGACCTTGGGGCGACCGGCACAAATTTTTCTAACGCCCATGGGCTTTATGAGAGTGACCACTATACCACCGCCCATGACATGGCACTTATAACACAACAAGCTATAAAAGACCCATTGTTTTGTGAGATTTGGGGGACACTCGAGCACACAATCCCCGCCACAAACCTAAACTACGAGCGTGATTATATACGCACTCAGGTGGATATGCTAAACCCCGATAGCCGATATTATTACCCCGATTGTACAGGGGGAAAAATGGGCTGGGTACCCCAGTCCAAGTATACAGCTGTGATGACAGCCGAGCGGGATGGACGCACCCTCATAGGGGTGCTTATGGGCAACGATAGAGAAAGTGATTTGTTTGAGGATGCGATATATCTGTTTGATTATGCGTTTGAGAACACGGCGCTTGTCACACTCACGGCTGACGATATCGGCACACGCACAGCCACGGCATACGAGGGTGATATGCCAATGTTGGAACTGAGTTACGGCGGAGATATCCCGCTATGGCTTGACTCGAATGTAAGTGTAGAGGATATAGAAATTTTGTGGGATATACAAAATGTGCAGACATATATGCAGGTGGAGGAATTTGCAAGGGTGGTACTAAGCCTCGGGGGCGACCATGACAGCGGGCAGTACAGCAAGCTGGGGGTATTTGAGGTTCCTCTGACACAGCAAGAAATACTGGGCGTGTCACAGAGCGTCGAAGGTGATATGGCGGGTATTATGGCGAGGGTGGCTACACCCGGCGGCATAGCACTTGTACTGCTGTGTGTCGCAGTGGTAGGGTATATTCTGTGGTGCAAGGTGTTTCGAAGAATATATATGGTGAACCAACGCAAAAAACGCAAGGAGAGACGGCGCACCACAGCCGACCAGGGAGCGGTTTACGTAGGTGTCGTGGACTTGCCAAAACGCCCAAGCAAAATGAGACCATACAAAAGTCGATAATGACAAGCCATAGGATGATAGACAAAAAAACAAACGAAAGTAGGTTTGACAGCATATGAAAAAGCGGTTGATAGCTCTTATGATGGCGGTATGGATGATGACACTTTTACTCACCCCCGCACTGGCCACCCAAAGTGGGTCGCAGTCTTCACAGAGCGAGAGCGAAAGCGATACGAGCGAGGAGTCCGGCACCACCGAGGAGGAAACCTCCCAGAGTGCGAGTGAGTCCGAAAGCGAGGCTGAATCCGAAAGTTCACAGAGCGAGCAGGCCACACAACCGGCAGCCACAGGTTCCGATATCACCACACCGGTGGAGGACGATGACGTCA
Organism: uncultured Oscillospiraceae bacterium; assembly: GCA_964370005.1. Taxonomy (GTDB): domain Bacteria; phylum Bacillota; class Clostridia; order Oscillospirales; family Ruminococcaceae; genus Heteroruminococcus. The sequence goes on from CAYJGR010000054.1 coordinate 5,489, forward strand.
TAGGTCTGCTACTCGATGGCGCTGATTACATGAGCTTTAACGCATTGCGCGCCGTGGTGCGCTTTCAGGTGCCCGAGGAGCTAAGGGGTAAGACCCTCAAGGTCTACGATTACCGCACAATGCCACTGCTTATAAACAATGTTGAGGATGTAGTGTCGGATGAGGAGGGGTATGTAGAAATTGTACTGCCCTCTACGGGTGATTTTGTCGTGGCCGACGTGCCCTACACCAGTGTATACCGTTTAGTGCTCGATTTGCGCTATTTGGATGAGAGTCTTTGGAGCAGTGCCAAGACCCCCGATGTGGCATTTGATACCGATGAATACCCCATACCCGAGGGGGATTGGGTTTCGAGTATTGAGTGGCGTGAGCAGGAGGGGCTCGAGCCATTGCCCTCATTGACCGCCACCCCGGCACAGCCCGAGGAGCAGGAGCAGGAACAAAGCCAGGCCGAAAGCGGTACACAACAACCCACCGCTCCGCCCCCAACACAGCCCACCACCCCTACCCAACCCTCGACCGATGAAGGTGACACGCTACCCACTCCGCCCCGAGATTTCCCTTGGGGCAGTTATGTGGTCATAGGGGTGTCGGCACTGCTGGGCATATTCTTGGTGGTAATGTTCCGTGCACGCTAAACTTATTACAATCAGGGGGTGAACAACATGGCGCAGGGTGTGTTGGTAGGCATGAGTGGTGGCGTTGACAGCTCGGTGACGGCGCTCATGCTACTGGGTGAGGGTTATGATGTACAGGGTGCAACCCTCAAACTGCACGATATGGGCAGTTGCGGTTCGGGACGTGATGCCGAGGATGCCCGCAATGTTTGTAATCATCTTGGTATAGCGCACCATGTTCTTGATTTTGGAGAGCTGTTTCAAAGCCGTGTGATGACCCCTTTTGCCACCTCCTATGCACAAGGTAAAACCCCAAACCCCTGTATACTTTGTAACGGCGAGGTTAAATTCGGACGTCTGCTCCGGCAGGCCGAGGATATGGGACTTGATAAAATCGCCACCGGCCACTATGCACGTGTGGGGTACGACAAGGGGCGAGACCGTTGGATGCTCTATAAAGCCGCCGACCCCACCAAAGATCAAACGTATGTGCTGTACATGCTCACCCAAGCACAACTGTCTAAAACGCTTTTCCCCTTAGGTGGTATGACTAAAACTAACATCCGCACCATTGCGGCCGATGCGGGGCTGACAAACGCCGAGAAACCCGATAGCCAAGATATATGCTTTGTGCCCGATGGCGATTACGGTAGCTTTTTACAGTCCGAGATGGGAGTAGATAGCCCCCCCGGAGATTTTGTGGACAGGCAGGGCAATATTCTCGGTCGGCACAATGGTGTGATACACTACACCATAGGCCAGCGCAGGGGGCTCGGCATAGGTTTTGGACAAAGGATGTTTGTCACCCAAAAACAAGCCGACAACAGACAAGTGACCTTGGGTTTGGAAGAAGATTTATACGCCACTACCTGCCGTGTTGCAGGGGTAAACTGGATTGCGATAGAGAACCTCAAAGAGCCGATGCGGGCGCAGGTCAAGGCAAGATACAGCCAAAAAGAGGTGCCGGCCACACTGCACCCCCTGTCAGATGGATATATACAGGTGGTATTCGATGCCCCCCAACGAGCACTCACCCCCGGACAAGCCGCTGTATTTTACGATGGTGAGGCCGTGCTGGGTGGCGGTACAATTGAGGATGTTTGCGACTGATTTTTTGATACAGAGGATGCCCTGATGCTAAAAAGTTTTTTGTGTTACTACAAACCATATAAAAGAATGTTGACCCTCGATTTGCTGGCGGCTATCGGTGTATCTGGGTTATGGCTTTGTTATCCTATTTTGACTCGACAAATGATTGACGTATATATACCCAATCAAGACATCGAGAAAATTCTCCTGCTCGGTGGGATTTTGCTCGTGGCTTATGCAATAAGAATGGGGCTTGACCTGTTCATGCAGTACACAGGGCATATGATAGGTGCCAAAATTCAAACCGATATGCGCATGGATCTCTTTAATAAGGTTCAGCGCCTACCCTGCTCATATCTCGACAAAAATAAAACCACCTCGGTGCTGACGGGCATGGTCAATTCTCTCGAGCAGATTGTCGAGTTTGCCCATCACATACCCACCGATATGCTAAGCTCGGTGCTTATATTAGTGGGGTCTTTTGTGTACCTACTGAGCGTAGATGTCTTCCTCGCACTTGTGATATTTGCCTGCCTGCCCCTACTTGCTATTGTACTGCTAACCACAAAAAAGAAGATGTACGATGCCTTTATCCATTCAAGACTTTGTGTCGGTGAGATCAATGCCGCCACCCAAAGCAGTGTGACCGGTCTTCGGGTGACAAAGGCTTATGGCAATGAACAAATCGAGCGTGAAAAGTTTATAATAAGCAGTGCAAAACTCATGCAGGCCCATAAAAAAGCCTACCATATACTTGCAAAATACATAAGCAGCTCCAACTTTCTCATAGACTTATTCAATGTGGCGGTGTTGGTTGTGGGCGGTATTGAGCTGTACCGAGGCAATATAACATTTGGCGATTTCTCGGTGTTTGTGCTATCCAAAAACCTGTTTATCACCCCCATAAACACCATCGTGCTGATGGTCGAGCTATACCAGCGGGGTATGACAGGCTTTAGGCGCTTTCAAGACCTTATGGAGCAACCCGAGGAATGCGACGCCCCAAATGCCGTGGATATCCCCCATGTGAGGGGTGAAGTTGAATTTAGAGATGTCAGTTTTGGTTACCACGAGGGGGAGGACATATTCAGCGGGCTTAGCTTCCAAATACCCGCAGGACAGACCCTTGCGGTGGTGGGGGCATCGGGTGGGGGCAAGACCACCATTTGCAACCTTCTCATGCGGTTTTATGAGCCGACAAGCGGACAGATACTCATAGATGGCAAGGATGTGGGCGAGGTGAGTTTGTCCTCACTGCGCAAACATATAGGCATGGTTGAGCAGGATGCATTTCTTTTCAGTGGCAGTGTTGCCGATAATATATTGTACGGTCGCCCCGATGCCACCCATGAGCAGGTGGTGAGCGCCGCCACAAAGGCCAATATACACGAGTTTATCATGTCCCAACCACAGGGGTATGACACCGATATCGGCGAGGGAGGCATACGCTTATCCCTCGGTCAAAAACAGAGAATTAGTATCGCAAGAATGTTTCTGAAAAATCCCGAGATAATACTGCTTGACGAGGCCACAAGCTCTATAGACCAAGCCACCGAAACCCAAATACACAAGGAACTCGAGGTGCTTTGCAGGGATAAAACCACTATTGTGGTGACCCATAAGCTCAGTACGGCCAGAGGTGCCGACCGCATTATTGTGGTGGGTGGGGATGGTGATGATATTGAGGATGGCACCCACGAGGAGTTGTTACAGCGTGGTGGCGCATACAAGCGACTGCATGACGGCGGCGTGATAACCGCAGATTATATACCGTTATCAGATTAGATGCTACAAAATTTCCAAACTGCACTTGTGAAAGGGACAGCCATGAATACAAACAAAATTTTTATACTTGATTCCACGCTTAGGGATGGTGCGCAGGGTGAGGGTATTGCGTTTTCACCCAAGGATAAACTCGATATTGTAAAGGCGCTTGATAAACTCGGTGTGGATTATATCGAGGCCGGCAATCCCTACTCTAACCCCAAGGATATGGAGTTTTTTACAGCTGTCGCAGGACTAAAGCTGCAACATTCCAAGATAGTAGCCTTTGGTTCTACCCGTCGTCACAGCACCACACCGCAAGAGGATAAAGGCTGTCAAAGTCTGCTCTGTTCGGGGGCAAAAACGCTGTGTATATTCGGCAAATCGTGGGATATGCATGTAGAAAAAGTCCTGGGCACCACCTGTGAAGAAAATATAGCGATGATATCCGACACAGTGGCCTACTTTGTGGGGCAGGGGCGGGACGTGATATATGATGCCGAACACTTTTTTGATGGCTATAAACAAAACCCCGACTACGCACTAAAAACCGTGATGGCGGCGGCAAATGCGGGGGCAAAGTGGGTGGTGCTTTGCGATACAAACGGTGGAAGTTTCCCCGATGAAATCTTTAATATAACCAAAACAATCTGCGCCGAAATGCCGCAGGGTGTGGAGGTGGGCATACATTGCCACAATGATAACGGTTGTGCGGTGGCCGGCAGTATAGCGGCGGTACAAGCGGGTGCACGGCAGGTGCAGGGCACATACATCGGCTTTGGCGAGAGGTGTGGCAATGCCAATCTCTCGACCATCATACCCAATTTACAGCTGAAGATGGGCTATGAATGTATAGACCCACAGCGCATGACCCGCCTGACAAAAACGGCCAGACACATAGCACAGGTGACAAATTTGATGTTACCGGGGGCTATGCCTTATGTGGGCAGGAGTGCCTTTGCGCACAAGGGTGGGATGCATGTGGATGGGGTGAGCAAGACCCCTCATTCCTTTGAGCATATCGACCCCGAGCAGGTGGGCAACAACCGTAATTTATTGTTATCCGAGGTGTCGGGGCGCACGGCGGTGGCGGCACGTATGAGCAAGATCGATGCCACCATCACCCGAGACAGTAGACTGGCCAAGGAATTTATAGAGGTGCTAAAGCAAAAGGAGGCCGAGGGCTATCAGTTTGAATCGGCCGATGCAAGTCTGGAACTCTTAGCACTCAAACATTTGGGCAGATATCGCCCTGCCTTTGAGCTGGAACATTTTAAGGTGTTGGGCGAGCAGCCCGCCGCACAGCTCGAACGCTCGGCCTCGGCTATGGTGAAAATCAGTGTACAGCAAAAAAGCAGGATGACCGCCGCCGAGGGCGACGGCCCTATCCATGCCCTCGATGTGGCACTGCGTGAGGCGCTCGAAATATTCTACCCCACACTTACAGACATGCGCCTTGTAGACTACAAGGTGCGTGTGATGGAGTCCGGTGCGGCCACAGCGGCGGCGGTGCGGGTGCTTATTGTCTCAAGCGATGCCGACAGCACCTGGACAACCGTAGGCGTCTCGGCCGACCTGATAGATGCCAGCTGGCAGGCACTGCGAGATTCCATAGAGTATAAACTGCTGCGAGATGGGGTCGTGGAGATGGGGGAGTAGAAGTTTCCCCGCTTGCAACCCTACCCCCATATCTGATATAATGAAGCAATAGGGTAAAAAAATTAAAAGGAGACAACGGCATGGGCGAAATAAAGAAGATAGTTGTTGGAAGACGGACTGTAAATGTTGTGTTACACAAAGAGAAAAATGCTTATGTTTCCAATAATGACAAAGAGATGGATAAGAGGGCAACTGTAGCGGTACGAACTGCAATTGATAAAGCAAAAGTTTGTAAAAAGCCAATAGCAAAATATGACACATTATTAAAAAAAGCATATGTCGAATACTCTGACGGAGCACGGAAATATGTTGAATAGGAAGCCATTACTTCTTGTTATTGCGGGGCCAAACGGATCGGGTAAAAGTACTATATTGCAATATTTTGAAAAGGCGGGCACTTACACAAATGCGGATGATATTGTTGCTGCCACGGGAATGAGCAACGAGGACGCGGCTAAACATGCAGATAAAATGAGATATACTTCAATTGAAAAGCGAGAAGATTTTTCTTTTGAAACTGTTTTGTCATCCCACTATAAGTTAGACCTCATAAAAGCAGCAAAGCAAAGCGGTTATTTTGTTAAATGTGTATTTGTGCTGACCAAAGATCCGATGATCAATGTTGCCCGTGTCGAGGTAAGAGTTGCGGCAGGTGGACATGACGTGGATAAAGGGAAGATCATTACACGCTACGAAAAATCACTAAAAAATATTAAAGAGCTCATGGATATTTGCGATATACTACATGTGTATGATAATACCATGAGTGAGCCAACAAGAATTATTCGCAAGCATAAAGAACAAATTGATATTTTCCCAAATGAAATCTGGGATGAACAGCAAATTATAGAGCTGATATAGAATTTAATATCGATACCCATCCCTATCCCCGATCCCCAAGCAGTAGCGAGGGGATTTTTTATTATTCATACCGCAAATAAACATAGAGACATTGAATATATTGACCGATAGAGACACGAACACATGTGCAGTTTGTTTGGACAAGTGAGATAAAAATGCGTAAAATGCTTGATATTTTTCACAAATATGTTAAAATAACAAACATATGATAACTTGTTTTGGCAGTAGATAGAGAGAAGGTGGAGGGTATGGACAGAAAACTATTACAACGTGTGGACGTACAAGTGGCGATATTAGTTGTAGCTATTGTGGCGTTTTGCAGTATGATGGTGTATTATCTTGTCTATTCGATGACATATAATGAGCTTATCAGAGTGCTACATAACCAGTCAGACTCCATTGCGGGGCATATCGATGAAAATCTTAACACAGATATTTTCCATGAGATAAAAACCGAGGAAGATATGACGGGTGATGCATACAGGGAGGCGTATGAGTTTCTAAACGAGGTACGAGCGGTGAGCAATGCAAAATACCTTTATACCGCCGCTATGAATGACAATGGTGAGCTTATTTACCATGTTGACGGCCTACCTTATGATGATGCGGATTTTAGAAATGTGGGAGATTTGATTGAGCCTGAGTTTCAGGAGCCGCTATTTACGGCCTTTGAAAATGTGGTGGTAACTCCCGACGACATTTTGCACACCGAGTGGGGTGATGTATATGTCGCCTATTACCCCATACATGGCAGCGATGGAGATGTGGTGGCGGCATTGGGCATAGAATTCCCCGCCGACAGCCAATACAGGGCCTATCAAAACATAAGATGGACAGTAAATGTTTTTATTGTTTTGATATGTTTTATTGCGGGATATGTGGCACATGCCCTGTTTAAGAGAATATCCAACCCGCATTTTAGGGATATGTACAACACCGATTCGCTTACAAAACTTAAAAATCGCAACGCATTTGACACCGATGCCCACAACAATATAGAAAAACATAACCTAAATGGTGTGATTGTGGTGGCCACCGATCTTAACAACTTAAAGAAAGTAAATGACCAAATGGGTCATAAGATGGGTGATTTTTATATAAAATCCTGTGCACTGGCACTGGGCGTCGATAACATGGATTACTGCATTGTATACCGCATTGGCGGTGATGAGTTTATGACCTTGATACCCACAAGGTATGGGGATAGGGTTGAGCATTACATCACAGCGGTAAAGGAAAATCTTATAGCCCTGTGTGGTGAGCACATCCCCTTTGCATCGGCCTCTATGGGATATGCGGTGTGTGAGGGCACCGACCTTGAGGCATGGGAGAAGGCTCAACGACAAGCCGACCGGGCTATGTACACCGATAAGAAAGCTTTTTATGAGCAAAATAAGGAGCTGGACGGTCGAAGATAGGATAGGGCATATAAAAAATATACAAGGTTTACACATATACACAGCCCCCATTGGTTGGGGGCTGTGTGGCGTATAGGGCGTAGTTTGGGCATATCTCTCGCTTGCGAAATGCTCAAACAGGGCGTATAATGGACAAAGCGATAACAACCACCAAAAGAGGTGAGAGGACATTGGATCATTTTGGCGAGATATTAAGTATAAAAGAACTTTTGCACTATGCACAAACCGTTGTGATCGGTGCCGGTGCAGGACTTTCGGCATCGGCCGGACTTGTGTATTCGGGGGCACGCTTTGAGGACAATTTTGCCGATTTTATACAGAAATACGGCTATCGTGATATGTACACAGCGGCCTTTACAAGTTACGCAAACCCAATGGAGCACTGGGCATACTGGAGTCGTCACATCTATCACAACCGCTACGAACAAAAACTCAGCTCGACCTATGACGATTTACTCTCACTTGTGGCCGATAAAGATTATTTTGTCATCACCACAAATGTTGATCACTGTTTTATAAAGGCGGGGTTTGATAAGGCACGACTGTTTTACACCCAAGGGGATTACGGCCTGTGGCAATGCAGTGTGCCCTGCCATGACAAAACCTACGATAATGAAAAAACTGTGCGTGAGATGGTAAGAGCACAAAGCGATATGAGAGTGCCACAGGAACTTGTGCCATACTGCCCGCTGTGCGGTGAGCCGATGACCATGAATTTGCGGGTGGATCACACATTTGTGCAGGACAAGGGATGGCACAGCGCAAAGGAGCGCTATGAGCGGTTTGCATCCCAAAACATGACCAAAAACACCGTGTATCTGGAGCTGGGTGTGGGAGGCAATACCCCGGGCATAATAAAATATCCGTTTTGGCAGTTGGTCTATCAAAATGAGCGGGCAAGTTATGTGTGTATAAACCTTGGGGAGGCCATCGCACCGAATGAAATAAAAGGGCGTTCTATCTGCATAGATGGGGATATATCACAGGTTTTGCAGGATATTAAGGCCTTGGGTAGGTGATGTATGAAAATAAAAACAAGTGTTGCGATATGTATTATAGCTGTGATTTGCATAGCGGTCATAGCTTATACCGATATGGTGATAAGACCCGGTTATCTTGTAAAAACCATGGTGAAAGCCCCTATATTTTTTCTGGTACCCATTATATTTTGGGCACTGAATAAAGGCTTTAGCCCGTTTAGTTTGCTGCGCTCCAATATAGGCGGGTTAAAGCTCGGGCTTATATTGGGTGTGAGCATTTACGCCGCCGTGATGATATTTTACTTTGTGGCGGGTATGTTTGTCGATCTGGGCGGGATTAAAACCTCGCTTGAAAATAATCTCGGTATAAACAAAGACAACTTTTGGGGTATCGCACTTTATGTGTCGGTGGTCAACTCGTTTTTGGAGGAATGGTTTTTTAGAGGGTTTATATTTTCACAGCTTTCTAAAACCTCAAAGGTATTTGGCTATGTTTTCAGTTCGCTGAGTTTTAGCATCTACCATATCGCTATAATGGACGGAATGTTTGATATGTCTATACTCGTTTTGACACTTGTTGGGCTGTTTGTGGGTGGGTGCATCTTTAACTACCTGTGCCAAAAAAATAATAATATTTATACCTCTTGGTTTTGCCACTCCTTTGCAAACTTTGCTATGAATACAATTGGGTACATTATATTTTTTACATAGAAACGGAGAGAAAAACATGGCTGATATCTTAAACTGTAGCATAAAAGAGATGGCGGGGATAAGGTTTGACTGTAACTGTGGCAGACACCACAGCCTGCCTATAAATCACATAGCCGTGGGGAGTGGGATATTGCCCGAAATTTTGCCCATGGCAGAGCCTTTCTTGGGAAAACCCGTGCTCATGGTCAGCGATAACAACACATTTGCTGCCGCAGGGGAGCAAACCCTATCACTTTTGCGTGGGCAGGGGCAAAATGTAAAGTCGTTTGTCTTTGAAACAGGTGGTGATATACTCATACCCGACGAGAGGGCGCTCGGGCGACTTTTTATGGAGCTTGAGTGCGACACCGCCCTGATCGTGGCTGTAGGGTCGGGCACTATAAATGATATGTGCAAATATATGTCGGCACGCACCGGCATACCCTACATTGTTGTATGTACCGCCCCCTCGATGGATGGCTATGCCGCCGATGGTGCTCCTATGATATGCGATGGCTTTAAGATATCCTTTGTGGCCACACTGCCCATAGGAATTGTGGGGGATACCGACATTATGAAGGATGCCCCCGACAAGCTCATATGGGCGGGATATGGGGATGCCATAGGCAAACTGACAGCTCTGGCCGATTGGAAGTTGGCGGTGGCCATGCAGGGAGAATACCACTGTGCCACCTGTGCAAAGCTGGTGGAAAAGGCACTGCAAAAGGTCATAGACAATACCGAGGGCATCGCAAATAGGCAACCACAGGCCATAGGATATCTGGCCGAGGCGCTTATACTGACAGGGGTGGCCATGGGGCTTATTGGGGTTTCACGCCCCGCCTCGGGGGCAGAACATATGCTAAGCCACCACTGGGAGATGCACTTTATAGCTGCCGGCAAATACCCCGAACTGCACGGCATAAAAGTGGGTGTGGCAACCCCGATAATCGCCCGAGTGTTTGAACTGTTGGGGGAGGAACTGCCGGGAGAGGCCATGGAAATTTGCCCAAAACCCGAGTATGTGAAGGGACTGCTGTCCGATGTGGGCGCGCCTGTACTGCCGAGCGCAGTAGGGGTGGACAGAGAGTTGTTTGCACGTTCCATGATGGAGGCCTTTGAGGTGCGAAAGCGGTACAGCGTACTGCAATATGCTGTCGAGGCGGGCAAGATGCAGACGATAACCGACATTATAACAAAAGAAATTTACGGGTGAGGGCATGGATAAAAAAAGTGTGCTAAGAGATGTAGAGCTGTTTGTGCTGGATATGGATGGCACGTTTTATCTCGGTGATAGGCTTATAGAGGGGTCGATCGAGTTTATACAGCGGGTGCGGGAGAGTGGGAGACGGTTTGTGTTTTTTACAAACAATTCCTCCAAAAGTCCCGAGGATTACCGAAGAAAATTGGCCGGCATGGGACTTGAAACCGAGGTGGGGCAGGTGTTGACATCGGGGGATGTCACAGCGGCTTATTTGCAAAACCATCACCCAAAAAAGAGGGTATATCTTGTGGGTACGCCACCTCTCGAGCAAAGTTTTAGAGAGAAGGGCATAGAACTTGTGAGCGAAAACCCCGACATAGTTGTGGTGGGGTTTGACACCACCCTGACATATGAAAAGCTATCGAAGGCCTGCACATTTATTAGAAATGGAGCGTTATTTTTGGCCACCCATCTCGACATAAACTGCCCCACCGAGGATGGCTTTATCCCCGATTGCGGTGCTATGTGCGCCCTTATTGAGTGCTCGACCGGCGTGAAACCACGATATCTCGGCAAACCATTCGCCGAGACGGCCGACATGGTGCTGCGTATAACAGGTGCGGTGCGGGAGCGGGTAGCCTTTGTGGGTGATCGCATCTATACAGATGTGGCCACAGGTGTGAACAACGGCGCCAAGGGGATATTGGTGCTCACAGGCGAGGCCACCATGAAGGATGTGGAAGGCTCTGATATAAAACCGAGTTGTGTATTCGAGTCGCTGTATGAGAT
>CAYJGR010000055.1:0-16197 GCA_964370005.1 uncultured Oscillospiraceae bacterium
AGCTTGTTAGCTGGTACGACAACGAGTGGGGCTACTCCAACAAGGTGCTTGACCTCATTAAGCACATGGATGGCGTTAAGTAAATTTTAGATAAGTGCGAAAAAGAGGGCGACCAATACGGTCGCTCTTTTTTTGACGATAGAAGTATTAGAGGAGAGAAAAGGGCATTTAGAGATGAGTGATTAGACGTTAGGGATTAGTTAAGGTCAAGGGCACAGTGGCGCCATGTGGGTGCTTGTCTCGCATCTTTCACGCTTATGGTGTGGCTTAGTGCGCACGTACATAAGCCCAAGGCAAGACCACCCATGGGCATAAGTACGCACACACAAAGCCCACCCCCTAACCGCAAAACCTGCGGACAGGTGAAAAATACATTGTGGCGGGGGTATTAGAGGGCAGAAAAACAGAGGACAGAAGATAGAAAAGGTCAAGAACAAGGTCAAGGACACCAAAACGGTTGCCCTTGACCTTTATATTTGTTGTATACCTACCACGGCGGGCGATTCATGAATCGCCCCTACGCCCTGCCCTTATCTATCCTCTATTAATAGTACCACGGCATCAGTGTCACCACGGGGTCATAATCCTCGGGCTCACCGTCGTAGGGGGCACCGCTTGGGAAGTAGCTAAACTGCACAATGCCCGAATATGACTGGCACACAACTTCCACACTGGGGGCGGGATCATTTGAGGGGGTGACCATAAACAGGCGTGCCCCCGGCGCAGTTGCGTGCAAAAGCTCGCCACGCACACCACCGCTGTAGTCGTACACCCAAAGTGGGCTATCATTGGTGGCTTGCACCAAATAATACTCCGCAGCACCGGCCTCCAAATACTCAACGCCCAGCACTTCCTCCATGGGCATGTAGTAGGATAGTGATATGGGATAAATCCTACTTGTTACGCCGGGTATATGTTCACCTGCTACCACCTCGGCAGAATCGCCCAAATAGGCCACATAAAAGGCCTTTTGTTCGCTCCAGTGGAATTTATCGTTGTATGTGTTGTAAATTTCATAGGTTTCGCCGTCATCGGTCACTCCCATCAGGAACCAGTACATATAAGTACCGCCGGCAATTTGTGCATGGGCGGGGGCGATATCCGTATCAAGCCCCTCATTGACCTCGGCCTGCACTATGTAGTAATTCTCAAGACCAAAGGCTTCAATATCGATAACCAACTCTTCGTATAAATCCATCGAAAATACGGTATCTTCAAGGTTGAGCATTTCGATATCCTGTATCACATAGCCGGGGAAGAAATGCCGATCTTCATAGGGCAATTCTAAATCGCCGGCATCGGAATAGTGTGTTATGGGAATCTCATCCGATAGCACCTCGGCAAGGGCATCCAGGTCATTGGTGATCAGACTGTGGAAGAACTTTTGCACCGCCACCTCGGGAGGGGTTTCGGCCTCATCCTCCATCACAAGGAAAAGCCCATCACGAAATACAAAATGTGTATTATCCAAATCCTCTTGGGGATAAGCACTTAAAAACTCCAAAACTTCCTCGTTGTTGGCAATCAGCGCCTCATGCTCGGGCGAGTCAAGATTAAAGCCGGTTACTACATCGGTGGTAAGGTCGGTATTCCATATTTGGTATGCTTCCAAAAACTCATCCTGTGTGGTGAGGGCGCCGTTTTTATAAAGATACTCCGGTGCTAACCCCTCGTGGTCGCCCGCCAAAGCCATCTCGGCAAACATGATGCCGTGCTCATCGAGGGAGTAGTAAATTTTATCAAAATAATCCCCCAGGTCAAAACCACTCACAAGGCAGGTTTTGCCCTCCACAGTGGCGTACTGCACACCATAGGTGTCGCCACCGTTGCCTATGGCCATAAGGGGTGTGCTCACAAGATGTTTAGGTGCGCCCATCTCATCAATCGTAAAAATCTGCACATTATCATTATAATATGCGCTCTCTGTGAAATCATGAAGGGTTTCCAAATCGATATCCATGCGCACGAGTACCAGTTCGAGCACTCCATTGCCATCAAAATCTACAAGGTTATAGTATGTGGCACCACTGACCGCCACATAATCATCGACGACGTCGGCATTTAGCTGTATGGTCTCAAATCCGTTGTTGGCCCGTTGATAGGCCGATATTATGGAGCGGTAGGGGGCATAGTTCACGTCATTGGGGGCAGTCTGCTGTTCCCCCTCGACCGCACTTGCGCCGTCATTTTTGGCAGCATCTTGCAGCAAGGTATCGACCATACCGCTGCCCTCCTGCGAGGGTTCCTCCGAACCGGAACAGGCCACAAACATAAGCGTAAACATTATTGATATTATGATGCAAAATATTTTTTTCATGTCAAACCCTCCGTTGAAGAAAACAGAGGATAGAGCGTGGCGTTGTGTGGTTGGCGGGCGACCACATAGGGTCGCCCCTACAACGCCATTCTCTATCCTATATCCTCTATTAAAATTTACCGCTTCGACCCGAGAATCCACCGCCACTGAAGCTGCGGCCTCCGCCACCGCCTCCGCCGCTACTCTTTTGAATTTTGGAGCGTTTGGTGGTAGTGTGGGTGTAGGTGTCACGCTCGACCTGCATATTTATGCCGCCGTGTGGCACATAATCTCTGTCATAGGCTCTCGATCTGACCGATTTCAGCTGTGTGCGACGGAATATCATATACGAACTGACAGGTATGAGAGCGATAAAAAACGCTACAATAAACCCGTAGAGAGTATCCCGCCAACCATATTCAATGGTATAGGCCGTCGAGTCGAGATATTCATCAAATCCGGCGTACCAATCGTCATAGCCAAAATGAGTGAGAAATCTCTCTTCAAGCTCTATCTTTTTGTTGTCATGAAATATCTTGTTTGCCTCATCGCCGTAGGTTATGTAGGCGTAATCACGCTCACTCATGCTAAGCATGAGCATAATACCCTCTTTTGCTTCGCCGTAACCGAGGTCATATCTTGAGTAAAACTCGGTGGCGGCGTAGTAGGCCTCCGAGACATCTAAAATGGCACCGTAATCATCTATGGTGAGAATATAGGGTTCAATGCCAAACTCTGCCGAGATGGCCTGTGCCTTCTCTCGCAGTGCCTGCTCCTCCTCATCGGTGAGGATGTCGGCGGTGTCCATCACGTTATCTATCTCTAAACTCTCGAGTGCTGTCAAAGAATTTGCTGTGGCATTTGCATCTGATAAAAAAGCTGTTTCTGTTACACTCAAATAGCCCTGCACAAAGCCCGGATAATCCAGTTCCCATAAATAATTATATACGGCACTGCTCACACCGTCACTCCAGTTTGCGAGGGGATAAAATGTATAATTTATTTCCCAGTATATCTCGGTGGTGGTGCTGACGATAAGCAGTGTGGCATTATCTTCAGACAGTATATCCATCCCATATGTACTTATCATATAATCTATGGCGATGTTGGTGTCGTAGTCAAACTTCTTATAGATATCCGTATCGGGGATCAGTGCAATATAGGGTTTGACACCCGCCTGCTCATATATGCGTAGAGCCTCGGCCTCGAGTATCTGTTCCTCATCGTCACTGAGCACATCCGACTCATCAATGACAAAGTTGTAATCGGGTGTGGCCAGCACTGTGGCGGGGAGGAGCGAAATGGATATAATGAGTGCTAACATTGCTATCAATATTTTAATTTTCATCTTCTCACCTCCACTTTTATCTTAAAAATAAGTAAATTAGGTAAAGCAAAGGGCCTACGAGGGCAGAAAGGCCGAGGAGCATACCCCAGAACTTGCCCCAATCGCAGGGCAGGTCGCCTACAAACTTGCCGGTTTGTCCGTTCATGGCAAACAGATAAACCTTGCCCCGCCAACGGGTGGTCAGCATCCAGACAGGCGCCATGGCGTATTCGACCTCACCTCTTGTCAGGCTCATACTGCGACCGACTTCGGAAATCGTGTTATATCCCTTAACGCTGCCGCGCATAATGCCCAATGCGGTGTTGGCGGCACGCTCGTCGGCACGGGGGGTGCATTGTTCTATGCTCACATCGAACTTATCGGCGAGATAACCCGGCATATACGACATAGCAAAGGGCATAAGGCTTGCGTAGTCATAGGGTTCTATCGACTCCATATATATGTCGGGCATTTTGCTTGAGGCATCCAGCGGGATGTCACGAAACTCCACAGTGCCTGTACGTTGTATGTCATAGTGTTTGGTGGTGGTTATGCGGTAATCGCCACTGGTGTGGGTGGTTGAACTACTGGCCTTATAATGTACATCGGCATACACCGAGCCATCAAAGAGCCAAAACGGCACATAAACCCCCTTAATTTCCTCTAAATGGGCATCGCTCTTAAAGGATTTGGGCAGAAGCATTCTATTCTCACAGTGCTTTTTGAGGGCGGCTGTGGCCTGTTCTTTTGAAATTCTAAACGGTATAACATAATCGGGACGCAAAGCGCCTGCAAACTGTGTGGGGATAACGGTGGGATTGCCACAGTAGATACAGCTTGTGGCGGCGGTGGTGTCATCACAGATGATCTCAGCCCCACAGGAGGTGCAGTTGTAAGCCCGCATGTGGTCGGCATCTGTCCCCCAGTCGGAATTTAACTTGGATTGTCCCCAACCGATAGGTGGTGATTGCTCGACAGGTGCGGCCCCGGGTTGCGACGCAGTTGGCGGCTCAGTTTGCGGCGCATACATGGCCTCCATCTCGGCCACATCAAATGCGCTGTCGCAGTGTTCACATTTAAGTTTGCCAAGCTCGGCCTTAAATGTGAGCGGGCCTGTGCATTTAGGGCACTGATAATTTTGAGTTTGAACTGCCATAAATATGACCATTCCTTTCTTTATAAATCACAAGGTGACACTCACCCTGTAATGTGGATAAGTTATACAAACAAGTTACATATGCTTATTGTACCATTTTGTAGCGATAAATCAAGTGAATTTAGCGGTATTGGTGGGAATAGATGAGAAATTTGGTAAAGTAGCAAATCATGGGTTGACTCATATACTGTATTACAGCACAAATATTATTATTTTAGTTTATGCCAAAGGTGGATGATTTTAGTGAACAACAAATGTTGCGATATAAAAATGATAAGTGGCAACTCGGTCGATATTGCACCGCAGGGTTGCGATTCCGAGATAAAAGCTGATATAGTTGTAGATGAATATAGCTCTGTACGATTGTGGGGACAGATACTCAGCTGTGGTGGCGAGCCGATAGCCGATGCGCTTATAAAACTTGTGCGGGTGGTATATGACTGTCATGGTCGCTGTGTATACCAAGGCATATCCCATACGGTCAGCGATTGCCAAGGGTTTTATCAATTTGATCTGTGTGTGGATGAACCCGATGCAAAGTACAAGGTGCTGGTCAATAAAACCGCCGTGGGTACCGAACGTATTATAGAGGTCGATGGGGGCAACTGCAAGGCCTGCAGAAAGAGGGGATACACCCCATGCCGAGAATATAAACATCGTGTGACCCCTGCAGATCATTTTGACTGCAATCCCATGCCACACAGATGTGACTGTGAGGAAAAAGAGCATGAGCATCATGGATTGTCGGATCAGTGCGATTGTGAAGTTTGTAACCGACAGGGTGGTGCAGGACATCACGGCCAAGTCGGTGGAAATGTTTATGTGCAAACTAAAATAAAGTTTTAATAGAAAATGTGGAGCAAAAGAAAAAGGTGATGGAGAGCTTTCCCCATCACCTTATTTTTATATAATGCTAATTTGGTTTTGCATAGGTCATGGCCCGCTCACTGTCCGAGAGTCCCTTTGTGGTGGGATCCATCACGACGCCCAGCAGACCCAAAACCGCAAATACAGAGCCTACAAGTCCCAATACCTGCTCCTGTAGTCCCATTATATTGAGACTCACCCCAAACATTTCGGCCACCTGCTCGGCCAATAGTAGGACTGCGGGAATGAGCATAACCCAAAACGATTTGTTTTTCAGGCGAACTTTCCAGTTGATTTTCATATAAACTTCTCCTTTTTTGGTTGCCCGCTCATATTAAAACGAGTGGGCGTGTCATGAATGTGATGTAAAAATTGCTCATACAGCATCCCATTCACAATATAATATGCATGTAGTTATGGTTATGTTTGTGATTTCATTTTGACGCAACAAGGCTAAACGGTAAATTTTGTGGGGCAAATCACAAAAATACGTACAAAAAATGCCCAAATCGCTTGCATTTAGTGGCCGTGATAGGTTAAAGTGGAGAGAGTAAAAAAAAGGAGAACACATATGACACATTTAAGTGATATTGAAATTGCCCAACAAAGCAAGCCACAGCACATAGGCGACATTGCAAAGGTTGCGGGTGTCGATGAAAACTATCTCGAATATTATGGCAAATACAAGGCCAAGGTGGATTACAACATGCTTACCGAGGGTCAGCGCCCCGACGGCAAGCTCATTTTGGTCACGGCCATAAATCCCACCCCCGCAGGCGAGGGTAAGACCACCACCACGGTGGGACTGGCCGACGGCCTTAGAGCCATAGGTAAAAATGTCATGGTGGCGTTGCGTGAACCCTCCCTCGGACCCGTGTTTGGAATAAAAGGCGGTGCGGCCGGTGGCGGTTACGCCCAAGTGGTACCCATGGAGGACATCAATCTGCATTTTACAGGCGACTTCCACGCCATAGGTGCGGCCAACAATCTGCTGGCCGCCATGCTGGATAACCACATATACCAAGGCAATACGCTAAGTATTGACCCCAAAAGTATCACCTGGCGCAGGGCTGTGGACATGAACGACCGCCAACTGCGAAACGTCATAGACGGCATAGGCGGACGGGTCAACGGATGTCCCCGAGAGGATGGATTTGACATCACAGTGGCCTCGGAGGTCATGGCTATACTTTGCCTTGCCTCGGATATAGACAACCTAAAGGCGAGGTTGTCACGGATAATTGTGGGCTACACCTACGACGAAAAGCCTGTGACGGCGGGGGAACTCAAGGCAGCGGGAGCCATGGCGGCACTGCTCAAGGATGCTCTAAAACCCAACTTGGTGCAAACACTCGGCGGGTGTCCCGCCTTTATCCACGGCGGCCCATTTGCCAACATCGCCCACGGCTGCAACTCGGTTATGGCCACAAAAATTGCCATGAGACTCGGGGATTACGCCGTGACTGAGGCGGGGTTTGGTGCCGATCTGGGTGCTGAGAAGTTTCTCGATATAAAGTGTCGCATGGCGGGACTGCATCCCTCGGCTGTGGTGGTTGTGGCCACAGTGAGAGCACTGAAAAATCACGGCGGTGTGCCCAAAACAGAGCTTGGGCAGGAGAACTTGCAGGCACTCGAGGCCGGTCTGCCCAATTTGCTACAACATGTCGAGAACATCACAAATGTGTTTAAGTTGCCCGCCGTGGTGGCTATAAATCGCTTTCCCACCGATACCGAGGCCGAACTGAAACTCATAGAGGACAAGTGTAGGGAGCTCGGTGTCAATGTGGCATTGTCCGAGGTGTGGGCAAAGGGCGGTGAGGGTGGTACCGCTCTTGCCAAGGAGGTTGTGCGACTGTGTGAGGAGCCAAACAACTTCACCTATTGTTATGAGAGCGATTTGAGCATCGAGGAAAAACTTGCGAGCATAGTTAAAAAAGTATATAGGGGAGCGGGGGTGGTGCTGACACCTGCCGCAAAGAAACAGGCGGCCAGACTTGCCGAACTTGGCTTTTCGGATTACCCCATATGTATGGCTAAAACCCAGTACAGCTTTTCAGACAATGCCTCACTGCTCGGTGCGCCACGAGATTTCACCGTCACGGTGCGCAACCTCAAGGTGTCGGCCGGTGCGGGCTTTATCGTGGCACTGACAGGCGATATCATGACCATGCCCGGTCTACCAAAGGTGCCGGCTGCCGAGAAAATCGATGTGGACAACACAGGCAAGATTTCGGGGTTGTTCTAATAATAAAACATACAAAGCGGGCTTTGCACAGTGCATTGCCCGCATTTTTTATGCAATAATTAGCAAAAATACATCTCGATGTTTTTTATTTAGCTTTTGGGGATAATATTGTGTGATGTGATACCGCATAAATAAAAACCACTTGGGAGAGTATTTTGAGAAGAAAATTGTCGCGTTTGTTTTATAAAATATATTACACAGTTGCACTTGAAATACGAATGCGCATTTTGCTTATGAAGCCAAGGCATATGTATTTTATGCTCACGGCGGTGGCGATAGGTGTGTTTTTTGCCGTGTTTTTTGTAGCGAATAATATACACCAAAATCACACCCCACAGACAGCGGGACAATATATAGACACTGCCACAAAACACAATATGCCCCTCGATGGCAAAGTGGTCGTACTCGACCCGGGGCATGATATGTACTCCAATATATATGACGATTATATCGAGGGTGTGGCCATGCTAAGCCTTGCAAAAAAAATAGAACCCCTGCTTGAGGCGGCAGGGGCAGAGGTGTATCTTACAAGGCAAACAGGGGAAAACATCACGTTGTCACAGCGGGCGGCTATAATTAATCTTTTGTCGCTAAATAAGCTTGAACAGCTAAAGCTTGAACAGGGGCTGAGCCGAAATGATACATTTTTCCTTGAAACGGACAACCTAAAGCGGGCGATGCAGTCGATTATAATGTTGCCCGAGCAGTACAGCTCACAGTATATGAACACCCCATTTCGCCATGAAAACGAGGTGACGCCGGAAATGCGGGATATATTTGAACTTCAAGATAATGAGGCACTGCGTGACAGTTTTCTTGCAATATCTCTGCATACCAATGCCATGGAACAGGATTATTACCGCTATATAAACGGCGCAGAGGTGTACTATGTTGACAACAGCATGGGGTATGACTTTGCTTACTACGAAAACTACACAGCCGTGGACAATGCTATCACTTTTGGAGATATCATCTTAGATAACATAGAAGAAATAGGTATGGCAAAAAACTCTGTAAAAACAGGCAATTTAATGGTGTTGCGTGAGACAAATGTGCCCGTAGTTCTCACCGAAAACGGCTACCACTCAAACGACGGCGACAGGGCACTGCTCATGAGTGATGCATTTTTAGACCGTATGGCGCAGGCCTATTATGAGGGGATTTTGGAGTATTTTGAGCGTGTCGAGAGTGGGGAGATATAGTCAT
The DNA here is from genome assembly GCA_964370005.1 of uncultured Oscillospiraceae bacterium. GTDB lineage: Bacteria > Bacillota > Clostridia > Oscillospirales > Ruminococcaceae > Heteroruminococcus. The sequence goes on from CAYJGR010000055.1 coordinate 9,098, forward strand.
CTCAAATCCCTAAAATCTGCTTTTTCTTAGCCTCAAAGTCCTCCTCGGTTATAACACCGCTGTCGAAAAGTTCTTTTAGCCTTAGTAGCTCATCGGTGTAATCAGCGGGATCGGTTTTGGGCGGTGCAATTTTGCACAAAATCTCGTATATTCCCTGTGCCGACTCGCTCAGTTTGCGGTACATGGGGGTGTTTGTGCGGGTGGGGGTTATAATAAACGAGATGTCCTCCTGCACCTTTGGGGCGTCCTTGAGCGTCAGGCAAAGTTTGAGCGAGTTACAAACTTTTGAGTCGTCAAATAGTCCAAACGAATAAGCCCAGGCGGTCAGCCCCTTGCCGATGCGCCCGCTGTTTTGCTGCACTATCTCGACCGATACAAGTTGGTCATAGCTGTACACCTCACCACTTTGTGCTGTACAAAATTGTCGCAAATCTTCATTGAGCAAAAACCAAGGTTCAAAGGACTTTGTAGCCTTGAAGGCACTATCTTTTGTCATGATTATTATCCTTATATATGATTTATATTTGTTCTGACACTACCCATTATAAAGTATCTTACTTGCGTTTGCAAACCACAAAATACAAATGGTAATATGAATAAGTAAAATTACATAATTTTTCCAAAAAAGTAAAAATTTTGCAAAAAACTATACTTCACTATACAGTTTTTCCGATTGATGCTATATAGTATTCCACCGCTATACAATTTTGACTTTTGCCAAATATTATGGCAATAAACACCGCTTGAAAATGTGATTTGTCTGACGTAGAATTGTCGATGCAAGAGATCTTGAAAACAGTTTTGGGAGGAATGAAAATGAAACGTATTTTTGCTATGTGCGTAGCAGCCATTATGATTATGTCGATTACAATGACATCTTTTGCCACAGGTGACGGCGTGAGCGGGCTTACTTTGGGGGGCGATACTTCTTTGGAGGGTAGCACCTTAAAACCCGGCTATGAGTACAGCTATCCCGTACAACTTATAATAGACGGCAACCCCGCCGACCTGACCGAGGATTATATGGAAGACCATCGCCTTAGTGTGTCGGTTGAAAAGGGTGGCAGCCTTATTTCGAGTGCTCAAATCGAAAAGCAGGACGGCGAGTATATGTTGGTGCTGAGTGCCGGAGGTGGCGCACTGCAAGCCCCGACCGCCGTGGGGATAGAACTGCAACTGCGCAGCCAGGGTGAGAGCGAGCCCAAAGCCACATTGGAGGCTTCATTTATGGTTGGTTGGCAGGCCATGGATGACGACTACCTCGAGGGTATAGGCGCAGGGGAGCGCATAGAGATATCAAACGCCACCCCTCTGATAACCGATGACCAACTGGCCATGCTAAGCCGTAACAGCGAGGGTGGCACATTGCACTTTGCGGGTGATGGATGGAATTATGTCATAGATCCCGCTGATCTTGACGGTGTCAACTTTATGTTTTCCGATGCCGAGATATCGGATATCGAGTCACAGTTTGACGAAGAGGGGCGCGCCATACGATATGTACGCTTTACAGCAGGCGTAGATATGGGGGCGACAGGTGAAGTCACCATCGATGTGAGTGGTAACCCGGATGACTTTGACGGTAAATACTATGTCTATCGCTATGTATATGACCGTATGTACCGTTATCCCGCCTCTTACGACGGTGCAGAGGGTACAGTGTCGTTTGACGCCGCCGAGCTTGATAACTTCATCATTACAAACATGCCCATCACCGAGGGCACCATTGTAAACGGCGATAGTGACAACAGCATGGTGGCGGGCGATGAAGAGAAAAACCCTGATACAGGCAGTCGTGAGGTTGTGGGCATTGCAGTCGGTGCAGGTCTAATAGCACTTGTGGCTGTTGCAGTGCTTAGAAAGCGTACTAAATAAAACTATACCGCAAAAAAACTGCACCTCCATTTGTGGGGGTGCAGTTTTTGAGATACAATTTGTTATTAGCCCAGCACAGGTGCCTTGGGGGAGGGATTGACCTCGATGTCCACGGTGGCGGGGGTTTCCTCGCCGGGGCGAACAAGGCGACCAAACACTACATAACGGTAGCGGTTGGGGTAACGAGAGTCAAACGCATATGTACAAGTGGACAATGCGATGATCGAATCGGTGGCATTCACCTCTACAGGGTAGTTGAACTGGGAGGCCACACGAGCCTCATTGATCACAGCTAAAAACTCGGTCGAGGTGGGCTCGGGATCGATGTAGTTAAAATAAGTGGTGGTGTACATCACCGAGAATATCTTATATACGAGATCTTCCTCGGGGGTTGAGAAGTAGATGTAAGGGTTGGCCTCGGCGAAATCCTGATCGAGGTAACGCTTGAGCTGAGAAAATCTCGAACCGTTGGGATCGTCATTTGTCTCCATGCTATGGCCGTAGATGATGGTATTGGTGGGCAGGTTGCCATTGGCGAAATTGCACTCATAATCGGCAAAGTAGCTACCGTACTGATCGACTGCCTTTAGGTTGGTACGACGCAGGTAGTAATCGTTGTCGCTAGACTGCACCACCGACTCATTGATATCGGTACCGGGTACATAAAGCCAACCTACTGTGTCGTTGTTTTGTGCATGGAAGTCGAGAATTTGATCAAGGAAGCTACCGGGGGCATTTGCCGGCATAGAGGTTTCTTCCTCTTCACTTTCGGAGGAGGACTCATTGGCGTCCGAACTGTCCGAAGTATTGCTGTCGGGGGTAGAGATTTCGGTACCACTCTCGGAGGCCTCGGGGGTGGGCTCGGCATCCGAGCAGGCGGTAAGCGAGAACACCATAACCAAAATCAATATGAAGCTGATAACCGAACGAAAAGAAATTTTCACTTAACACTCACACTTTCTGTATTAGATTTGAGGGATGGGGCTTGTCCATGGTAACACCATGGGGCAAGACCGCCCCCTTGTCGGCATATTGGCTTTAAGCTAAAACCTATGTCTGCACTTAAATAATATAGAGCATATTTGCCACTTAGTCAACCTTTTGCGCTAAATTGTAATACTCACATCAAAAAATAGTTTAAGGAATACAGCCGTTTAGATACGTGTGTGGGTATTTATATTTTTTTAATGTGAAGTATTGACACCAACTGTAATATGTGATATAGTACACATGTGAACTAACATAGATAGTACAGTTACTACAGAAAGGAGGATAGGCAGTGATAAAGCTTGATTTACAAAGCAGAACCCCGTTATATCTACAAATGGAGCAACAGATAATAGACCTTATACTGCTTGGACAGTTAAAGGAGAACGATCAGCTGCCCTCGGTGCGCAGTATGGCACAGGAGCTGGGTATAAACCCCAACACCATCCAAAAGGCATATCAAGATTTGGAGGGGCGGGGGATAATCTACTCGGCGGTGGGACGAGGGAACTTTGTAGCCTCACCCGAGGTAGCCGAGAGTTATCAGCGCAGGAACTGCATGGACAGTTTGGAGGGCATATTGCGGGATGCCCACACAGCCGGCATCTCTGCCGGTGAAATCCATACCATGGTGGACAAGGTGTACGACAACGCAGACAAGGAGGTAGAGAAAAATGATTAGAGCACAGCAGCTCACAAAGGCGTTTGGAGACTTTGTAGCCCTTGATAATTTGAGCACGAGTATCGGGCGTGGCTCGATATACGGCCTTGTGGGGCCAAACGGCAGTGGCAAATCGACACTTTTGCGCCTGATATCGGGGGTATATCAGCCCGACGGTGGCAAGGTGCAGGTCGATGGGCAGGATGTATTTGAGAACATTAATATAAAACAGCGGGTATTCTTTTTATCGGATGATTTATACTTTCTACCCAAGGTGACGGTCGATGAAATGGCCAAATTTTATGCCTCGGCCTACAAAAGCTTTGACTTCGAGAAATATCATAAACTCAAAGAGATGTTTCCTATTGACACCTCAAAGCGCATTACAACATTTTCAAAGGGCATGAAACGGCAGGCCGCCATACTGCTGGCCATATGCTGTAATCCCGATTATTTACTGCTTGACGAGGCTTTTGATGGGCTTGACCCTGTGATTCGTCTCATGGTAAAAAAGCTGATTATGGGTGAAATTGCCGATAGAGGTCTGACCGTTATGGTCACAAGCCACAATTTGCGTGAGCTTGAAGACCTGTGCGACCATGTGGGACTGCTGCACAAGGGGCGCATATTGTTCGAGCAGGAACTCGACGATCTAAAACTCGGCCTTTGTAAGGTGCAGGCCGTATTCCCCGAGGAGATAAACTGGGAGAGCCACGGCCTTTCGGTCATGAACGAAAAGCGACAGGGGAGTATGGTGCATCTTTTGGTGCGGGGTAATGCCGATGACACCTTGACAGTGCTCAAAAACCTCGGCACACCCTTTGCCGAGGCTGTACCGCTAACACTTGAGGAAGTATTTATTGCAGAAATGGAGGGCGTGGGATATGACTTTAACAACATTATTCTCTGATAAATCACAGCGTGAGTTTACAAAAACACTTTCACGGCGCAGTCGTGCTGCCATGCTCTATTTTGGCATCGTGCTGTTTATAACATTTCCACTTCAGTACATTCTTTGGGTTTTTAATCCTTGGTTTGCCGAAAATCACCTGCATGGGATGACAATTCCGACCTATTCCTATACAGTGGAACCCTTTTCGCACCACACCGACTTTAGCATGTTTTTTGTGTTTGTCATCATACTGGTCATGACCCTCTATATGGGGCTTTCGCAGTTTAGCTACCTGCACACAAAACGCTCGGTAGATGTATATCACGCACTGCCCATTTCACGCACCACATTACTGCTGGGTGGGGTGTGGTCGGCGTTTCGGGCTATCGTTATACCGCTGGCGGCCAACTATTTGGTGCTTATAACAGCGGGGCTTATCCGTATGGCTACACTGAACGGCTACGTATTCTCGGTGCCCTTTGTACTGCTCGAATTTGCTCTGTGGACTGTAGCTATCTTCGCCACACTCTGCATAGTGGCCTTTGTGGCGGTGCAGGTCGGCACAATCTTTGATAACTTCATCTTTTCATGTGAGCTCTTGGTGATTATACCCGTCATCATCTGGTTCACTATGGCCGTTTGTGAGAGCCTTCTGCGGGGATTTGCCATAAACGAGGATTTATTCAGCTTTGGCGCATATGCCTCGCCCATCACCCTTATAGCCGAGAGATATCTAAGCTCGGGGGCAGATATCACAAATGAATACTTTTGGGTCAGTGCACTCATGGTGCTTGTCTGGCTTGTGGTGGGTGTAGGTCTGCTGTTTGTCGCAAACTATATCTATCACCGTCGGCGCAGTGAGATTGCCGAGACCGGCACGACCAATTCCCCATTGTCACTACTCGGTGTTCTGGCGGTGGTATATGTCACCGGCATCGGTGGTGGTATGATCATGGGTGATGTCTTTTCGGTATTTGGAGTAGTCGCCGTGCAGCAGATGAACAGTGTAGCCTTTGTCGTATGGACAATTATCTTCTCGGCACTCACATTTATACTCACCCAAGTTATACTACAGCGTGGTTTTAAGGGACTGCGGGACAGCCTTGCGCGCGGTGGCGTTATTGTGGCCGTGGTGACGGTGGCGTCGGTTATATTTGTCACGGGGGGCTTGGGCTTTGAGGGGCGTATCCCCGCCGCCGACGATGTGCAGAGCGTCACAATAGGCTACCGTGGGCAGTACGACACCATTCGCCTGCTCGATGCCGATGAATATCACGAGTATGAGGACGAATTTGGCAAGATCGCCCGCAACTATATGAGCGTTTATGACCTCACTCTAAGTGAGAGCGAGAGCATAGAGCTTGTGCGACAAATTCACACAATCTCGTCCGAGCACACACAAGAGCCTGTTTATAACAACTATAACGGTGAGTTTGTGGTGACATATCACCTGTCAAACGGCATGGAGATGCACCGCAGATACAGTAATTCCGAGATTCAGGGTGCAGTTGAGAGCCTGCTTGCCCTTGAGGCCTCACGGGAATTTACCGAGAAAACCCATCCCGCCTTTGTCACCGAGGCTGAGGACTACAGCGCAATGTATATCAGCGATGCATACGGACTGAACAGGGATACTATCGACTCACAGCAGGATATAGAGCGACTTCTACAGGCCTTTAGGCTTGATTTGCTGGCCGATGATGAAAGAATGTTGGCCGAGGGCGCTCAAAAGGCCGTCTGCTTTATCGAGTTTGAGTCCACCATGGTGGAGGATTACACCCTTATTGAACAGGACACCTACCAAAACGGATATATCACGATATACCCCCACTATGAGAACACCATCGCCGCACTTGGGCAAATAGGACTTGAGGCCTACACCGAAGAGCCACCCCTACCTGAGCAAATCGTGGTTATGCCCGACGGCTACGGCACATGGTACAACAGTGATTCAGTGATACACCTAAGCGGTATACACAACAATCATTACAATTACAACGACATTGTAATGCTACAAAATGATATGGACATGGAGGGTATTGTGGTGACCGACCCCGACGATATCGCCACCATACTAAAGGCCGGCTACACCCGTTCGATAGAGGTGGGCACACAAGGTCAGCCCCTCATGGCCTGGGTGTTTGACGAGGAGTCCGAGAGTATCGGGGCGGGTATGTTTATAAATTACAACGATATACCAAAGCATTTGCGCACACAGCTCCCCGAGTGGATACGTGAGGACTTTGGGGACATGGAGGTTACACACCCCATCCCCGCCACGACCGAGGTGGCCACCATGGCCAACACCACACAGCCCGACCTACCGCCCATCGCCCTTAGCATCAACGCCGATGAAGTCTACAACGTGGAGTGGAGTTTTGGACAGGAAAGCGGCGGCATGACCTCGGCAGATGGTGGAATGTTACCACCGGGTGAGGTTGTGATGTTCGGCACAGGCGTGAGTGGCGATCAAATATACACCGTCACGGTGCGGGACAGCAATGGAGAAATCCTTGGCGCGTCACAGTTCACCCACACACTGGGGCAAGAACAAATAAGCTTGGTGGTGGATGAGCAGTACAATATTTCAGAGGTCGAATATCTGTAAGCACAACGTGTTACCCCCAGATTGTCAAAAAACCGAAAACCTATAGCTCTCGGAGGGAGGGATAGTGTGAAAGGGAA
>CAYJGR010000056.1:0-11658 GCA_964370005.1 uncultured Oscillospiraceae bacterium
CCGTCATCCTGCTGAATTTCGGACAGTTTGGCTATGCCATTATTCACAGTGCTCCCTATCTCGGCAATAAGTGCATTATATCCGTCGGTATCCGCACCAAATTCGGCCTTAAGTGGCTCATTTCCACCGTAGTAAGGTGTAAGACTTTGTATAACCGTAGAGGTGATATCGGGGTCTGGGGTAGACCCGCTCAGTGCAAAACCACCACCTGTTATCTCTTGTGAGAGGATATATTCGATCATCTTGCGCCTTGTGTTTTTATCTTCCTCAGGTACATCTGTATATTGCTGCTCTGTGAATACATAGTCGTTTGTATCCATAGCCAGTAGCGTATAAATAGGCCCGTTTATTCCCTGCTTTATGATATTCTCATAGTTGGCAAGGGGTTTTAGGACATCATACCCACCTATATTAAAAGGTTCGGTGCCCATCGCACTCAGTGCTAAAATAAGACGTGAATGCTCTGTAAGTTTTGTTGTGCTAAGTAGACCGGACGCATCGCTGACCGCCCCTGTCGCATCCGCTACATAACCGCTGTAATAGCTGTCGGCCACATTATAATCCCCTCGTGCAAGGGCAAGTATCGCCCACTCGTCGCCAAAAGCGGGGTTTTGTACCGAGGTGCTTGTGATATATGCAAGGGTGGTATCCAGATGTGCCAAAGCCTCGGCCTTAATCGGGTCATCTGTTGTTTGGCCACCCAAATCCACCGCCTGCCCGGGTATTACCTCTGCGCCGGACAGGGTGGTAATACCACCGCCTTTAGTGGCTATGTAATCGGCCGAAACCCCCGAGGTGGCACTCAGTGTGCTCAAAGCCTGTTGCACCTCGTTATTGCTCGAGGTCAAATTTTCGCAAATCTCCACGGCGGTATTATAGGCCGATGCCACGCCGTCTTGTGCCAAAATTTCATCCTTATTGGAGGCCGAGTTTATGGCTGCAATCAGGGCAAGGAGTGCATCTTTATCGGCCTGATTATAAGGTGGAGGGTCGCCCCAACCTGTGTCGTAGCCAAGGTCAACACCATACCCCTCTATAGAAAGTTGCCAGCGCACGGTATCGCCATCGAGTGCTAAAATATCACTTGCCCCCACACTTGCAAAGCCTTTGACCGAGGCCATAGTGCTAAGCCATCCGCTCTGACTGCTATAGCTCATCTGACCAAGTGCTGTGCCGCTTGGGGGGTTGTCCAAATAATCCTGCAGCGTCTTCCCACTCATTGTCAGGATGACCTGTGGGACATCTATAGACGATTCGCGCTCCTCGGCGGTTTGTGTGGTTTGTATATCTATGAGATAAAACCCATTATCCACCTCCCCGCCGCTACTATATGTAACGCCGAGTTGTTCAAGATATCTCTGCGTGACATGTGCCACACTCTCGCCGTCATAAAATGGAACTTTTTGTGGTTCTGCTACAAAGCCCAGCCCCAATGTGGCAGCCTCCAGGCTCACGGTGACATACCCCGCAGACGCACTGCCACCACTTGCAAAGCTCGGCACTGCAAGGCTCAAAACCATAAGCAAACTAAGTAGCAAACTTATAAATCTTTTCATTATTACCTACCTCCAATATTATTTTTGTGCTATTTTCATCACTGAAAGCCACCGTGTATAGTGTCTGTGTGATTAGCATAACAGGCCATATTTTGTCTTTATCCTATCTATTTTCTCTATCATGGGTTTTGAAATTATCAGCATAAAAATCAGGGTGGCCACGGCATGTATCAGATCGAAAGGCAATCCCGAGACATAGGCCGTTACAATATGTTCTATATGAATCTCACTGCTAAACATAAGCACCGAACCTATATTTACAAGTCCCCCATATATAAGCCATGTGGCAAAAAAACCGAATACGCCCAGTATGACCGGGTGTGTTTTCAGCAGACCTTTTCGAAACAGCACCCCCGCCAAAAAACCGATAATCCCCCCGCAAAACATCTGCCAAGGTGTCCACGGCCCCTGCCCAAAGAAAAAGTTCGAGACAAAAAACGAAAGCGCACCGGTTAAAAACCCCGCTTCAGCCCCGAGGGTCACCCCCACAATGATCACCATAGCCACCACCGGTTTGAACTGCGGTAGCCAAAAAAACGCCCCACGCCCCGCCACCGCTATGGCGGCAAGGGTGGCTATGAGCACAATTTCCCTCGCCTGTGGCTTTCGACGCTCAAATGACAGAAAAAACGGGAGCATCGTTTGCAGTATAATGGCCATGCTTATAAAGTAGTAACTCCTATCCCGCAAAACATATATGCCAAACCAAATTGTCAGCGGGATGGTTACAAGTATGAAAACACAGGATAGCATAGTGCGCCCCCCAAGTTTTTTCTGCGAAATCTCGCTACGCCTTTTTAGCTCACACTCGTCTCTTACTGTAAGTTGTTTTGCAAACATAACTCGATAACCTCCTTTGCCAAAACTGCGTTTTTAAATAAATGCCTGCTCATGCGATTGGCCGAGGTGGTGTAAAAACTGTTGCCCGCAAAAAACTCATCTGCCCGCCCTTGGGTGACAATATTTCCGCCGAAAAACAGCGCACATCTATCGGCATACATGGCGCAAAACTCAACATCGTGGGATACCATAAGTATGCCCACACCCTCGGCTCGAAGCTTTGCGAGTATATCGCCGAATTTTCCCTTAAAACAGCTGTCCATACCTTTTGTAGGCTCATCAAGGAGCAATATTTGAGGGCTTAGCAGTAGCACCTTTGCAAGTGCCGCCCGCTGTTGTTCACCCCCGCTTAGGTCGTAGGGGTGGGAGTCAAGCAGGTGTTCTATCTCGACCTTGCGGGCTATATCCCACACGGTGGCCTCTTTTTGCGCCTTGTCAAGCTTTTTGCCGTCAAGCATTACGCTTAAGTCCTCCCTCACAGTTTTCCCCACAAAAATCGACTGGGGATTTTGTGGCAGTACCCCCAAACATCCCTCAAATAAATGCTCTCTTTTTATTTTGCCGACCTCTGTACCCTTTATATATATTTTCCCCCTGTAGGGCGTGAGCAAGGTGGCAATGAGTGACAGGTTTGTGGTCTTTCCCGCTCCATTGCCCCCGAGTATGCAAAACAATTCACCCGCTCTAAGTTCCATCGACACCCCCGCCACCACATCGACACTATCTTTGGAGTAGCGAAACCACACATCCTTCATGCTTATCAGAGGGGTGGTGGATTGAGGTGTGGGCTTTGGGGTGAGTGTGTCGGTTTTTATCGGCCTGCCCTGCGATATCCCGCTTAGCCAATTGCGGCCGTCCCGCACCGTGAGAGGACATGGGGCATCGCTTTTGACCCCCGCATAAATCTGCATGGCGGTGGGCATGGACAAAAACATATCGTGGGAAAGTTCTTTAAGTGCCTTGCCGACATTTTGTGGGCTGTCATGCAGTAGGACTTTCCCCTGTTCCATCACAAGCACCCTGTCGGCGATGGGGAATACCTCCTCCATGCGGTGTTCGGTGATTATCACCGTCGTACCCAGTTCCCTGTTTATACGGCTGACCGTCTGCAGGAAGTCGGCCGCCGCTATGGGGTCAAGTTGTGCCGTGGGCTCGTCCAAGACAAGCACCTCGGGCCCCATGGCCATTACAGAGGCGAGGTTAAGCAGTTGTTTTTGCCCACCCGAAAGCTCGGCCACCTCCCTATGAAACCACTGTTCTATGCCAAAATAGCTCGACATCTCGGCCACCCGCAGGCGTATGGTTTGATTGTCATATCCAAGGCTCTCAAGCCCAAAGGCCAGTTCATGCCAAACTTTGTCGGTCACAAGTTGGTTGTCGGGGTTTTGCATCACAAAGCCTATATTTTCGGCCTGTGCCCTATCGCTTGTCAGCTCTAATCGCTCCCCCAAAAAGCTTATAACCCCCGTGCGCCTGCCGTGTGGGGTGAGTGCCGGTTTTAGGTGGCGTAGCAGTGTACTCTTGCCACACCCTGACCGTCCGCAAATGCACAAAAACTCCCCTTTCCCTATCTCAAAACTGACGTCATCAAGGGCTTTTTTTGTTCTCTCGGGGTAGGTAAAACTTAAATTTTGGACTGCAAACTGTTCCATCTGTTATCCTCGTATATGTTTATAGTCATGGGCAAAAGGCATAGGCCAAGGTAGGCCACATATGCAAATACGCTCATAAAATCAAGCTCGTTTAGCAAAATTCTCGGGATGTAGGAGCTGTACACGGCCTTTGTTATCAGCGAAATTATAACCGCTGTGATAGCGCAGAGCATGACCCCCATGGCCACACAGTCCCGCCATTGTAGCCTGTAGTTTGAAAAGGCGGTGCGCCCCCGCAGACCATACCCCCTTGCCTTCATTGAGTCGGCCGTCTCAACCGAGTTTTCCAGCGCCCAAGCTGTCATAATTGATACTATTTCGAGTGAATTTTTTATCCGTTGCAAAATGCTACCTGTCCCAACATCCTTGCCTATACACTTTTGGGCATTTACAACTACCGACAGTTGCACCCGAAATCGTGGTACAAACCGCAAACACATCGAAAATATCAGCGACATGGCCGGAATAATTTTGCCAAACAGATATATAAATTTATCCGAGGTCATCACACTGTTGTAGCAGGAAAACCATAATATGACACTCACAAGCATGGCGGCGGCCACAAGCCCGTACACGATGGATTCGAGCGTTATGGGATTGCCACCGATATAGGTCAGTATGGTCTGCCCCCTGTGGTTAAAGGCGGGGTTTATCAGCGCCATAACAAGCAAGGTTGGGACAAGCATAATAATGTTAAATTTCCACGCTCTTTCGCCTTTGAGGTAGACCGAATAGGTCACAGCCCCACACAGCGATATCCCCAAAATCACAGGATGCATCACAAACATTGATATGCACATCACGGCGACAAAGTAGACAAAATTCACAATGGGGTGATAGGTGGCAAATGCGTCCCGTCTCACTGCTGACCACCCTCTAACCCCTCACCCCCCGGCAAATCTCGCCCGAGGTCACAGGTGTAGTTCCACTCGATGTCATCCCCGTCCTCAAGTTGGTATTTACTGCAGCCGTAGTTGGGATACAAACCATTTACACTGTAGCGCCAGCCACTTAGTGGCCCCACACTCGTCTCATAGATACTGTTTATCCCCTCCACATAAGCACTGCCATATGCGGGGGTGGAGGAAAACTCCATGTGTATGCCGTTATCACGTGTTTCACGCTGTAACACATCGAACACCGATTCACCCTCGTAGAATATAACCGCCCTCTTTTGATATATCACCCCTTCGCTGAGTGGCGACTCCTCGAGTAAATACAAAAGGGCAGGGTCAAGGGCATCTATATTGTCAAAGATTGTGTCTATGCGTATTGATAATGTCACCGTCATCTCATCATTTTGCTCATCGTTTTTCTCATCGCCACTGTCGGCCACCTCCCAACCACTGCCCTCATCTGATGTGGAGGTGTCATTATCCGAGTCGTCGGTCGAACCACTTTGCTGCCCGCCTATTATCTCGGTTACGGTTTGGGTGTTATCCTCGTACTTCTCCAAATCTTGACTCTCACCCTCCTCGAGGTCATCCACACTTATCATGTTATCCGAGGGGTTATAATCAAGTTCCTCGCCGTCGGCCGTTTGAGCGCTCTCGCCCTGCGCCCCACAGCCAAGCAAAATCGCTATCAAAAGCATCATCGAAAGCAGTACCGCATAAGTTTTAATCTTCATCTTCCACCTCATGTTTCTGTTTTTTTTGCGTTAAAGCGACAACTGCCACCCCTATAATGAGCACACCACCAACCCCATACATCGCAATTATCCACCATGTGATGGAATTGTGCTCTGTATTTTGGGTATCGGTCGCCAATGTCGCCTCCAGCTCACTTAGGCTATCGAGGTTGGCACTCTTGGCGATGAAATAGTCGGTGTTTTCATCAACTATAATCCTTGCCACCTGCCCGACTATATCGATTTTCTCCACCACTTCGGCCTGCATTTTAACTTCATCATATTTGAACAAAATATACTGCCCATCGCTTAAATGGGTGGCAAATTCGAGTAGCGCCACCCCCGGCAGTTCCCCCACGTGCTCGAGGGATATACAAAGCGCTTCGGGCGACAGTTTTTGTATATCACCGCTGTTCTCCCCGCTGAATGTTATACCCGCAGTAAAATCCATGGGAATTTTTACATCGAGGCCGTTGAAAATAAATGTGGCGGTCTTGCTACTGTGGTCAATCCTCCCCACACCCTTCACGTTTTCATCGTAGCCCTTGATGACTTCAAACCCCTCGCGCGGTATGATATCGTCAAAGCTTTGGGTAGTGACCACCACGCTTACCTTTTGGGTGGCGGTTGTGGTGGCGGAACTGCTACCGCTCTCCCCCGTGGAGTATTGCGTTGTGTCCACTTCCTCACTCGTTTTAAGTGACTTTGCGATAAAAAACTCCCCGCCCTTGGGTGTGTCAAACGAAAACTCCCCATCCTCCACCTCGACCTCCCCCACAAACTCGGCCTCTGTGCCGTCAAAGTAGTACAGGCGGTGTATGCCGTCCGAGAGTGATGTCTCGACCGTCACGGCGGCATTGGCGGGAAAGTCGTCGTCATGCTCAAATACGAAATATTCCCCCACACTGTTGGCAAGTTTTTGGATATCGCTTTTGCTCTGGGGGGTGTCGCCCACCCCTGTTTTCACATCGGCGGGGGTATTTATGTCATGGCCCTGAAATGCTATGGTGTAGGCAAAGTCGCCATTTCCCTCTATGGCATATCTCACCGACTGCCCCTGTATGTTCTCAAATAGCTCCCTTGGTACCACCCCACCCAACAAATGTGCCATGATTTCATCGGCCAACAACAGCTCCTCGCCGTATTCCAGCGCATTTTGCTCCGCCTGTGTCAGCAGTGCATATTTGCCCATAAGCTCCTGCACAAGTGGGGCATCATCTGGGGTTAGCGGGTCGGTTTTGTGGTTTATCCCACTCATTATCTCCTCGTCCAGTTCGCTTAACTCTTCGGGGGTATTTATCTCATTTTTATCGTAGTCTTCAAGCTTTTTTACAATGTCATATATGTAGCCGTAAAAATCCACTTGACGGTATATATAGGTTTTTTCATATACAAAATCGAGTGCCTCATACCGCTCCTGTAAACCCTGCATATGTTTATAGACAGCCTGTTTGTTTTGGGCGGTCACCTCGACCCCTGCAAGATACATAACCTCCAAGATAAGTGACCCGGCCACTGCAAAATAATTATCTGTTAATTTTATGCTAAACTTCACTTTGTTACCGACCGTATCGGTATAATAAAAGTTATTTGCCTCGCCGTTTTTTATGGGTGTCCCCACAAGCAAATTTGTATCCATAGTCTCGACAAAAGGGGTGTGTACGACCTCCAAGCCCTCCTGCCCATACGGCACAGATATTTCATACACATTTTCACCCGGCATAAACACCGCCGAATACCTTTCACTCATATCCTGCGATGAATCGTAGCCCAAACATATCAAAGAGATAGGTGCAAAATCCTCCTGTGTGGTGTTGGCCTGTGCAAATACGCAGGAGAAGCCACTTCCCACAAGCATCATAAGTGCCAGTACTGCACCAAATATACGATTTTTCACAAAAAACACCCCCTCTTGATGACAAAGAGGGGGCGCGCAAAATATACGCAAAACAAAAAGTCCAAAGGAATATTCCTTTGGACGATAAGTTTCACAGAAACCAACCACGGCATACAAGCCCATAGGCCTACCGCAGTCAATGTGCCATCTTCCCTCACCGTCAGACAATGCAACTTTAATAGGCAGGTCTCCTGACTTGGCATCAAGCCGAAGTGTGCGCCTTCCCGACGAATGTCAGTGGCAATGCACATCTCGTAGCCCTACAGTAGAATGAGCTGTCTCGGATTTTGACCGAGTTCCCTTTTAAGTAGAAAAAACACCTAATAAAAAATATTTAGTTTGTAAGATAAGTATATATCATATGTATTTGTATGTCAACCTGTTCACCGCCCCTGCCCTTAACTAACACCTAATAACTACTCGCTAAATACTAAATGCCCCCTCCGACCTTGCGGCCAAAGGGGGCATGTTTGCACACGCTATAAAGGGTTTAGACTTATGCGGGGCGAACGTTTACAGCGCGAAGCTTCTCGCTGTTCTTGGGATCGGGCTCGGTGTCA
The DNA here is from genome assembly GCA_964370005.1 of uncultured Oscillospiraceae bacterium. Lineage (GTDB taxonomy): Bacteria > Bacillota > Clostridia > Oscillospirales > Ruminococcaceae > Heteroruminococcus. The sequence goes on from CAYJGR010000056.1 coordinate 8,136, forward strand.
AAAGTAACCTTCTGACCTTCTGCCAAAGTCTTAAAGCCATCAATCATGATAGCCGAGAAATGTACAAATACATCCTCACCGCCCTCATCGTTCGAGATGAAGCCGAAACCTTTGTCTGCGTTAAACCATTTTACAGTACCGTTGTTCATGGGTGGAACCTCCAAAATTTAATTATATTCTACGGCCAATCAAAAAACCTGCACAAAATGTAAATCATCAACGAACAACAATTTACAGCATGTGCAGGAACCATTGTCGCATTTAGAATACGTTTATCATTCTATCACGCCTTTACCCCGTTGTCAATAAAAAATGTATATATTACAGAAACTTTTGCTCGACAAATTCTATGTTTTTACGACTACGCCATAAACCAAAGATTATTATATGACAAAAACCCTGTTATTACCATTTTTGCTTTGTCTCATAAAATCCCCCACATCGATATTCAAAGCGATGTGGGGAACTATTTTTGCAGAAATTATCAGGCGGCGTCATCGGTGGAGGCCTCTGGCTGGGCGACCTCCTCGGCCGGTGCGGGCTGTATAAACTGCATGTTAAGGTCTACAGCTCCGGTGATACCGGCCACCCTACCTGTGCAGGAGTACTGCCATATATCCATCTCATAGGGATAAAAAGGCTCATTGTAGTACATAGCCATCCACATGGGGTACTGGGACAGCTGGTCAAGATAAAGCTTTTCGGATATAAACTTTGCGTAGGAATAAACCATGGGGTCATACCCACCGGCGGCAACCGTGTCACAAAAACCGATGGCGGCATCTGTAAACTGCTGATTGCTTGTGTATGCGGTGCGGGCGGTGTAGTTGGGAGGTCCCTCGATATCAAAAGCTACAGGGTAATCCAGCTCATACCCCTCGAGTGCACGCAGTACATACTGTGCCTCGGCCACACCCTCGCTGTAATTTCTGGCCTGCGAGTAGAAATACACACCCACATCTATGCCGGCTGCCTTTGCGCCCTCAAGATTGCGATAAAAATACTTATCCATATTTATTTTACCGGTCTGGTAGCCACGATATCCGAGGCGGATGAAGGCATATTCCACCCCATCGGCGGCCACACGGTTCCAATCGATTATGCCTTGGAATTGGGACACATCTATGCCCTTTATGGCCATTGACTGCCCATCCACCACATAATCCTTTACATAACCGCTCGTCACCAGATTATGAAAGTCCAAATCATTTTTGGGCAGATTTTGATTTACCGGAATGTGCTGATATGTATCACCCTGCTTAAAGACAAAGTAGTCATCCACAAAGCGTTGTAGGTATGCGGCAGAAATTCGGTACTCCCCCGCAAGGGCGGTCAGACTCTGCACACTCATGGAGTCATATTTTTGTATCTCTCTTAAAAAATTTGGGTCCAGGCTATCAAAATCTTCGGCTTCCTCCAAGAGATTCTCCAGTGGAATTATGCCCTCCACCACGTTGCTTTGTGTCACAGCTCCGGCCGGCATGGTTAAAATCATGGACAATGCCAGCACAGATATGAGCATCCTAATCAGTGCCAAGGGTTTTTTCATCTCTTTTACCATCCTGTTACTATAATTTTTAGGAGCAAGTTGGGCAAATTCTAAACTATGTCATATTAAAACCGTTTGCCCACATCTGTCGCAACCTGCACATGTCACAGCCTGATGACATCTATAAAAATCCGCCAAAACGGTCAATAGCCTCGCACGCCCTCGAGGGAGTCGTCATGCGATACCCACTCATCATACACCTTGACAGCCCGAAACTCATCCTTGCTGTCCCGCACAATGACGGTGGCGATACCTGCATTTATAATCATACGTTTACACATTGCACAGGGGTTGGCGTTTGCAACATAGCCCGAACCATCCCCCTCAAGCCCCACCAAAAACAATGTGGCATCGAGTGTATCGGCACGGGAGGCATGTATAATGGCATTGGCCTCGGCATGTACCGAGCGACATAGCTCATACCGCTCTCCACGTGGCACATTAAGTTTTTCTCGGGTGCAGTAGCCCAAATCGGAACAATTTATCCGACCACGTGGCGCACCAACATAACCTGTCGATACAATTTGATCGTTTTTTACTATAATAGCCCCAAAATTACGGCGCAAACAGGTACCACGCTCGGCCACCACCTCGGCGATATCAAGATAATAGTTAATTTTGTCACGTCTTGGCATAGTTAACCCCCCATTTTTTCATATTCAATGTTTATTTTACCCTATCAAGGTATTTTTTTCAATGATTTTCGTCAAAAAATATGATATAATTACAGGAAATATATGCTAAATGAGGTGCTACCACATGCAAGGGCTCACAAATATCGGTATAATAAGAGATTTGCTCGACCGCCACGGATTTAAATTTTCCAAGTCACTCGGGCAAAACTTCATCATAAACCCCTCAATCTGCCCCCGAATTTCGGACATGGGGGGTGTGGTCGGGCGGGGTGTCATTGAAATCGGTACAGGCATCGGGGTGTTGACCCATCAGCTCGCACTCGATGCCAAAAAGGTGGTCTGCATCGAAATTGACAACCGCCTGCTACCTATACTCGACGAAACGTTATCCGAGCATGACAACATAAAAATCATAAACGCCGATGTGCTAAAAACCGACCTTGCCGCCGTCATTACACAGGAATTTGAGGGCATGGAGGTGGTTATATGCGCCAATCTCCCCTACTACATCACTTCCCCCATCATCATGAAACTTTTGGAAGAGCGTTTACCGATAAAGTCGATCACCGTCATGGTGCAAAAGGAGGCCGCCACCCGCATATGCGCCCCCCCGGGCACACGTGCTGTGGGAGCGGTCAGTTTGGCGGTGCAGTACTACAGCATACCCACATTGCTATTCCCTGTCAGTCGAGGGTCATTTATGCCGGCACCCAATGTCGATTCGGCCGTGATACGCCTTGATATACGTGATAGGCCCGCTGTACAGGTGGCCGATGAGGGATATTTTTTCTCGGTGGTAAAAGCGGCGTTTGGCCAGCGTCGCAAAACACTACACAATGCGCTATCGGCGGGACTATCCATACCAAAAGATCAGATAGCCATCGCCATGCAGACCGCCGACCTCCCCCTGACCTCCCGTGCCGAACAACTGACCATGCAAAGTTTTGCTGACCTTGCCACGGTACTGTGGCAAAATAATAAAAAGTGAGGTATATAAAATGATCAAACATGTTGTGTGCTACAAGTTCAAAGATGATATTGAGAATGTGCGTGAAAAGTCCAAAGAGGTGCTGATGTCCATGAGGGGCAAAGTGCCACAGGTGGTGGATATTGAAGTGGGCATAGATTTTCTGGCCTCCCCCCGCTCTTATGACCTTGTGTTATCGGTCACATTCGACAGTGCCGAGGCTATGGAGGAGTACCAAAAGGATGAATATCATGTATCGGTGGTCAAAAAGCATATGCACAGTGTTGTGGATAAGAGTGTAGCGGTGGATTATAATATGGAATAAGTACTGAAAGACTGTCAAAAAACCGAAAACCTATAGCTCTCGGAGGG
>CAYJGR010000056.1:11719-14191 GCA_964370005.1 uncultured Oscillospiraceae bacterium
TGGACAAACTTAAAATAAATGTGCCGAAAAGCACATTTGTTTTATTATGCTATTGCGTTAAAATCTTCTTAATTATACTTTATCAATAATTGAGAGGATGGGTCAAAATGCGAAAATTCATAATTGATAGTGATACTGCCAGTGATGATGCAGTCGCTACCATAATAGGACTTTTGAGCGACGAAATAGATGTGCTTGGCATAACCACCCTTTGCGGCAACATCCCACTTGAGACCGCCACGGCCAACGCCCTTGCCACCAAGGAGCTGTGTGGTTCTGATATCGGGGTGTACCCCGGTGCGACAAAGCCACTGTCCAAAGAGCGTGTCGAGACTGCATGTGTACACGGCAGTGACGGTATGGGTGATGTCGGACTAATTCACCCCACCACGAGTGCGAGCGAGCAACATGCGGTGGATTTTTTGTTGGAGACGATTAAAAACAACCCCGATGAAGTCGAGATAATTGCACTTGGGCCTGCGACAAATGTCGCTGTGGCGATACTGCGTGACCCTGAGATGATGAAAAAAGTCAAAAAAATCTGGTCGATGGGCACAGGAGGGTTTGGTCACGGCAACGCAACACCGGTGGCAGAATTCAACGTATACATAGATGCTGAGAGTTATAAAATTATGCTTGATAGTGGCATCCCCATAACGATTATCGGTTTTGATCTATGTTTAGGGGATTCGGCGCTTAACAAGGCTGACCTTGAAAAACTTTCGGATGGTGGCGAAATTGGGAAATTTGTGGTGGGTTGCACGACAGCACTTCTAAACTACAACCTGTCTAAGCACGGCAAACATCAGGTTGATTTACCCGATGCGGTGGCGATAGGCGTGGCGATTTGGGAAGATATTATCCTTGAGCAAACAGAGTGTAATTGCTACTGCTGCATAGGCGAACCCGCCACATACGGACAGGTCATCATTGCCGATAGCAGCACATCCTACGAGGCTCAAAACATGGATTACAGCAAGATAAATGCCACGGTGATCAAGAAAATCAACCCCGCACTTTTTAAGGAAAAAATGATTTCACTGCTTTGCAGATAGGAGGAAACATGAGTAACCTCAAAAAACTTATACTACTGCATTCCAACGATTTACATGGAGATTTTTTCGCCGAGGACATAGATAGCAAGTTAATCGGCGGGGTCTCTATGCTATCGGGCTACATTAACAAGGTGCGTAGTGAAGAAGAAAATGTGATTTATGCCATTGCGGGTGATATGTTTCGCGGTTCTGTTATCGATTCGGAATTTAAGGGCATCTCCACGATAGAAATTATGAATCTGATCGCACCCGATGTCGTAGGTATCGGCAATCACGAGGTGGATTACGGCGTACCCCATCTTCTTTTTCTTGAAAAATGCGCTAAATTCCCCATTATCAATGCAAACTTATTTATAAACACAAATATGATACGGCTATTTCGAGATCATGTAATAATTGAAGTTGGCGGCATGAAAATTCTTTTCATAGCCATAATTACCGAGGAAGTGCTTGCACAGACAAAGAGCAACCATCTCATTTCCACATTTCTTGATGTGGGCGAAGCAGCCAATGAAGTGGGCAAAATATGTGACACCTACAACTCCATCGATATCGATTTCACAGTACTTTTAACACATATCGGTTTTGAGGACGACAAAAAGCTGGCCGCCACTTTACACCCGGAATGGGGTGTCGATGTCATAATCGGTGGACATTCTCACACCTTGCCCAAGGAGCCTTGTCGTGTAAATGACATTTTAATTGTTCAAGCAGGGGTGGGCACCGACCAAATCGGCAGATTTGACATAGTGGTGGACACCGACACAAATTCCATGCATAGTTTTCAGTGGAAAACAATTCCCATAAGTGAAGATACCTGCCCCAAAGACGAACCACTTGAAAAAATAATCACCAACTATAAAAACATCGTGGACAAAAAATATGGCCGAATACTTACAAGATTACCCGAGATGGCAACACATCCCAGTCGCATCCAAGAGACAAGTATCGGCAACCTTTTTTGCGATATATTGAGGGATAGTTTTGGGGTGGATCTTGTGATGCTCGGCTCGGGCAGTTTGAGAACCGAGAGTTTAGGCCCCATCATTCGCCTATGTGACCTAATTGAAACATTCCCATATGATGACAATATTTTGCTACTGCATGTCACAGGAGAAATGTTAAAACGCATGTTAAAACATATATTCAGAGAGGAAGCCTTTGACGGCCATACCGAGTTTTATCAGTTCTCACATGGGTTTAGCGTTGTTTACGATAGGGGGCTCAAAGATTTTGTGGATTTCACCCTCAATGGCAGCGCAGTTGAAGATGAGAAAATATACAAAATAGCCTTGCAAAATTATCATTATGTAAATTTGATGGATTTTTTGGGAATCTCTCCCGAGGAAGTTGACAAAATCGGGGCAAAAAAAATCCTCGCCTCTTCCTGCCTCAGTGTGCTTGAAGAAGGGCTTTT
>CAYJGR010000056.1:14291-15993 GCA_964370005.1 uncultured Oscillospiraceae bacterium
TCATGCCCCATGATCCGAGCGCTTGTAGTGTGGGAATTACTTCTCTTGATTTTTCGGTAATAAAATACTCCACTCGAATTGGCATTTCATTGTACTGAACCCTTTTAATGAGGCCATCTTTTTCTAGCTCTTTGAGCGAAGATGCAAGCATTGTGTTTGTAATGCCTTGGACTTTTTTCATCAGCTCATTATATCTAATCCCGTGCCCATTCGACAGCACACAAATAATAGGTATCTTCCATTTGCCACCGATGCGTTTAAGTGCTGTTTGCAGAGGACAAACCTCGCCACATGGGCAATGACTGGCTTTGCACTCACTCATATTTTTCTTACTCCCTCATATTTTTTTGCGTTATTGACACTGTTTTCCTATCGTGTTAATATCATACCAACTCATAAAAACAAAGTCAATAACAAAAACTGATTGGAGAAAGTATTATGAAAAGCTTAGAAAAAGTAAGCAACCTATTTATGGACAAGGAAAGCGTCAAGGTTATCAGTACGGCATCAAGCACAGGTGAGATTCATCCCATTGTTGCCGGTAGTATTATGGTGGTTGATGAGCATACAATGGCTGTTGCTGAAGTATTTATGAACACAACAAGCGCAAACTTACAAGTGAATAATAAAGTTGCTCTGCTCGCTGTCAAGGGCACAGAGTCCTACTTAGTAAATGGTTCTGTTGAAAAACGCCACACCGATGGTAAATTGTTTGATACCGTTGCCGAGAAATTTGCTGCAATGAATATGCAAATCAAAGCCGTATGGACCTTCACAGTTGAAAAAATTTATGACCAGAGTGCCGGACCTAATGCCGGTACGCAAATTTTTTAAGAAAATTTTACTCTCAATTTTTGGATAAAGAAACGCAAAAAAATACCTGTTATATCGCCGTGGTAAAAAACCATACTACTATTGCAAACGCAAAAAGAAAATTATCCGAAATTTAAGGAGAGTAAAAACATTATGGCTAACAAACCTGTAGTGCCCGCAGCTAAAGAAGCTCTGGAGAAGTTCAAGATGGAAGCAGCAAGCGAAGTTGGCGTAAACCTTAAGCAGGGTTACAACGGCGATTTGACCTCCCGCCAGGCCGGCAGCATCGGCGGCCAGATGGTCAAGAAGATGATCGAGAGCTACGAAAACTCCATGAAGTAAAACCGCAACCCTAAAAGTTGCTCGCCCGCCTATGCAGTAGCGTAGGCGGGCAATTAGCTATTTAGAGGGTAGAGTATCGGAGGATAGAAGATAGATAAGGTCAAGGGCATCATACAGATGTCCTTGACCTTTAATGTTTGATGTATGCCCACGGCGGGCGGGCGTGGAAACCCGCCCCTACGGGGTTGTGTTTGTAGGGAACGCATTTTATGCGTTCCGAGACGTTGCGGTTTATTGTACGCCACACGGCGGGCGAACACACAGGTTCGCCCCTACATTGTGCGTTACAGGGCAACCTGCGCCCCGCCGGCCGTGGCGCTCACGCTCACGCCGTCGGCTGTCTGATTTATTGTGATGTATATCACACCGCCGTCGGCCTGCTGTACCAGATTTGCAATCTGGGTGGCGGTGAGTGTCACATTCCCTATGCTGTTGTTTATTGTTACCGTGCTGTGCCCCGAGAGAGCCGTGGGGGTGAATTTTACTATTATGCCGGTGGGGCTTTGGCCTACCACATTTACTGTACTGCCGGTTTCAAGCATTGCTG
>CAYJGR010000057.1:0-15205 GCA_964370005.1 uncultured Oscillospiraceae bacterium
AGTTTTTGTTCAAACTTTTTTCAAAAAGTTTGTGGGGTTCGGGGCAAAGCCCTGAGGTCATTAGGCTGTTTTCTTTGTCAATCGGCTGATGACGACGAGCGCCCCGATCATAAGTGCGAGCGAAACGCCCAGGGTGAGGAATACGTTGGAGGTAAATCCTGCTACGAGGAAACCGACAAAGCTACAACTTGCCACCAGTAGGGAGTAGGGTATTTGGGTGGCGACGTGGTCGATGTGGTTACACCCTGCACCGGTCGAGGCCAAGATGGTAGTATCCGAGATGGGGGAGCAGTGGTCACCGAACACCGAGCCGGCCAAAACTGCCGACAGGGATATAACCATCAGGTCTTGTGCACCCAGCTCTGTGCAGACAGCGATCACGATGGGGATAAGAATACCGAATGTACCCCAAGATGTACCCATGGAGAACGAAAGGAAAGCGGCGATAATGAATATGATAGCGGGGATTAGAGCGGGGGACATATTAAACTGCTTTACCATATCCGAAACATAAACGCCGGTACCGAGCATATCACGGCAAATTGTGCTCATAGACCATGCCAGAGTGAGGATAATAAAGGCGGGTACCATGGTGGCAACGCCCTTACCCACGCCCTCCATAAATGCATGGAACTTGAGAAGTTTGCGGGGTACAAAGAGCAGGAAGGTGAATATTACAGCCACAAGCGAGCCGTAGGCCAATGCCACGGTGGCTGAGGTATCGCCGAAGGCTTGGAACATTGTTACACCTTCACCGCCGTAACCGCCGACATAGAGCATAGCGACGATACAGGAGATGACCAGCACCACCAAGGGGAGCACGAGGTCAAACACCTTGCCGTTTTTCGAGATGTTGGTATTTTCAGCGACCGACACATCGGCTGCAGCGGCCTCTTCACTTGAGAACAGATCACCCTCGAGGGCATTTTGCTCAAACTTGGCCATGGGGCCAAACTCAAGATTTGTGACCGAGAGGATGATGACCATAACAAGAGTAAGTACGGCATAGAGGTTGTAGGGGATGGCCTGAGTAAAGGCGACCATACCATTCATGCCGGTATCGGCCATATAGCTAACCACCGAGCCTGCCCAAGAGGAGATGGGGGCTATAATACAGATGGGGGCGGCGGTCGAGTCAATGATGTAAGCGAGCTTTGCACGGGAAATCTTATGTTTATCGGTAACGGGCTTCATAACAGCGCCCACGGTGAGGCAGTTGAAGTAGTCATCGATAAAGATAAGAATGCCCAGGCCGAGGGTAGCCAATTGTGCACCTTTGCGGTTTTTGATTTTGCTAACAGCCCACTCACCGTAAGCACGGGAACCACCGGCAAGGGTGATAACATAGACAAGCGCACCGAGTATGCCTAAGAATATGATGAGATGAACATCGAAGCGGTTTGTCATGGCAAAGAATGTGCCATCAAACACAGTACCGAGGTTGCCGCCGACCTGAGCCGCATAGATGGAAGCACCTGATAGAATACCGATGATCAAAGAGGAAATAACCTCCTTTGTTGCCAGTGCCAAGCCTATGGCAATGACGGGTGGTAAAATTGAAAGAATACCTGCATTGATTGGATCCATTTAACAATTCTCCTTTTCATATTTACTAAACAACACAGAAATAGTACACATGGGCAATTGTAACATAAAATTCATAATACATCAACTATTTATTCACTGTTTTACGACAAAAGTTGCCATGTGATTCATACAATATTCACTTATGGTAAGTATCAATGTAAAAGCTATGCAAAATATTTCCTGTCGGCTTGCATTCGCCCTAAAATAGGGATATAATTATTGTGTAAGCTATATTAGGCTATTAGTAAAGAAATTTAGTACAAGGAGGTGTCGTCGTGAGTAGCGACCCCGGACGAAGTAGAACACAAATGAGCATACCGGGGACGGACGATAGGACACCTTAGTCTGCAAGGTCACTCCCCGGTAGTCCGCCAAGTACCGTGCTTTTTTGCGCATTGTGCTTTGGTATGTCACACCGAGGAGGTTTTTTTATTATGATACACTGCTATAAGACCATTGATAATCGTTTGCAAGAGATACCAACACTTGAAAAGGGGTGTTGGGTGTCGGTTATTGCCCCCAGCGAAGAAGAGGTCACCTATTTGGTGGAGGAACTTTGTATTGATCAAGATTTTGTGCGTGCGGCACTCGATGATGAAGAGTCCTCACGTATTGAGAATGAGGATGGGCAAATCCTTGTAATCGTTGACGTTCCCACATCCGACCGTCAAGATGATAGCTCGGCACAATACTCCACCATGCCTATGGGTATCATTTTGGCGGGGGATTATGTGGTCACGATATGTTTGCGCTCTAATCAGGTGATCACCGAGATGACCGATGGCGGGGTTAAGAACCTCACCCCACATCTAAAAACCCGCTTTTTATTTGTACTGCTTTTGCGCATTGCCTCAAGGTTTTTGCTCTATCTAAAGCAAATAGACAAGCTGTCCTCCTATACAGAACAACAAATGCACAAGTCCATGCGAAACAAGGAGTTGTTTCAGCTTTTAGGACTTGAAAAGTCGCTGATTTATTTTTCAACCTCACTGCGCTCAAATGAAATTACGCTGGAAAAAATTATGCGTGGGCGCACTATAAAGCTTTATGAGGAGGACGAGGAAATACTTGAAGATGTCCTCATAGAGATAAAACAGGCTATAGAAATGTGTAATATTTATTCAAACATTCTATCCGGTACAATGGGGGCATTTGGTTCTATAATTTCAAACAATCTAAGTATCGTTATGAAAACTCTGACTTCCCTGACAATTGTTATGGCCATACCCACCATGGTGTCGGGTTTTTATGGTATGAACGTGTCGGGGCTACCCATGCCGTATTTTTGGTTTCCGGCCATTGTGGCTGGGGTACTGATGCTTATAATTGGATTTATACTTTTCAAAAAAAATCTGTTTCGATGATTGGGGGGAGTCTCATGAAAGGACATATGGTTATTACAATTGGCAGACAGTTTGGCAGTGGTGGACGGGAAATAGGCGGGATGTTGGCCACAAAGCTCGGTATACCGTTTTATGATAGAGAACTACTGATGGAGGCGGCACAGGACAGCGGTGTGAGCCGTGAGATGTTTGAGCGGGCCGACGAACAACCCAGCAACAGTTTTTTATATTCGCTGTCACTCGGAGGTGTTGCGGCCGGTGGCAGTATGAGCGTATCGACTATGGATATCCTCTCAAACGATAAATTGTTTGCACTACAGGCCGATACAATTCAGCGTATAGCAAGTGAACACTCCTGTGTGATGATAGGACGATGTGCCGATTACATACTACGTGAACATGAGAATTTGGTGTCGGTTTTTATACGTGCTGATGATGATTACCGCATAGGTCGCATATGTGAAGAGTTTGACTTTACACCGGACATTGCAAGACAAAGAATGCGCAAAATTGATCGCCGTCGAGCAAGTCATTACGGTTATTATTCCGACCGTAGTTGGGGCGATGTCAATAACTATGATATGTGCCTTAACTCTGCAAAACTCGGATGTGTCGGCACGGTCGATATGATATTAAACCTTATAAAGTTGTGCCAAACAGGGGAGAATACATGAGAATTGGATATGGATATGCCGTCGCCTGTACAGGGGCGCGAAAAAAATTTGATATTACTCTGGGCGGGGTGGAAGTGCCATGGCTTATGGAGCTGACAAGTTTTGATGGGGCAAAACCCGATATTGTAAGCCGTGCCGTAGGAGAAAGCATCATAGGGGCGGCAGGCCTTGGGGATCTAAAAGCTTGTGGACTTACCCCCTCGGAGGATATGTCCGATTACGAAGTGCTAAAACGTGCCATGGCCATCGTGAGGGAAAAGAGTTATTCCCTTGGAAATATAGATGTAGTAATTTTAATGCAAGAGAATATTATCGGTGGGCATCTTGACGAGGTAAAAGCGAGTTTAAGTAAGGCCTTGGGCTGTGATGTGGGACAAATAAACCTAAAATCCGCAGATGAACGTTGGATGGGTACCACAGGCCATGGTCGAGGAATAACAGCTACAGCAGTGAGCTTATTAGAAAACAGATAAGTGCCATATCTATTTTCTAATATCTATCTTCTAAATACGCCCTACTCATGCATAAGAGGTTAGTGATGATTTTTTTGTATGAGGGGGGCGTAATATATGAGAAGAAAAGCGGTATTGATGGCGTGGGCTTTTTTGTGTGGGGTTATAGTTGTGGTGGGGATAGTGCAGGTCGATGAGGTGACCCCCACCATGGCATCTATGACACAGCACATACCCACTGTGATAATAGACCCGGGACATGGTGGCCCCGACGGCGGTGCTGTGGGGGTGGATGGTATCGTCGAAAAGGATATAAATCTTGCCGTTTCACTGCGTTTGGCTGATTTTTTTAAGATTATGGGTTACGAAGTGATTATGACCCGAGATAGTGATATCTCCATTCATGACCACGGTGTCAGTGGTGTGGGTAGTCAAAAAATATCCGACCTAAATAACCGCCTTGATATAATGGAGCAATACCCCGATGGTGTGGTGTTGTCGGTGCATCAAAATCAATTCAGCCAATCAAAATACAGCGGGGCACAGGTGTTCTATGGCGCACAGCATGAGCAAAGTGAGCAGTTAGCGGCACTACTGCAAACAAACTTTATCTCACTGCTCCAGCCCGACAACAACAGACAAATAAAACAAACACCAAGCGATATATATTTGATGCAAAATGCACCCTCCACCGCTGTGTTAATAGAATGTGGGTTTCTCTCAAATCCCACCGAGGCAAGACTTCTCACCCAACCGGGCTACCAAAATCGCTTGGCTTTCGTGATATTCGCCTCGACGGTACAGCATATGCAAGGTATATAGCCTTAAAAGGAGATCATAACATGTCGCCAAAATCGAAAACTATATATGTATGCACCCAGTGTGGGTGCCAACTCCCCAAGTGGCAGGGCAGATGCCCCGACTGTGAGGAGTGGAACTGCATTGTGCAGGAAAATATAACGGTGCCCACCCGTGGGAGCGGACGACCCACGGCAGGTGGGCAGGCGTCGGTTGCCTCGGCACAGCCCATCAGTCAAGTGGAGGCCGATGAGGGAGAGCGCACAAAAACCGATATCCCCGAGTTTGACAGGGTACTTGGTGGTGGCATCGTCGATGGCTCGGTGGTGCTACTCTGTGGTGACCCCGGTATCGGAAAATCTACCATACTTTTACAGGTCTGTCACGGCATTGCACAGGGCAAAAAGGTGCTGTATGTGTCAGGAGAGGAAAGCCCCCGCCAGATAAAACTCAGGGCAAATCGCCTGTGTGTTGATAGTGAAAATCTACTGCTTTCAGCCGCCACCGACGTTTTGAACATAGTGGAAAGTATTAAAGCTTTACAGCCTGATTTGGTGGTGATTGACTCGATACAAACCATGTTTATGCAGGGGGTGACCTCCTCGCCGGGCAGTGTAACCCAGGTCAGAGAGTGTACACAGCAGTTCATCGCCTGTGCCAAAGGACAGGGTGTACCAATATTCTTGGTAGGGCATGTCAATAAGGATGGTGGCATTGCAGGTCCTAAAGTCTTGGAACATATGGTTGACACCGTGCTGTATTTTGAGGGGGAGCGCAATCTCTCCTACCGCATTTTGCGGGCGATTAAAAATAGATTTGGTTCAACCAACGAGATCGGGGTATTTGAGATGGAAGCAGCGGGACTGGTCTCAGTGGACAATCCCTCCCGTGCACTGCTCGAGGGCAGGGGGGAGAACTTATCGGGCACATGTGTTGTCTGCCTCATGGAGGGCACACGCCCAATACTGGCCGAGGTGCAAGCCCTTGTATCCCGCAGTAACCTTTCCTCACCCCGTCGTGTCTCGACCGGATTTGATTACAACCGCACAAATCTTTTGATGGCAGTGCTTGAAAAGAGGGCCGGTTTTAATTTCAGCTCACTCGATGCCTATATAAATGTGGCGGGAGGACTTCGAATAGATGAGCCTGCCGCTGACTTGCCGGTGGCCTTGGCCTTGGTGTCCAACCTCATCGATCAGCCGATTTCGGCCGACGTTGCGGCCTTTGGCGAGCTGGGGCTTACGGGGGAAATACGTGGGGTGTCGCATCCCCAACAGCGTATAAGTGAGGCCTATAGGCTCGGACTGCGCAGTTTCTTGGTGCCATCACAGTGTCTGCGCAGTATAAATGCCGAGCAGTTCCCCGAGGCTCAAATCACAGGGGTTCGCAACCTGTCACAGGCCATTGGGGTGCTGCGACCCCGTGGGTCTGGTAAGTAGGGGTTCTTGAAAAGTAGGCACATGTTATGTCGGCACCGGCAGTGACCCCTGTGGGCTCGTCCAACATGCAATGACCCTCCCTCTGATGAACACAGCATTTGTCGCAAACAATCAAGTTCATGACCGACCTCCGCAAATCAATTTTCAAATAGTGTGTTGCTTACATAAAAAAATATGCACCATGCCCTCATATTCGCAGGCCGTTTTGCCAAACTACCAAGGGATAGATTATTTTTTCCCTTGATATGGCAAAGCGGCCAATTTTTTGTCCATATTATTTACATCACACAAGCGAGGAAAGGAAATAAGATTTTATGGTAAAACTTCGACTTATTGCACTGCTGGCCATTCTTGTTTTTTGGTTGGCTGCTGCTCAAATTCCTACATGGGTGATCGATACTGCCCAAACTGTGCAGGTCATAAGACCTACCGTCGAGATGTATACACCGCAAATTGTCACGGGGGGCAGTTTGCAGTCGGGAAATGTGATGGAGGTTTATTTATCGCAGGGGATTATCCCCTCACAGGTGTATGTAAAACCCGGGGACTGGGTGGAGAAGGGGGCATTGATGGCCACGGTCGATACCGAGGCTACAGCGGCATTTAAGAACGTCACTGCGACCGAAATACCTACCACCCCAAACATAACAGACAGCATCCCCGAGGAGTACGCCGCCTTGGCGCAGGCTTTTGGCATGACCGAACAGCTAAACGAGCTTTTAGAAATACAGAGTCCCGACGTTGGACAAAGTGAAACCATGGAGGAAGTGGGAGAAGAGATCATTGCACCTGTGGGGGGCATTATCACCGAAGTCGAGATGGTACAGGGAAGGTTGTCACAGGGGGGGAGCTGTGTCGCCACCATAAGCCAAACAGGTTGCGACACGGCGCTTGTATCGATAAATGAATATGATTTGAGCCAAATTGAGGTGGGGGACAGTGTGACCCTGACCGGTGTGGGGCTGGGTGATAATATTTATAGCGGTTACATCTCCCGAATATATCCCACGGCCGAAAAACGAAGCACTGGGCTTACGACAGCTACCATGGTAGATATGGAGGTGCGCATTCAAAACCCCGACAATGCCCTTTTGCCGGGTCTCTCGGTATCGGCCACGATAAATTTAGAAGAGCCCGCCCCCCAGCTCGTAGTGCCCTATCAGGCCGTGGGACAGGATGAGTATGGCAATGAATTTGTTTATGTGATGAAAGATGGACAGCCCCACAAACAGATAATTAAAATTGAGCGGGAACTTGCCCATGGGGTGTCGGTCATCGAGGGGCTTTCGGGGGACGAAGTGTTACTATACGACACCGAAAATTTTGATCCGCAGCAATCTTACAAAATATCCTACCTGACAAATTGGGGGAGTGTAAATTGATTAGGCATGGACTATACAACATTTTAAGGCGGGGCAATCGCAGTTTTCTCACGACACTGAGCATCGCCATCGGGGTATGCTCGGTAGTGCTTATATCCTCGCTGGGCAATGCCGGCAATATGCTGATAAGGGGGGAGCTTGAGCAGTTGGGATTGGATGGCGCTGTGGTGAGTGCCGACACAAAGCTTTCGACATATCGCCTGCAAGACACCGACTTACAGGCCATGGAGCTTATAAGCGGCGTTGAGTCGGCCGCCGGTGTGATTGTCGAAACGGGACTTCTTAGAATGAGAGGACTTGTATCGCAGGCTGTTGTGTGGGGGATAGAGGCGGGAGGAAATCAAGCTATGTCCATTTCACTTTTGCATGGACGTATGATAACTGGGGCTGATTTGGAGCAGGGCGCACGGGTATGTGTGGTAGATGCCGGTACCGCCAGACAATTTTACAGCCGTACTAACATCGTGGGCAAGACACTTTCGGTCGAGTTTCAAGGGGTGAGGCAGGATTATACCGTGGTGGGGGTGGTCGAGACAGGGGGACAGCTTACCCGATCCATCGCTGAGAGCTACATGCCATCATTTTTATATATGCCGCTTAGCACTCTGGGAAACGCCGTGGGCAAAACAGGATACAGCCAGATTTCGATAAAATTTGACGAAACAGCCACAACAAGCATGACCGAGCTCACCGCAGCGGCCGAGCGCAGCAGTGGGCATATGGGGATATTTCAAGCTCAAAACCTGTCTGAGCAAAATCAGCGGCTTGGTGAGGTATTGTCGGTGGTGCAACTGGCACTCACCGTCATTGCGGCCATATCGCTTGTGGTGGCTGCCCTGGGCACAATGACCATCATGACCACCGCTGTCAAGGAGCGCACCCGAGAAATAGGCATAAAAAAGTCCATCGGTGCGACGAGCGGGCGAATAATGGGGGAGTTTTTGGCCGAGGCGGGTATGCTGTCACTTGGCGGGGGGATACTGGGCAGTGGCATTGCGGCGGTGATGTTGTGGGTAGCGTCGGGTTTATCGGGCTATGACATACACCCCAGTGGTGTGGGCAGTGCTGTACTTGTCATATTTGTGCTTGGGATGCTATTTGGGGTGTATCCCGCACGCCTTGCCGCAAAGATGCACCCTATAGATGCGCTGCGGACAGATTGAGGGTGGGAGAAATTTATACGCTTAACCTGCAAAACCCCTTGTTATTTTGGATAACATGAGTTATAATGTAACCTGTTATCATTATACGGAGGTGCAAAACACATGACTTTTCAACTTTTGACCGATGCCGCTTCGGGTGGTATAATGGGGCAAGTAGCTACATTTCTGCCCTTGATTCTTATTTTCGTTGTTTTTTATTTCTTTCTTATTCGTCCCCAGAAAAAGCGTGAGAAAGAGACCCAGAAGATGCGTTCTTCGATCGAAGTAGGGGATGAGATTGTAACAATCGGTGGTATAATCGGCACTGTTGTCAGCTCACGTGAGGATATGCTGGTTATTGAGACCGGCGGCGACCGCAACAAGGTTCGCATCACCCGTTGGGCTATACAGCAGAACAACACCGCCCACGAGGCTCCCCCCGTCGAAACAAAGTAAGACTGCTACGTGAATAGGGGTAATGAAATCCTTTTTCTTAGCATAAACTGTAAACAGTCAAGAGGGAATCCGAAAACTCGGGTTTCCTCTTTTTTTTGCAAAAGGGGGAGAATGCTGTGAATACAAAAAACAATGTAACAAAAACAACGGCTGTGGTCAAAACCTATAAACCTATACTTTTAGCCTGTCTTTTTGGGGTTGTGGCGATGGGGGTGCTTTTATCGCTCTTTGCACTGGCTTACTCGCTGTATGACCTGCCGCTCCTGTTGATGGGCTGGGTGGCTACGGCGGCACTTGTGCTCGGATGTTTCACAGGTGGGTTTGCCTGTGCCCATATGTTGCGCCAAAAGGGCATGATGTGGGGTGGGGTGTGCGGATGTATATTGTTTGGTCTACTGCTGCTTATTTGTGGTATGTTGCCCGAGGCCTATGTGGGTATCGCCGCATTTTTTCGCCTGTGCATCATGGCTGTGGCCGGTATGATTGGCGGGGTGGTCGGGGTGAATTTAGGTCGTTAAGTCTTTAGGTGTGTCAAGCTTCGAGAAAAAAGCATAAAAAGGTTGAACACACAAAGGATATGTGCTATAATTACCACGTAACAACAGATAATTGTGATATAGATACAGAATGGAGATTATTTATGAAGCATGTAAAGACACTTAATAAGGCTAATCTCAAGGAGAGTGCAGTTAAGGGTGGTTGTGGCGAATGTCAAGCCTCCTGCCAGTCGGCCTGCAAAACCTCTTGTACCGTTGCCAACCAGAAATGTGAAAAGAAGTAAATATTTGTTTACTCTGGGGGGCTTATGTGCCCCCCGTTTTCATTGTATACATTTATTGTGTAATATTTATACTGTCACTACTACATCAAGTATTTACATATATCATGCATAATTTAAAAGGAGCAATTAAATTATAATGACAACGCATAACTTATATATTGATCATAATTTAGGCATAGCTAATACAACTAAGTGGCACGCGGATATGGTTGAGCTTAAATTTAACAAGCTTTGTATGACCGAGGTGATCAATGCCGATCTATCCATTGCAGCATATGGTGAAGAGACTTACTATGCCGGCTGCAAAGATGTTTTGCTTAATGTGCAAATGGCATTGAAACAGTTTAATTTGGATCAAGTGATATACCTATATAGTTACAATTATAAGAATTTTATTTTGGCGGCAAATGATAAAATCTCACCTGACGATTTTTTAGCGGTAATGAAACAATTCTATTCCCAATTTGAGTCGGCAGCATCCTCAAAAATTGAGGTAAGTGCCGTATCTCGTTTTGCAGTAGTGCTACAAGAAGATAGACTCATAGAGCGGGCTATACTTGCGCTTGTGAACGCAAAAGATACGCAAGATAATTTTATATTGACACCCGATACATTTGATATCGTCAATACCATACAACAGGATGCAAATATATTAGATATAATAAATTTTGCAATGGAAGGTAACCGCATTATCCCATACTATCAAGGGATACATAATAATAAAACGGGTAAGATTGATAAATATGAAGCTCTAATGCGAATAGTAGATAAGGATAATAATATTTATACCCCGGGCGAATTTTTAGAGATTGCCAAAAAGTATAAAATCTACAACCGCTTGAGCCAAATAATGATAAAAAGAACCCTTAATGAGTTCAGCAAGCGGTCCGAACAGCTTTCTATAAATATTTCTGCCTATGATATATCGAGTGAAATATTTAGACGCTGGTTTTTTAGACAACTTGAAAAATACCCAAATCCACATCAATTGGTTATTGAATTTGTTGAAACCGAAAACTATCAAAATCAAGATCTGTTTGAGTTTATAGAAAAGGTTCGTAGCTATGGATGCCGTGTTTCGGCTGACGATTTTGGTTCTGGATATTCTACCTACACCACCATAATTTCTTTGTCGCCCGCATTTATCAAAATTGATGGGACTATAGTAAGTGATTTAACCAAATCAGAAAATAACATAATAATTCTTCGCTCAATTTGCTTCATGGCAGAGCTTATCAATGCGCAAACAATCGCAGAATTTGTAGAGAATAAGGACATCCAATCCATATTGAACCACTATGGTGTCGATTATTCGCAGGGCTATTTATTTAGCAAGCCAAAACCTTTCAATGAAATTTTTGGCTGATATCTCTGTGGGGAAAATATTATGAAACACAAAAATCAAAATAAATATTTAAGTTATGGCATAGCTATCGGTATGCCTGTTGGAACGTCACTCGGCGTTATACTCAGTATGTTTATAGAGTCCATAAATATGAGCATAGGTATCAGCATAGGCGCAGGTATTGGTATGTTCATAGGTATTATTGCGGGCACTATCGCAGATGCCAAAAGTCGTGACGGCATGGACAAGTAAAACCTAAAAGTCGGAGGAACAACATGATTCACAGCTACACCCTTAACGGATATAACATAATATTGGATGTACACAGCGGGGCAGTGCATGTTGTAGACGACTGTTTTTTTGCCCTTGTAAAGCATTTAGAGGGATTGTCTCTAAAATCCCTTCCGAGCGAATGTCCCAAAAGTGCCATAGATGCCCTAAAAAATACATATTCACCCGATGAGATATTTGAGGCTTATGCCGAGGCTTTATCACTACATAACGACGGTCAGCTTTTTTCGGTTGATGATTACGATAAATTTACTAATCTGATGACACCATCACCCATAAAAGCCATGTGCCTACATGTGGCACATGACTGCAATCTACGTTGTGATTACTGCTTTGCCTCGACAGGTGACTTTGGTGGCGCAAGGGTACGTATGTCGGCCGAGGTGGGCAAACAAGCCATCGATTTTCTTATAAAACGTTCCGAGGGTAGACACAACTTGGAACTCGATTTCTTTGGCGGTGAACCGCTGATGAATTTTGATGTGGTCAAAGAGGTGGTAAAATACGGGCGCGAGCAGGAAAAATTACATGACAAGCTTTTTCGCTTTACAATCACCACAAACGGCCTTTTGCTCGACGATGACAAGATAGAATTTATAAATCGTGAGATGTCCAATGTGGTGCTCTCAATAGATGGTCGCCCCGAGGTAAACGACCGTGTGCGCAGTCGTGTGGATGGCCGTGGGTGTTACGACACCATCATGCCCAAGTTCAAAAAGCTTGTGGAGGATAGGGGACATGAGGAGTATTATGTGCGTGGCACCTTCACACACTACAACAAGGATTTCGCGGAAGATGTACTGCATTTTGCCCAGGCGGGGTTTGACCAGATTTCGGTCGAGCCTGTTGTGGCCGACCCCTCGCAGCCCTATGCCCTGACCGAGGCCGACCTGCCCGAGGTTTTTGCCGAGTATGAGCGTTTAGCACTTAAACTCATTGAGATGGAAAAGGCGGGGCAGGGGGTTAACTTTTTCCATTATATGCTCGACTTGGAGCAAGGGCCTTGTGCCATAAAACGACTTCGTGGCTGTGGGTGTGGTAACGAATACTGCGCCATCACCCCCGATGGTGAGATATACCCATGTCATCAGTTTGTGGGACAACCCGAGTGGCTGATGGGCACTCTTGATAAGGGAGATTTTGACCCGCAAAAACAGCTCGAATTTTCGAGAGCCACAGTTTACGGTAAGGAGCAGTGTCGGGATTGTTGGGCAAAGTTTTATTGCAGTGGCGGGTGTAATGCCAATAACGCCCAGTACATGGGGAATATTCTCACCCCCCATAACATGTCCTGTGATCTTGAAAAAAAGCGCCTTGAATGTGCTATCATGATCAAAGCGGCCATGTTGTAGGGGGGGTAACGCGTGGAATTAGTAGTGCTAATTGTCGCCGTCATCTGCGCCTATATCATAAAAGGCCTGTGCGGTTTTGCCAACACCCTAATTTTCACCGGTATCTCGGGGTTTTGGGTCAGCAATGCCGTCCTATCGCCGATTGAGCTTTTGTTGTCCCTACCCTCAAATATTATTATGGTGTTTAAAAATCGTGCCATGGTCTATTGGAGGCCGGCGATCTTTTTATCCCTCCTTATGATGTTGGGGGCAATTCCCGGGGCAATATTTTTAAAAGAAGTTGATCCAACCCTGCTTAAAATTCTGTGTGGATTTGTCATCGTGTTAATCGGTGTCGAGATGCTACTTAGAAAGCCTGATGCAACACCCAAAAAGACCAATATATTTTTGACAGTGATTGCAGGACTTGTATCGGGAGTCTTCAGTGGACTGTTCGGGGTGGGTGCTCTTTTGGCGGCCTATGTCAGTCGCACCACCGAGGATATATCGGCTTTTAAGGGTACCTTAAACTTTGTATTTGTCGTGGATAATATATTTCGGTTTATACTGTATATGTACAGCGGAATACTCACGGCGCAGTCATTTCAAACATTTTTGTGGCTCTTCCCATTTATGCTGATAGGACTTTTCACCGGCATATTTTTAAGTAAGAAGATAGCCGAAAGCACCTCAAGAATGTGGGTCATAATATTGTTGATATTTTCGGGTGTGTCGCTGGTGGTTACGAATATTATGTAATTCAAGACCCCAGAGCTTTGCCCCCACCCAAGACCTCAGGGCGCTGCCCCGAACCCCGCAAACTTTTTGTAAAAAGTTTGAACAAAAACTTTTAAGCTTTCACCTGCAGAGGGGCGCAGGTGAAAGGAGTTTTTTTCGTTTGCCCCTAAAGTTAGATACATTTTCGGCGTGGGTGATACTCCGGATTTGGTGCCTTATCGCCTCGCACACTCGTCGGGCACCCACCTCGCCCTCTCGGGCGTGGTGCACCTCCATCGAGGTGAAATCCTCCGCCCCACCCCCACCTACTGTTATGTTTATAATGAGAAGCTGATGGAAATATTATAATAAAATGGAGGAAAGAAAAATGCAGCTTGGAATAATCGGCGGGGGCAACATGGCCGCCGCCATCATACAGGGCATTATAAAAAGTGGTATGTTAAAACCCGATGAAATGGGTATGTATGATATCAGCGGGGACAGGGTGGAATATTTTAAGGGCTTGGGACTTGTGGGTTTTGATTCGCCACAAACACTTGTGAGCGAGTCCCGATACCTACTACTCGCCGTAAAACCTCAAAATTATGAGGAGCTTTTGCCTCAGATTAAAGATGATATGGATGGCGATACCGTGCTTATCTCAATTGCGGCCGGCATCTCGGCCGATTACATCTCGGCACAGCTTTGCAAACCTGCCAAGATAGTGCAGGTAATGCCCAACACCCCACTGCTGGTGGGCAGGGGAGCGACCGCCATGAGCTTTGTGCCTCCCACCACCGAACAGGAATTTGATTATGCGGTAAAGCTGTTTTCTTGTGCCGGTGCGGTGGAGCGTATCGACAACAAGCTCATGAATGAGGTTATCCCCCTCAACGGCAGTTCTCCGGCCTTTATTTATCGCTTTGCCAAGGTGTTTTGCGACCACGCCCAGACCCTTGGTTTTGAGCGTGAGGTTGCCAACCGACTTTTTGCCCACACCCTGATCGGTGCGGCCACTATGATGCTTGAAACCGGCAAAGATCACCAAAGTCTCATAGATATGGTGACCTCACCCGGCGGTACTACGTTTGAGGGACTAAAGGTCATGGACAAATATGATTTTACAAAAGTGATGACCGACACATACGACGCCACCGTCCGCCGTGCCTACGAGCTGGGCAAATAGAGATTAGGGATTAGTCAAGGGCAAGACCTCGGGGCTTTGCCCCGAACCCCACAAACTTTTTGTAAAAAGTTTGACCAAAAACTTTACCTCGCCAGCCCGCCAAGAACGCGGGCTGGCTGGCCTTTATACAAACTGCGCCGCCCACAAACGACATCTACGGCGTGGGTGATGCTCCGGATTTGGTGCCTTATCGCCTCGCATACTCGGCTGGCACCCACCCCATACCGAACCGCAAGGGGTGCACCACATACGAGGTGAAATCCTCCGCCCCACCCCCACCA
>CAYJGR010000058.1:0-5054 GCA_964370005.1 uncultured Oscillospiraceae bacterium
CAATCTCACGAATTTTGCCCGACTTTACATGTTCGACAATCTTATCCATGACGGCTTCGACAGTGGTAGAGGGGGGTATCTCGGTTATCTCGACACAGCCGTTCGCCTTGTCGTAGTTGTAGCGACTACGCACCCTTACACTACCTCGGCCGGTCTCATATATATTGCGCAGTTCTTGCTCATTATAGAGTATCAGACCGCCGCCGGCAAAGTCGGGGGCGGGCAGGGTGCTGAGGATGTCATGATCCTTATCCTTGATACAGGCCGCCGCCGTGCGGCACACTTCGGCTAAATTAAAAGAACATATGGAACTGGCCATGCCCACCGCTATACCCACATTTGTGTTACATAGCAGTGTGGGGAAGGTGGTGGGGAGCAGGGTAGGCTCGGTGGTGGTGCTGTCATAGTTATCGACAAAATCCACCGTGTCCTTGTCTATATCGCGAAACAGTTCGGCGCATATGCCCTCGAGTTTAGCCTCGGTATAACGGGAGGCGGCATAGGCCATATCACGTGAATAAGCCTTACCAAAATTGCCCTTGGAGTCCACAAGCGGACAGAGAAGTGCCTCGTGTCCCCTGGATAGCCTCACCATGGTTTCATATATCGCTTGATCACCGTGGGGGTTCAGGCGCATTGTCTGCCCCACGATGTTGGCCGACTTTGAGCGCCCCCCGCTAAGCAGCCCCATTTTATACATTGTGTATAAAATTTTGCGATGAGAGGGTTTAAAGCCGTCTATCTCGGGTATAGCTCGAGAGACGATAACACTCATGGCGTAAGGCATATAGTTTCCGGTGAGGGTGTCAACAATCGGTTGGTCGAGCACCACCCCTGCGTTTTCAATATAACCCTCGGCCGTCGCACGCTTTGCCGTTTTCGGTTCTTTTTTTGATTTTGGTGCCAATATTTTCACCTCGTTTTAGCGGTTAGCTTTTTAAGATATGTCGGCAAGCTCTAAATAGCTACTGCCGTTTTGGGCTATATACTCCTTGCGTCCTGCAAGATTATCCCCCAAAAGCAGGTCAAACATATCCGATGTCGCCTGTGCCTCACAGGGTTGCACCTTGATAAGGCGGCGGGTATCGGGGTTCATTGTGGTTAGCCACATCATATCGGGGTCATTCTCGCCCAGACCTTTCGAGCGTTGTAAATTCACCTTTTGCCCCTCAAGTTTTGCCATGATTTTGGCCTTTTCCGCATCCGAATAGGCAAAATAGGTTTTGTCCTTGGCCGTTATCTCATAAAGTGGCGACTCGGCGATATAGACAAACCCCTCATCTATAAGCGTTGGGGTCAGGCGGTAAAGCATGGTGAGTATAAGGGTGCGGATTTGAAATCCATCAACATCGGCATCGGTGCATATGACCACCTTATTCCAACGTAGCCCCTCAATGTCAAACGAAGAGAGCTCCTTGTTGGCCTTGCTTTGCACCTCTACCCCACAGCCCAGCACCTTAATTATATCGGTGATGATATCGTTTTTGAATATCTTGTCATACTCAGCTTTTAGGCAGTTGAGTATCTTGCCCCGCACAGGGATTATTGCCTGAAAATCGGCATCTCTACCCATTTTACATGAGCCCATGGCCGAGTCACCCTCCACGATGTATATCTCACGCCGTGCCACATCCTTGGTGCGACAATCAACGAATTTTTGCACCCTGTTGGATATATCTATAGTGCCGGCCAGTTTTTTCTTGAGGTTCAGGCGGGTTTTCTCGGAGGTCTCACGACTGCGCTTATTTATGAGCACCTGCTCGGCTATGCGCAGGGCATCGTCGGGATTCTCAATAAAATACACCTCTAAATTGTGCTTTAAGAACTCGGTCATGCAGTCGTACACAAATTTATTTGTAATGCTCTTTTTTGTCTGGTTCTCATATGAGGTCTGGGTCGAGAAGTTGGACGAAACAAACACCAAACAATCCTCAACATCCTGATATGTTATTTTACTCTCGTTTTTTAGATATCGCCCACCCTGTTTAAGGTAAGCATCTATTTGTGAAACCATGGCCTGTCGCAGTGCCCGCTCGGGGCTTCCGCCGTGTTCAAGGTAGCTTGAGTTGTGGTAATGCTCGGTGAAGTGCAGGCGATTTGAAAAACATACCGCCATCGACAGCTTTACCTTGTAATCGTTTTTGTCGGCACGGTCACGCCCCACACGCTCCCCTTGCCAAAACTGCACGGGGGTCATTGGTTCGGGGCAACGCTCGGCCAGGTAGTCCACCACACCGTTTTGGTAGCAAAATTGTTCCTCGATAAACTTACCTTCCTGCTGTACACGTAAAACAAATGTCAGCCCCGCATTGACGACGGCCTGACGCTTTAGGATATCTCTGTAGTAGTCGGGTGAGATATCTATATCGGTAAAGACCTCAAGGTCGGGTCTCCAACGGATTTTTGAGCCGGTTTTCTTGCGTTTTGTGGGGGTTTTTTGCAACTGCTTTTGTAGCTCGGGGGTGGGCTCACCTTTTTCAAAGCGTAGACTGTATAAAAGGCCGTCACGCACCACCTCCACGTCCATATATTCCGAGGCGTACTGGGTGGCACACAGGCCAAGACCGTTTAGCCCCAACGAATATTCGTAGCTCTCACCGCCGTCATTGTTGTACTTGCCGCCGGCATAGAGCTCACAGAATACGAGTTCCCAGTTATATTTTTCTTCTTTTGTATTATAATCTACGGGGATGCCTCGGCCAAAATCCTCTACCTCAACCGAATGGTCGGCGTAAACTGTCACATGTATGGTGTCGCCGTGCCCCTCTCGGGCCTCATCGATAGAGTTTGAGAGTATCTCGAATACCGAGTGCTCACATCCTTCTAAGCCGTCCGAGCCGAATATAACCCCGGGACGTTTGCGCACACGGTCGGCCCCTTTAAGGGAGGTGATGCTTTCATTTGAATAGGCGGGCTTTGATTTCTTGGCCATGCTTGTCCTCCGTGAAAATATTTATACATTCACAACGAAACACCCGCCCCGGGGCAGGTGCGCTTAAATCCATTTGCTCCATTAAACGATATTTAAGGCGACTTGTCAAGTGTATGTGCATGTCGCCCCATGTAAGAATGGGTGTTTTTTCTCAAATGCAATTTGTATTTTGTCCCCCAAACTGATATACTTATCAATATTATCACTATTTTTTATTTTTGGGAGGGATGTTTTTTGAGTACTGCGGATTTTTGTATGGTCGTCACAATCGTTCTTTACCTTTGCGGCATGATCTATGTCGGATTTTTCTTCAGCCGAAAAGGTAGCGGAAATTCTGCCGGTGAATTTTATCTCGGTGGTCGTCGTCTGGGCCCCATCGTCACCGCCATGAGTGCCGAAGCCTCGGATATGAGTAGCTGGCTACTTATGGGGCTTCCCGGTGTTGCCTACCTCTCGGGTATTGCCGATGCAGGTTGGACAGCTATCGGCCTTGCTGTGGGCACCTATCTCAACTGGCTACTTGTAGCCAAGCGCCTGCGCCGTTATTCGGCTGTGGCCGGCAACTCCATCACCATTCCCGATTTCTTTTCCCGTCGCTACCGTGATGATAAAAACATGCTCATGTGTATTGCGGCCATCATTATTTTGGTCTTCTTTGTGCCCTACACCGCCTCGGGCTTTAAGGCCGTGGGCACCCTGTTCAACAGCCTGTTCGGGGTCGATTACCATGTCGCCATGATTGCCGGTGCCATCGTAATTATTGGCTATACCGTGCTTGGCGGTTTTTTGGCCGTCTCCACCACCGACCTCATTCAAAGTATCGTTATGAGTATCGCCCTTGTGGTTATGGTGCTGTTTGGGGTAAATGTGGGCGGCAATTGGCAGACCGTCATGGACAACGCCGCCGCCCTCCCCGGTTACCTCAGCTTTACACAGCTACATAACGCCGCCGAGGGCACTGCGGCACCCTACAGCCTGCTCACCATCGTTTCTACCTTGGCCTGGGGACTGGGCTACTTTGGAATGCCCCACATCCTACTGCGCTTTATGGCTATAGAAAACGAAAACAAACTGGGGCTCTCCCGACGCATTGCCACCGTATGGGTCTGTATCTCAATGACTGTGGCTATAATAATCGGTATCGTGGGCTACAGCGTATCCCAAACAGGTGCCATCCCCATGTTCACCACTAATGCTCAAAGTGAAACGGTTATAATTCAGCTGTCCGATTTGCTTAGCACCTACGGCCTTTTCTTCGCCATAGTGGCAGGCATCGTACTGGCCGGCATACTAGCCAGCACCATGTCCACCGCCGATTCACAGCTTCTCACAGCCTCTTCGAGTGTGTCGCAAAACCTGCTCCAAGATGTGCTCAAAATCAAGCTAAGCGCCAAGACCTCCATGTTGGCCGCAAGACTTACGGTTGTCGGCGTGGCACTTGTGGCCATAATGCTGGCTTGGAACCCCGACAGCTCGGTGTTTAACATCGTGTCGTTTGCTTGGGCGGGATTTGGCGCATCGTTTGGCCCCGTCATGCTCTTTGCACTGTTCTGGAAGCGCAGCAACAAATGGGGTGCGCTGGCCGGAATGTTCTCGGGCGGTGTAGCTGTATTTGTATGGGAATACGGCCTTAGCCCCTTGGGCGGTGTATTTGGCATATATGAGCTACTCCCCGCCTTCCTCGTAGCCTGCATCGCCATCGTTGCGGTATCGCTGGCCACAGCACCCCCCTCAAAAGAAATTTGCGATGAGTTTGATACCGTTAGATAAATAAAGAACAAAATATAGAAAATAGAACGGTCAAGGGCAACTGTACAGACCCTTGACCGTTCTATCGTTTTTTATCTGTCCGCAGGTTTTGCGGTCAGAGGGTGGGCTTTGGGTGTGCGTACTTATGCCCGTGGGTGTCGCTTTGCCCGCGGGCTTATGTACGTGCGCACCAAGCCGCACTATGAGCGTGAAAGATGCGAGACAAACACAACCTACCACCACAAAGCCCTTGACTTTCGCCCTTTTCTAATCTCTAATTTCTATTCTCTATTCTCTAAATGCCCATGCCCTTAAATACAAATCCATCGCATAGCGATTCCATCATTCCTAATTGCCCCTAAAAGCCCTTAAA
>CAYJGR010000058.1:5154-13932 GCA_964370005.1 uncultured Oscillospiraceae bacterium
TATAACCTCCGCACAACCCTCAAAGCCAAGGCGTTCGCTGTTTAGGCATAGGTCGTAGTTGCGGGCGTTGTCCCAGTCTCTCCCTGTGTAGTACTTGTAATAATCACTGCGGTAACGGTCTATGCGCTTTATATCATGCTCGGCCTCCTCACGGGTACGACCAAACAGCTCCATCACCTTTTCGGTGCAGAACTCATGACCGGCATAGACAAATACTCTAATAAGATTTGGATGTCCCGCCAAAATGTAATCGGCACAGCGCCCCACCACAATGCAGGACTCCCGCTCGGCCAGCTTTTTTATAAGCTTTGCTTGCAGACTAAATAGGTTCTGTTCGCTGAGGTAGTCGGCGTGCTCGGGTGGGATGATTTTGCCGTCATAATGACTCACATCGGTGCGGAACAGTCGGCTGAGTTTCACCCGCTCATCCACCTGCCCAAACAGTCGCTCATGCACACCGCTGTCGTCCGAGGCAAGGCGTATGAGTTGGCGGTCATAATAATTTATGCCAAGGCTCTCGGACAGCATTTTGCCCACCGTCTTACCACCACTGCCATACCCTCTTGCAATTGTGATCACATAGTTGTCTTTTCCCATGTTATAAGCCTCCTTACTCACCGAGGTATGCTTTTTTCACAGAATCATCATTCATAAGCTTTGTGGCATCGCCCTGCAGTACCACATTGCCGGTTTCGAGCACATAGGCACGGTCTGCGATGGACAGTGCCTTTTTGGCGTTTTGTTCCACCAACAGCACCGTAGTGCCACCCCTGCTTATCTCGGTTATGATATCAAATATCTCCGACACAAATATGGGAGAAAGCCCCATGGAGGGCTCATCCATAAGCACAATGCTGGGTTTTGACATAAGAGCACGCCCCATGGCTAGCATCTGTTGCTCACCGCCCGAAAGGGTGCCGGCTATTTGGCGTTTGCGCTCCTCAAGGCGTGGGAAACGCCTGTACACCATGGCCAAATCCTCCTCGATGGCCTTTTTGTCGTTAGATATATATGCCCCGAGTTTTAGGTTATCGTACACGGTCAGCTGTTGGAATATGCGCCGTCCTTCGGGCACATGTGCCATGCCCATGCCCACAATCTTGTGGGGGGCAACCTTTGTAAGATCCTTGCCACCGAACTGCACACTGCCTGACTTTGCCTGTAGCAGTCCCGTAATGGTGTGCAAAATGGTGGTCTTACCCGCACCGTTTGCCCCGATAAGGGCGATGACCTCACCCTCGTTCACCTCAAAAGAGATGCCCTTTATGGCATGAATCATACCGTAATAAACATGAATATCTTCAACCGTTAACATAGCCACTGTGCATCCCTCCTTATTCTCCAAGATAAGCCGTGATGACCTGCGGGTTGTCAAGCACCGTCGCAGTATCACCGCTGGCAAGTGTCGTGCCGAAGTTGAGCACCGATACCGTCTCACATATACCCGCCACAAGGCGCATATCGTGCTCAATGAGCAGTATGGTCATATCAAACTTATCCCGCACAAAACGTATAGTCTGCATGAGCTCCTCGGTCTCGTTGGGATTCATGCCGGCCGCCGGTTCGTCGAGCAGTAACAGTTTAGGATTTGTCGCCAGTGCCCTTGCAATTTCCAGTTTGCGCTGTTTGCCGTAGGGTAGACCCGAGGCGAGGTAGTGGGACTGCTCATGCAGTCCAAACACCTCAAGCAGTTCCATGACTTTTTTATCCATGGCCTCCTCCTGTGCATGATAGCGAGGTAGGCGGAAAAATCCATCAGTAAGATTATAGGTCTGATGGTTGTTGAGCGCCACTTTTACATTGTCGGCCACACTCATCTTGTGAAACAATCGGATATTTTGAAATGTGCGGGCGATGCCCATGCGGTTTATATCTATGGTGCTCTTACCGTTGAGTCTCACCCCGTCGAGGAAGAAACTACCGGCTGTGGGCTGATATACGCCTGTGAGCAGGTTAAACACGGTGGTTTTACCCGCACCATTGGGGCCTATGAGGCCATACAGCGCACCTTTTTCAATCTCAACATTGAAATCATCGACCGCCCGCAGACCGCCAAAGTTTATGCCTAAATTTTTCACTTCAAGCAGTGCCATGTTCAGCCCCCCCTTCTACTTGCCACGACTTTTGGGATAAACTTCGCACCTAAGCCGTATAGCTTATCCTTGAGAGCCTGAAAACGTGGTGATGCGCCCAGAAGCATCATTACAATCAGTGCAATGGCGTAGAGCAGGAGGCGGTACTGGCTGGCCTCACGCAGAAGCTCGGGCAATGCTGTGATGACACAGGCCGCAATGACCGACCCTCGAATACTGGCCATACCCCCGAGCACCACCATTACCAGTATCTCAATGGACACATTATAGTGAAAATCGGTGGGTTCGAGTGTCGATTTGAAAAACCCGAACATAACCCCCGCCATGCCCGCAAAACAGGCCGCGATGGTGAATGTCATCACCTTATAGCGTTTGAGGTCTATGCCGACACTCTCGGCGGCGATGGAGTTGTCACGGATAGCCGTGATGGCTCTGCCGTGGCGGGAGTTTACAAAGTTGACCGACAAGAGAATTACGAGTAGCACCACGGCAAACATGGGTAGAAATGTCTCGGATTTGTTGCCAAGACTCGGTATGCCATTCAGACCACTTGTGCCGCCTGTGCCGGGGATTATCTTTAGAAAGCTTCGTATTACCTCACCAAAGGCGAGGGTAACGATGGCGAGGTAGTCACCTTTTAGGCGCAGGATTGAGGAGCTTATAAGAAACCCGCCGACCGCCGCCGCAATGCCACCTATGATAAGTGCCAATACAAACTGTAGCAGTACCGGTAGCTCGGTATTGACGGCAAACATACATCCCGCATAGCCACCGATGGCATAAAAGCCTGCATGACCAAGAGACAGCTCACCCAAAAAGCCCACCACCAAACAAAGCGACACAGCCAATACGATGTTGTAACACATGCGCAGAACGATGGACTGCATACTGCGGGAGAGTAATCCTTGACTTATAAGGATATACACGAGGGCGTATAGGACAATTGCCACAATGGCAGTTATAATATTTTTCTTTGTAAGTATCTTTTTCATTATGCGCCCTCCCTTCTAAACCTTTTCTATTGTTTTCTTGCCCAAAAGCCCCGAAGGTTTAAGCACAAGCATAATAATGAGTATTGCAAAGGCCACACCGTCGGCGGCGGGTTTTATGGCATCGGGCAGATATACTATGGTAAAGGCCTCGATAAGACCAATGAGCACACCACCGAGCATAGCCCCCGGTATGGAGCCTATACCACCGAACACGGCGGCGGCAAAGGCTTTTATGCCAAATACTGCGCCTGTATAGGGGTCAACATTTTGATATCTTGCCACATATAGTATACTGGCGATGGCAGCCAGTGCCGAGCCGATGACGAATGTAATGGATATGGTGGCATTGACATTGACACCCATAAGTTGTGCGGCACCTTTATCCTCAGATACTGCCAGCATAGCGCTACCCATTTTTGTTTTTTTGATAAACAGGGTGAGGGCGATCATTATAATGACGGTGGTCACCCAGATGATGATTGAGACCCCGGGGATGCTCACCACACCCAGTTCGAGTGAAGGCAGTGTCAATATTTCGGGGAAGAACACCCGTTGTGAGCTAAATATGAGCAGTGCAAGGTTTTGCAGTAGGTATGAAACACCTATAGCGGTTATGAGCACTGACAGGGGTGAGGATTGGCGCAGTGGCTTGTAGGCCAATTTTTCGACTGTAAAGCCGAGCACCGCACACACCGCCACACATAGCAGTAGCGTGATCCAAATAGGTAGCCCCATATTCATGAGGAACACCATAATCGTGTAGGCACCCACCATAATTACATCGCCATGGGCAAAGTTAAGCATCTTAGCGATACCGTACACCATAGTATAACCCAGTGCCACAAGTGCAAAAACACTGCCACGGTTTATACCGTCAATCAACGTGGACAAAAAAATTTCCATAGAATGTTCATTCCTTACTATATATTCTCGTACATACATCTACCGCCCGGCGGCTAAAAACAACATAAAGGTATTATATAATCAAACGGCAAAATAATCAACACATTTTGACATTTAACAAAAAAGGGGAGCCGACAAAACATCGGCTCCCCTTTGAGCGTAACTAAGTTGTATCGCACCTGTCGAAAACAGGTGACCTCCAAGTCGCGGAGGGAGGGATAGTGTGAAAGGGAACCGTCAGGGTACCCTTTCGCATAGAGCGCAAGCGGATAACCCGCCACCGCAGTGGCATATTTTGTGCGTCCCTTAGCACAAAATGGTATCGCACAAGCGATGCTAACGGTTTATTAAAAAAGACCAAATGACTTTTTTGATAAACTGTTGTATCTTACTGAGCTACGTAGACGCCGTCTACAATCTTGGCGACCTTAGCATCCTTCTGGGGTTCGCCCGATGCATCAAACTCGAGCTTGCCGGTCAGGCCGTCGAGCGAGATTTCGGTCATAGCGGTTACAAGAGCGGCATTGTCAACGCTACCTGCGGTCTCAACAGCTGCCTTAATGGCATAGATTGCATCGTAGCCGTCGGCGGCGAACTGGTCGGGTGCAACGCCATACTTCTCGGTGTAATCGGCTGTGAACTTAACGATTGCGGGGTTAGGGTCGGTCGAAACAAAGGGGGTCAGGAAGATAAGACCCTCTACCAAAGCGGCATTCTCGCCTTCGAGGTAGTTCAGGATGCCGTCGATGCCGTCACAACCAACATAAGGCAGTGCAAGCTCTTTTCTGTTAGCCTCGATAACAATCTGAGCAGCCTTCTCGGCGTAGATGGGCATGAACAGGAAGTCAGCCTCTGCACTCGAGATGGTGGTCATCTGTGCGCTAAAGTCGGTAGCATCAGAGGGGAAAGAGGTATCGGCGGTGATTTCGCCGCCCAAAGCGGTGTATGCCTCTTTGAAAGCCTCATAGATACCTACAGAGTAGCTGTCATCCTGATTGTGGATTACAGCGGCCTTGGTGTAACCAAGCTCGTTGTAGGTATACTCTGCCATAGCCTTGCCCTGCAGGGGATCGGTAAAGCAGATGCGGAAGGTGTTGGGGTTAATAGCACACTCGATCTGAGAGGCCGAGGGGGTAACCTGCAGGATGCCGTCTTCGGCAACAAGGTCATTGATGGCAACGCCTGCACCCGAAGTTACAGTACCCATCATGATCTGCATACCCTGATCCATCAGCGACTCATAAGCAGATTTAGCCATTTCGCCGTCTGCCTCGTCATCCTCAAAGAGGAAGGTTACGTTCATACCGTTGATGCCACCGGCGGCGTTGATTTCCTCAACTGCCAGCTGGGCACCCTGCTGTACCGAGATGCCGTAGGTGGCAGCATCGCCTGTCAGGGGACCCGAACCGCCGATGATCAGCTCACCGCCTGCGGGTGTTTCACCCTCTGCCTGCGAGTCGTCTGCGGGGGCTTCCTCGGTAGCGCCACAAGCGGCCATACCAAGTACAAGACCCAGTGCCAACATAATGCTAAGAAGTTTCTTAATGCTGTTGTTCATTGTTATTCTCCTCCATATATTACATTTTTGAGATAGAAGCCACGCTTTTATTGCACAGTTTCTAATTTATACATATTACACCGTAATGAGTAGCTTTGTCAAACTAAATTTACTTGTTTTTAAGTAAAATTTAACAATAATATACCTCGACCTTTTGTCACAAACGACAGTTTTTGTGTGTGGTTAATACACTTATGTCCTCCACTCGAGGTCATAATCGCACAAAAATCTCATAATCAGTCCTTTTTGTCGTCCTTTGCACGCAATTCCACACGCCTTATCTTGCCGCTGATGGTCTTGGGCAGCGTCTCAACAAACTCGATGATGCGGGGATACTTGTAGGGAGCGGTCTGCTTTTTGACATATTCCTGCAACTCTTTGACAAGCTCAGGACTGCCCACATGATGTTTTGTAAGCACGATGGTGGCCTTAACAACAGTACCACGCACAGGGTCGGGCGCACCTGTCACGGCGCATTCAAGCACAGCCGGATGTTCCATGAGCACACTCTCAATCTCAAAGGGGCCGATGCGGTAACCCGACGCCTTAATAACATCGTCGGTGCGCCCCACATACCAAAGGTAACCCTCCTCATCTTTCCAAGCCGTATCGCCGGTGTGGTACACTCCATCGTACCAGCACTCACGTGTACGTTCCTCGTTTCTAAAATACCCCGAGAATACGCCGATATGCTTTTTACCGTCGGGTACCCGCACCACAATTTCACCAACTGTACCCGGCTCGACCGACTTGCACTCTTCATCCACCAGATCGATGTCATAAAGGGGGCTGGGCTTGCCCATACTGCCGGGGCGTGCCACCGAGCCGACAAGATTGGCTGTGAGCAGTGTGGTCTCGGTCTGACCAAATCCCTCCATGAGCGAAAGTCCGGTGTAATCCTTAAAGCGGTTATAAACTTCAGGATTGAGCGCTTCTCCGGCTGTGGTGGCATATCGCAGGGAGGAAAGGTCGTAGTTCTCCATACCCTCTTTGATAAAGAAGCGATAAATAGTTGGAGGTGCACAAAATGTGGTGATGCGGTATTTTTCAATCATGTGCAGGAGATCGTTAGGCACAAATTTGTCGTGGTCGTACACAAACACAGTGGTGGCGCAAATCCACTGACCGTAAAGTTTGCCCCAAACCGATTTTGCCCAACCTGTGTCTGAATAAGTCAGATGTATACCATCGGCCGTGGTATTGTGCCAAAACTTCGAGGTGATGATGTGGCCTAAAGGATAAGTGAAGTCATGTAGTACCATTTTAGGGTAACCCGTGGTACCCGAGGTAAAGTACATAATCATGGGGTCGGTGGCGGCGGTATCCATCCGCTCAAACTTATCCGAGGCGGCCTCGAGCTCGGCATCGAAATCGAGCCAACCCTCACGATTACCCTTTA
Source organism: uncultured Oscillospiraceae bacterium (assembly GCA_964370005.1). GTDB lineage: Bacteria > Bacillota > Clostridia > Oscillospirales > Ruminococcaceae > Heteroruminococcus. The sequence continues at coordinate 12,100 of CAYJGR010000058.1, forward strand.
CCATCATCTTGAGTGCCAAATCGGGGTAGTTCTTGTGGGCGGCATCGGCCTGCACGGCCACATCTGTGTCGGCGGTACACACCAGTGCTGTCACACCCGCAGCATTGAAGCGGTAATCGAAATCCTTTTCGGTCAGCAAATAGGTGGCGGGAATGACCACCGCACCGATTTTATGCAGTCCCAAAATGGCGAACCAAAACTGATAATGACGCTTTAACACCAACATGACACGGTCGCCTTTTTTGATGCCGTGAGATAGGAACATATTTGCCGCCTTATCGCTGTAATATTTCAGCTCGGCGAATGTAAATGTGCGCTCATTGCCATCGCTATCGCACCAAATCATAGCACGGTGGGCGGGCTCCTCTTTTGCGATCTCATCCATGACATCGTAGGCAAAATTGAAATTGTCGGGATACACACTTTCGTAACTGTCAATCACACCATCACGGTCGAAACTCACCTTACAAAACCGCTGGTAAAAATTATCTAAATTCATTGTCATAGCTCCATTCCGCCGAGCATAGTCGGCCGTATTTTAAGGATTGTGATATCCCACTTATTTTTTTAGGATGAGGGCTAAGAATGTGCAGGGTTCTCCACCTGTGGCAATCATACCGTGGCCGTGGCCCGAGTCGTAATATATCGCATCGCCGGGACCTAAAATCTCGACATGATCCTCGAGCGCCATCTTAAGATGCCCCGACAGCACATAGTCCAGTTCCTGCCCCTCGTGGCGGGATAGGGCTATGGGCTTATCCTGATCTTCCTCTTTGTAGGGTGCTGTGACCAAAAACGGTTCACACACTTTGCCGTCAAAGCGATGTGCAAGATGTTGGTAGGCAAAGCCCTGTCGGCGGGAGATGGGTAACCCCATGCCGTTTCGCACAATGCTGTAAAATGACAGTTTGGGCTTTTCGCCTGTCAGCAATTCAATCATATCCACCCCAAACGCCTCGGCACATTTAAAAAGAAATGTGAAAGAGAAGTCCACAGTTCCGCTTTCAAATCCTTGGTATTCGTCCACCGAAACCCCTGTTTGCTCCGCCATGCTCTCACAGCTGATCTCCAATATTTCTCGCAGTCCTCTAATTCGTTCGGCCACCTCGGCAATTTTTAGTTCCATGACACTTCCTCCTTTTCAGTATTTGGCATTTACGGCGGTTGCCACAAAGTGGTGAGCCGTAAGCCTATTAATTATGTTCTATTTTGCAAAGCAAAACAAAAAACCGCCCCACACATATTTGTATGGGACGGGAACTAACCCGCGGTACCACCCATCTTGCGCCAAAGCGCCTCTTAACGGATTCTAACAAATCCTGAACCGATAACGCTGTTCCTGCGGGGTCGTCTACTAAAAAAATTCGTTCGAGACCCGGCTCGGGGGTGATAGACATAATCTTCGCTCATTATCGGTTTGCACCAAACACCGACTCTCTGTAAATGATGCGGAGTTGTCGTCCCCTTCATCGCCTTTTGTTGTGGTAATATTAGATTTGCAGTTAGTATAGCTTATGAACGTCAACTTGTCAAGTGTGAATTGAAAAAATTTTGCGCAGGATAGAAAAAAGTGGTTTGGGGCAGTGGAGAACTAAGAACTAATGCGTAGATTGGCGAGGGTGGGGCACAGGCTCCCCCAGCGGTCTTTGCAGGGGGGGCATGTGCGATGTTTTGCACATGCGGTCGGCCGCCGAGCGTGCGAGGCACTGGACGACCGAGCCGTAGCCCTGCCCACGCCGAAGATGTGCGTATGGACAGGATGACCGCATAAAAATTTTGCCCACCTGCGTTTTTTGCAGGTGGGCGTTTAAAGTTTTACTCGATTTTTTTCAA
>CAYJGR010000059.1:0-13619 GCA_964370005.1 uncultured Oscillospiraceae bacterium
AATGACTGACATCTATTAGCGGTAATTCATCGCTTATATAATAATGTATAATATAATAAGGAGTGTTTTTTATGAAACTAACAGAACTTGTGACAGGACTGCAACACATCGGTATTTTCCTTGGGGATATCGAGGGGGGTATTGCTTTTTATGAGAAGCTCGGTTTTGAGCTGACCAACCGCCGTGATCCGCAGTACAAGCCCGCTTTGGCATTTTTGCAGCTGAAAAATATCTGCATAGAGCTTGTACAGGTCGATAATCCGCCCGCACCCACCGCAGGCCCGATTGACCACATCACTATAGATGTGAGCGACATCGAAAAAACCTTTGAGATTGTAAAAGGGCTTGGTGTAAAGATGGATGCTGAAATCACCACCCTGGCCGATGTGCTGGGCGGTGGGGTTAGATACTTCTTTATAGAAGGTGTTGTGGGTGAGAGGATAGAATTTAATCAGATGTTGTGATTTGCTGTAAGGGGTTAGGAATTAGAGATTAGTTAAGGTCAAGGGCAAACCGTGTGGGATGTCCTTGACCTTTAGTTATTCACTATTAGTTATTAGTTGCCTTTCGTCATTAATACAAATTCGTCACGCAGTGACTCCATCACTTTTCATCATTCACTATTCACTTTTCACTGCTTTTAAACGCCCTTGACCTTAATTGCTAATTGCTAATTACTTATACCCCTATTCCCCCCATAAAGGTAAGATGTTCCCACAACAACTCCAGTGCTCGCCAAAATGTCATGCGGGGTACTTCCATGGGGGCGACCACGGGGTACTCGCCCACCTGTTTGCCCTCTATCTCTATGCTAACCCTGCCCAAAATCTGCCCGCTCTCAACAGGTGCCTCCACCGACTCGGACAGCGTGAGGGTTTGGGTTATTTTGTCGGCGTCGGCTCTTTGGATTATTATGGTGGGGATTTCTCCGAATTTCGGGACGATTTCCCGTTCCACACCCCTTACCACCTCTATGCTCGTAAGTTCCTGTGTCGGCGGGGTGGGGGTGTAGGGTGTAAATCCCCCAAACCCGTAATCGAGCAGTGCCCTGGCCGAGGCAAACCGCTCACTGCTGGTGGCACACCCCATTACCACCGCCACCAGTGAAAAGCCATCCCGCTCGGCTGTGGCGGCAAGACAACTGCCTGCACCGCTTGTCGTGCCGGTTTTTAGACCGGTTGCCCCCTCGTATGTGCGCACAAGGCTGTTTGTGTTGACCAGTTGGGTCTCGCCCCCCCGCAAGTCATCCATCCATACCGTGCTGTATTCCAATATCAGAGGATATTTCATCAGCTCGGCCGACATGATGGCTATATCGTGGGCGCTGGTGACATGCCCCTGCTCGTCGAGTCCACTGGCATTCCTAAATGTGGTATCATTCATGCCAAGCTCGGCGGCACGTAAATTCATCAGTTCGACAAACCCACTCTCGCTGCCGGCCACTGCCTCGCCGAGCATAACGGCGGCATCGTTGGCGCTGGCTATAGCGGTGGCTTTTAAGAGGTCATCGACCGACATTTCCTCGCCCGGTTCGAGCCATATTTGACTGCCCCCCATGCCTGCGGCATTTTCGCTACACACCGCCATAGTGTCGAGGGTTAAGCGACCCTCCTCTATGGCCTCCATCGCCAAAAGAAGTGTCATCACCTTTGTCACCGAAGCCGGTGGCAATTTTTCGTGCTCGTTTTTGGCAAAAAGCACCTGTCCTGTGGTTTGTTCTATGAGTATGGCCGAGAGGGCGGGCAGGGTGTCATCCACTTTCATGGAGGCGGCCTGCGCAATTTCTTCATCTATGATTTGTTGGCTTATGGTGGGCATTACGGGTTCGGTGGGGGCGGGTAGTTCCTGCGCTGTGACTATCATCGAGCAATATATAAGTCCAACTGCAATCCCTACCGCTACAAATCGTTTCATTATATATACTCCCCTTTGGCAAAACATATTTCAGACAAATCGTCCCTTATATATGTATTACCCTATGTCTGCAATTATCACCCATATATCTTTTAAATAAATCTATATTATAAGCAGGTGCATTCAATTGTAATTTTTACGCCGTCTTTTTGCCTCGGTAAAGAGCGCTCTCCCGCCCAAATTCACACCGCCCTTGATTTTTAAGCGGGCTTGGTGTATAATAACTCTTACTATGCGCATCGGTTTCTCGAGGGAAATCGGTACTTGCCGGAAAGGAGCGATGCGGTTGAATCGCAATGACAATACCGGAAAATCTGAACAAAGCTTCAAATCCGGTAGCTGGACACATGGCGATGTCAGTGACAAACAAAATAACGCCCGACCTCTCATGGACGAGCAAAATACGGTAAAAACTCCTCTTAAGCGGGGAGGTAAAAAGCGGACAGATGGGGTAAAAACCATAATGGACAAGCCCAAAGTCCCACGGCGCAAAAAGCGTCAGCCCATGACATTCGCGGGCATGGTGCGCAGCTGTTATCGCAAGGTTTATTATGTTGGCATACAGGTGCTACGCATGGAAATGCGACTGCGCCGCCGACTGCGTAGGGCGGGGGATTACATTCACCGTTACCGCCGCGAGCACAGGCCAATGTGGGCATATAAGAGACAACAGGCGTATGGCAATCTTTTACGCTTTTTCACTCTTCCGTTTAGAGAGATGTCGGTGTTTTATCATAACTACAACGCCACGTGGAGCACACGACACAACGACCGACGACCGGGTGTATTTGTACGCCTTATCAATAGGGTAAGAAGTTGGCGGCCTGTATTTAGGATGCTTGTAAACTTTGGAGCACCTGTGATGGCAGCAACATTGCTTATGTCCACCATGTATTATTATGACAACATCACCCTTGCATTATGGGTACAATATGAGGGAGAACCGCTGGGGTATATCAGCCATGAAAATGTCTACACCCAAGCGGCCACAGCGGTGCAGGAACGCATCATCAATCCCGAAGAGCACCTCCAACAAACCACCACCCTCCAACCCACCTATACATTGGTGGTGGCGGATCAGAACCAATTTACCGAGGCCGATGACCTTGCAAACAGAATTATCGGCACCTCGGACAGCACCATGGAGGAGGCCAACGGCCTTTATATTGAGGATGAATTTGTTGGGGCGGTCGAGGATGGCAACGAACTGCTTGATTACCTCGCAGGTGTACTGGACAGCTATGAAACCGGCTCGGAGAACGAAACCATATCCTTTATAAAGAAAATCGAGCTGACCGAGGGGCTTTACCCCGTGACATCGGTGGTATCGATGAGCACCATGCGAAGTTCCTTATCGGGTCAAGAGAATGTGGAGACGGTGCATGTTATAGAATCGGGCGATACCCCAACAGGCATCGCTACCACATATAATATGCCCTATGCCGAACTTCAACAGCTAAACCCCGATATAGAAACCGCCTCATTTTTCAGAGTTGGACAAGAGGTTATAATATCTAAGGCCGAATCGGTCTTGGCGACTCAGGTGTCCCGCACCGAGGTTTATGAGGAGGATATCCCCTTCGGTACCGATTCCACCCCCGACAACCGCTACCCCGAGGGTCAGCAGATTGTGGTGTCGGCCGGCGTGCCCGGTAAGCAGGAGGTCACCGCCAATGTCACATATATTGATGGCATTGAGGTCTCCCGTGTGGTAACAAAGACTGTAAAGCTCTCCGATCCTGTGAATGCCCAGGTACTCACAGGCACACAGCGTCCCGTATCATTTATACAGGGTGTTGAGGCCTCGTCACAAGGCTTTATTTGGCCGGTTGATTCGGGTTACTTTAACGGAAGCCTTGGCAGTTATTGGGGACACACCGGCATGGATATTTCGGGCAACTTCCTCTCTGGAGTGCGTGCCTCCAAGTCGGGGACAGTCGTTAAATCGGTGTGGTACGGCCCCTATGGCAACCATATCATCATTGATCACGGCAACGGTGTCCAAACCCTTTACGCCCATCTCAATGATAACTACACTTATGTAGGTCAACAGGTGGTGCAGGGCGAATTGTTAGGTCGTGTGGGACGTACCGGCAATGTAACCGGCGCACATCTCCACTTCGAAATTCGTGTAAACGGCCGCTATATGGATCCGGTAGATTATATTGGAACTTATAAGAGATAGACTCTATTAGAGGATAAAAAGGGACAAGGGCAGCCGTGTGTGGTTGCCCTTGTCCTTTGTATCTTATGCCATATGTTTTCTATCCTCTGTCAAGCATTTTTGCCCTTTTGAGGACTGTGATGATAATTGGTATTAATATGAGCTGGAGTATGATGCCGGGGATGGCCGACAAGACCGCACCGCCCAAAAACGCCTCCAAGGTAAATGAGCCACCCGACATGCCCAGCAGTACAAATGTCACGCCACCCCAGACAAGTCTACCGGCTATCATGCTAACTATCAGAGATATGTATATTTGAAATCTTTTACCACACAACATGGTGTACACAAGACCTATGACAATGCCATATGTGGCAAGCTCGGCCGCCATGGCTATGGCGATGGGGAATAGAGGTGGCATGCCAAAAATCGCACTGCGTAGCAGTGGCAATATAAACCCCACAATTCCGCCATACCTCCACCCACATACAATCCCGCACAATAAAACAGGTATGTGCATTGGTAGCAGTGCATTGCCGATTTGTTGGATTTGCCCCGTGAAAAAGGGTAGGACTATGCCTATCGCAATAAACACGGCGCCGAGAGAAATATTTTTTATGCTCGATTTGTTCATTTTTTGTCTCCGTTATTTTGGCTTGTAAATTTTGATGTACTATATATAATAGTATACACTGTGTGGATTGCCCTGTCAAAGTTGGGCGCGTGGTCGCACTGAGTAGGGAGCGACGCCCTCACCACTGCACAGTTGCACGAATAAATGATGCTACTCATTATTTATGTCTCCTCGGTATTGACATCATCACGTTAAAGTGCTAAAATTTGAGGAAGACTTTTTGGGATGGTGCGCCCTTTGCGACACCCCCAAATATACGATGAGGAGCGACCGATATGAATAATCTTACTTTTGAAAAAACCACCTCCCCAAAACAAAAACCTACCGATGAGTCAAAACTGGGGTTTGGACAGCTGTTCACCGACCATATGCTCATTATGGAGTATTCAAGGGAAAAGGGTTGGCACGACGCCAAAATCACCGAATATGCCCCCATATCACTGTGGCCTGCGTCCAGCGTTCTGCACTATTCCCAGAGTGTGTTTGAGGGCATGAAAGCCTACTACGCCGCCGACAGCACAGTGCGCCTGTTCCGTCCCACCGACAACTTTGCCCGCCTAAATGACTCCTGCCGTCGCATGTGTATACCCGAGCTTGATGAGGAATTTCTCTTAAACTCGCTGTGTGAGCTTCTAAAAATCGAATCGGATTGGCTGCCCAAGAGTCATGGCACCTCCATTTATGTCCGTCCGTTCATCATCGCAACCAAGAACTTTTTAGGGGTACACCCCGCCGACAGCTATTTGTACATGGTCATTCTTTCCCCCTCGGGCTCTTACTACAAGGAGGGGCTAAACCCTGTGAAAATCTTTGTCGAGCCCGATTATGTGCGTTCGGTCAAGGGCGGCACCGGCATGGTAAAGGCCGGCGCAAACTATGCCCAATCGCTTAAAGCCCAAGAGGAAGCCGAGGCACAGCAGTACACCCAGGTGCTCTGGCTTGACGGCATTGAGCACAAGTACATAGAGGAAGTCGGGGCGATGAATGTATTCTTCATCATCGACGACGAAGTAATCACCCCCGAGCTCTCGGGCAGTATTCTTCCCGGCATCACCCGCCGTTCGGCCATCGAGGTACTTCGTTCTTGGGGCATGAAGGTGAGCGAACGCCGTCTGTCGATTGACGAAGTGGCACAGGCCTCCCGTGACGGCCGGCTCAAAGAGGCATTTGGCACAGGCACAGCCGCTGTTATCTCCCCCATCGGCGAGATAAAGTACGGCGACGAGGTCATCACAATAGGCGGGGGCAAAATCGGTGCCACCACCCAAAAACTTTATGACACCATCACAGGCATACAGTACGCAAAATTGCCCGATGATTTCGGTTGGTCTTATGTCGTGAAATAAATTTTAAGATGTATTGAGCTGCTTTGGCCTACCACATAATGCATGTGGTAGGCCATTTTTATACCATACATATTTTTTATAGACTTGCAACATTTTTTGGTGTATAATCAATAGAGTATATATGGTAAATTTTTGCGATTATATTGGGGTGAAATTGGATGGCTTTTTATAACTTGGCGGCCGAATATGCCTCGCTGGTCATACTTTGTTTGGCGGCGGTTAGCTTTGCTTTGAATGAAAATAAGGGTACCACCCGATATGCTGCGCTCAAATGGATGCACCTTGCAACATTCATTTCGATCATTATAACCCTCGGCTCGCTTATTACAGCCGATTTCTTTATGGATTATCCCATATGGCTTGTGGATATCCTTAAATATCTTTACTTTCTCACCTCTCCCATTGCCGCACCTATAGCGCTTTTCTATAGCATCACTTTGCTATACCCCAAAACATATAAAATGAATTTTGCTCGCAAATATGCTTGGGCTTGGATACCTTATGCCATATACTGCGTATTTGTCATTGCAAACTTTTCCCATAGGCTTATATTCACAATATCCCCCACCGAGGGCTACATAAGAGGGGTTCTATTTCGTATTACATATGTCATAGCACTATATTATGTATCTGCAGTAATATTTTTTACGTTTAAGAATTTTAAATCTCCTCAAAGAAACAGTCTTCTTGTCATCTCCTTAAATCTTGTGTGTGGTAGCTTGATTTTTTGCGCACAGCTCCTACATCCACCCTTGCAATTGTCGGGACTTGCCAGCGTATTTGGGGTGTTGATGATACAATTTTATATCCAAAATGTATCTCAAAGTACCGACCCGCTCACAGAGCTGTTTAACAGGGCATCTCTTACACATAAGATGACTAAATTGTGTGAAAATAAGACCCCTTATTCCCTTTTTGTTTTTAGTATCCGCAATTTTAAGGGTATAAATGAGCGCAATGGCCTACAGTTTGGCGATGCACTACTGGAACAAATTGCAATGAGATTGCGACTATATATGTCAAATAAGCAAATTTTCAGATATTCGGGTGATGAATTTGCCTTGTTGTTGCCGGGTTATGACGATAAGCTTAAACAAGATATCGAAAATATCAGCCTGCAAATTGACAAACCCTATATTGTGGGGGATATGGTCACAGCCGTCGATTTTGTATACGCACAGGTGGACGCCCCTCTGTTTGGCACAAAGACCGAGGAGCTGATCTCGGCAATGGATTATTCGCTGTCTATCGTTAAAAAATCGTCCGGAAATATACAATATTTCCACGACAGCAGTATTTGCGAGAGCATGAAACGCCGCAATTATGTCATCGAACGCATGAAAAAAGCTCTAAGGACACATGGTTTTGAAGTGCATTATCAGCCCATTTATTCGGTGAAGGAAAATGATTTCACCATGGCCGAAGCCCTACTGCGTTTCAAATCAGATCAAGGGGATTTTATATCACCCGGGGAATTTATCCCCATAGCCGAGGACACCGGCCTTATTATAAGAATAACCCAAACCGTACTCGAACTTGTTTGCACCGATTATGAAAATATGATAAAAAAGTTTGGTGATGATCTGCCGGTGCGTTCTATATCGGTCAACTTCCCATATGTATGGTTTATGAAAAAAGGTGTGGCTGCCGAAGTGTATGATACCGTCAAACGTCATAACCTCTCGCCAAAACGAATAAAAATTGAGCTGACCGAACGCACATTTGCCACCGATATCAAGGCCACATTGGATGTTATGAATGAGTTTATAAAATATGGATTTGTATTCGAACTTGACGATTTCGGTGTTGAGTACTCCAACTTCAGTATGTTTTTCGATGTACCCATCCAAGTGGTGAAATTTGATCGCAGTTTTGTGGTCAGTTCAACCTCCAACGAGAAACGCAGAGACTTTTTTTATAAGTTTTTAACAGCAGTAAAATCGGTCGATAGAGAAATAGCGGTGGTAATGGAGGGAGTCGAAACCGATGGCCTGAAAGATTTCCTCATAAACTGTGGATGTGATTACATACAAGGATATGTATTTTCAAAGCCTTTGCCCTACAGCGAATACACAAAATTTCTCTCTGACCCCAACTCTGTATATAAAACATAAGTACAGGAGGGTGTACGATTGCAAATTTTAAAGATTATACTGGGGTTTATCGCACTCATATTTGCGACTGTGGGCATATTCCTGCCCCTACTTCCCACCACCCCATTTGTACTTGTTGCCATAGGATGCTTTTCCTCCACCCCAAAAATAAGGCAAAAGATTTTAGACATAGCGGTATTTAGAGAGTACTATGAAAGTTACGTCTATAAGAAGCCTTTGCCGATCGGCACAGTGGTGCGCAGTCTGATATTTTTATGGAGTATGCTTATCATTTCTATGGTAGGGGCAAGTGATTTGACGGTCACGATTATTTTGATTGCGGTGGGGGTTGCTGTCTCGGCACATATTCTCGTCATATCCCGCGTAAAAAATTTGTAATATTTTTATCTCATTTGTAGTTGAATTTGTCTATTTGCTTATGCTATAATGAACTGCAAAGTGTTTGAAGGCGTTTTTTTGTTGAAATAATAAAAAACCCTGGTGAAAGGAGTGCTTGTAGTTGTCTAAAATATGCGATAAATACGAGTCATATGAACAATACAGTAGATATGCTATGGACAACCAAGACGTCCTGTGTTACATCTCGGATATTGACACATACGAACTATTATACTTAAACAAGGTGATAATGGAGCTGCTTGGCCTGACCTCCGAGAAGGATTACCTTGGCAAAATGTGTTACAGTCTTCTTCAAGGCAAGGATGCACCCTGCGATTTTTGTACAAACTCCCGCCTCAAAGAGGGCGAACATTTGACATGGGAATATTACAATCCTCTCCTGAGCAGCAATTTTTCCCTGTCCGACACCCTTATAAATATAAATGGACGCAAGGCAAGGCTTGAAGTGGCCACAAACATAGATGAACATCAAGCAAAAGTGACCGACCTTCAAACCCGCCTGACCACCGAGGAGACTTTGGTGCGCTGTGTGCAAACATTGGCTGAGCACACCTCGACGAGCGAGGCCATAGACAGTCTGCTCTCGATTGTCGGTGAGTATTACCGTGCCGACAGGGCATATATTTTCGAGTTCAATTTTAAAAATCATACCATGGACAACACCTATGAATGGTGTGCACCGGGCGTATCCCCCGAGATTGAAAATCTTATGGGGGTGGATTTGAACGGTTTTTCTCGTTGGATTGAAACATTTGAGCGTGGAGATGACTTCTTTATAGGTTCTATAGATGAGCTTGATAAAAATTCGGATGAATACAAGGTGCTGGCACCTCAAGGTATACAGAGCATGGTGGCTTGTCGCCTGATTATTGACGGCAAAATCACCGGCTTTTTGGGGGTGGATAATCCCAAAGAGCATGATAACTTTGATAGTGTGAGTCTTTTGCGTTCGGCGGCCTTGTTTGTTATGGATGATTTGCGCAAGCGCCGTATGCGTCATGACCTTGAAAAATTAAGCTATATCGATGCCCTGACAGGGCTTAAAAACCGCAATCGTTACATACAAGATTTGCAGGAACTTGAGGATAGTTGCCCCGATAGTATCGGTATTGTTTATGCCGATATAAACGGACTTAAATCGGCCAACGACTCACGGGGTCACGACTATGGCGACCGCATTATATTTTTGTGTGCTCAAACCCTACGCAGTGCGATGGGCGACGCCTACCGTGTGGGCGGGGATGAGTTTGTGGCACTGCGCACCGACCTTGATGAGCAGGCATTTGGCAAACTTGTGGAGCATCTTCGTGATGAGATCGATAAAAATGACGACTGCAATATGTCTATCGGCAGTGTTTGGAGATCCAAGCCTCGTAATATAATAAAAGAAATTGCAAATTCGGATAAGCTGATGTATGCCGAAAAGCAAAACTATTATAAGGCTATTTTGCCGGTGCAAAAGAATTACCGCTCTGATATGGTGCAAGAACTGCTTGAGGAGATAAAGTTAGGCGTTTATGAGGTATTTTTGCAGGCCAAGGTAGAGCTGAAAACCGGTTATATTGTGGGTGCCGAGGCGCTTGTGCGCAAACACGGCGACAACGGACATATTATCCCACCCGACAGGTTTGTGCCTCTGTTTGAGATGGAGGGCATCATTCGCCATTTGGATTTCCACGTACTTGATCAGATTTGCCAGACTCTTAGAGGTTGGATAGACGCCGGACATCCCTTGCCCATATCGGTCAATGTATCCCGTGCCACATTTATGGAGCATAGGATTGTAAATGAAATAGCCTCTATATGTGACACATACAATATTGACCCCAGGTGGCTTGAAATAGAGATAACCGAAAGTCACAACGCCATCAATTATGACTTGTTGGGGCAAAAACTCGGCGCACTCAAGGCCAAGGGTTTTGCGGTGTCGCTTGATGATTTCGGCTCGCAGTATGCAAACCTGCAGATGTTGGCCGCCGCCGACTTTGCCCAAGTTAAGCTCGACAAGCGTTTGGTCGATCAGCTTTGTGAAAACGATAAAAGCCGTGTGGTGGTGGAACACGCCATCAAGATATGCAGTCAACTCGATTCGACCATCTCGCTGGCCGAGGGCGTGGAAACCCCCGAGCAACGTGACATGCTCATGGATCTTGATTGTCGCTACGGCCAGGGGTATTTGTTCTTAAAACCACTGCCTATACCCCATTTTTTGAAGATTTATTTGGCACAATTAGAAGATAGATTTCAGGAGGACCTAAAGGGCAGTGAATAGCTAAAAGGTGAAGGACAAGGACTTTTAGAGGATAGATAAGACAAAGGTCAAGTGCAACCACATGGATGCCCTTGGCCTTTATCATTCTTGGTTCTTCATTTTAAATTACCTGTTCTTGTTTTTCTATGTCTAAAAGGGGGAAACTGTCATGCCTACACAAAAAGCCGGGCGTAATAAAACCATTGATATACCTATTGAACAGGGGGGGGAATATCTTGAGCGGTGTGTGAGCATCACCGCCCCACAACCCGATTTAACGGGCGTGATGAATAAGACCATCATAGGTGATACATTCGAGGTTTTACCCCTTTTGCCCCGTGGCAGTATCGATTTGATAGTGGCCGACCCGCCCTACAACCTCACAAAAACATTTCATTCCACAACCTTTACACGGCAGGCCGCCACAGAATACGAGGCTTACACCCGTCGTTGGCTTGAGGCAGTGCAACCTTTGTTGCGGGAGGGTGGCAGTATTTATATATGTTGTGATTGGCAGACCAGTCTAATAATCGGCGGGGTGATGGGTGAATTTTTTGACCTGCGCAACCGCATCACATGGCAACGTGAAAAGGGCAGGGGGGCAAAGGCCAACTGGAAAAACGGCATGGAGGATATTTGGTTTGGCACAAAGGGGGAGGGGTACACCTTCAATTTAGAGGCCGTAAAAATTCGCAAAAAGGTGCTTGCCCCCTACAAAGCTGACGGCAAACCTAAGGACTGGCAGGAGACCCCCGATGGCAATTTTCGTGACACCTGTCCCTCAAACTTTTGGGATGATATCACAATACCGTTTTGGTCGATGCCCGAAAACACCGCCCATCCCACCCAAAAGCCCGAAAAACTGCTTGCCAAACTGTTGCTGGCAAGCTCAAACAAAGGCGACGTGGTGCTCGACCCATTTTTAGGTTCGGGCAGCACCTGTGTGGTGGCCAAGAAGCTGGGTAGGCGATATATTGGCATAGAGCGTGAGGAGCAGTACGCCCTGTGGGCAGAGCACCGCCTGGAACAAGCCGACACCCACCCCGAGATACAGGGGTATGCCGATGGGGTGTTTTGGGAGAGGAACACAGTTAGATGATAGATGAGAGAAAAAACAAAGGTCAAGGGCGTGTTGTTGCCCTTGACCTTATTCTAATGTCTAATTTCTATCGTCTAACCTCTATTTTCTGCTTTCTAATAGCTACCTATTAAATTCTATTTAGTGCGGATATTTTTTAACTTGCTTATCACTATTTGTTTGTAATAAAAACTTCTCTCCATTTCTATTACTTTGCACATCTTCCCACATCCTTCACAAAAAGCCAGCTCTTTAGAGAACACATACTTTATTTTTCTGTGATTTGTCTGGTTAATTCTATTCCAACAGCTCAAACAAAAATCTGCCATATTGACACCCTCTAAACTTGTGATATTTATAATAGTAATATTATACTATTATAAATATGTGTTAATCAAGGGGCTGTTTGCATACACTTATATTGAGGTGTTGTTATGAGCGATAAGAAGAATATTAATATAGAAATAGGAGCACGTATTAAGTTTCATCGTGAGCGTGTATCCCTCACACAAGAGAGTTTTGCCGAGCTTATCGGTTTAGGTGCAAAGACGGTTTCAGCGATTGAACAAGGGGCTGTGGGGATATCGGTGGATACACTGATAAAAATTTGTACTACCCTGTTTGTCACCTCGGACGAGCTGTTGTTTGGCAATTGTGATAAAAGTCAAACCACCTTGATTGCAACACGTCTTGAACGCCTTACGCCAAAACAACTCGAAATCGCCGGCGATATCCTTGCAAAGTTCGCCGAGGGGTTGGATTTGAAGTAGTATAGATTAACAAAACAAAGGGTAAGGAATAAGAGGATAGAGGAGAGAGAAAACAAAGGGCAACTAATAGCTAATAGTGAAGAGCGATGGTATCGCGTTGCGATGATTTTGTAGATAAGGTCAAGAATATCCGCGTGGATGCTCTTGACCTTATCTAATTTCTATTCTCTATGTTCTCTCCTCTAAGGTTGTGCCGTGCCCTCGACTTTTCCGCTTATGCGGCGGGGTGGTCATGCACGGACATAAGCCCGCCCAAAACCACGGGCATAAGTCCGCACATGCCCACCCCACCACCTAATCAAAAAATTCGAGCGCAAAGGTTGTTGGATGATAGAGGATAGAAAAATAAAGGTCAAGGGCGTGTTGTTGCCCTTGACCCTTGCCCTTAATTACTAAATTCCTACCTTCTCATACTAATTGTTTAAAAATCTCCGATGCACCATAGGACAGTACACCCATGATGACACCACTTATGCAGATGCCTATGGCTATGGCCAGTACTGCCCAGCGCATCCGCAGTTGCAACATGGCGGCGATGACCGAGCCTGTCCAAGCACCGGTTATGGGCAGAGGCACGGCCACAAACAGGCACAACCCCACCAGCTCATATTTGCCGATTTTCTTGGCCTTTTCGCCGGCACTGCGCAGGTAGCGCTCAAAAAATCCCCCCACATATTTTTGGCGGGATAACCAGCCGAGGATTTGTCTTGAGAACAGTATTAAAAACGGTACAGGCAACAGGTTTGCGGCCACAGCCAAGGGGTAGGCGGTGGCAAAGGGCAAGCCTTGGGCAGCGGCATAGATGATGCCCCCCCTAAGCTCGCTTATAGGTAGCATTGACATCACCGCAAGGTGTACAAAAGGATTTTCTATCCACTCAAAAGTCACAACAAAACCTCCCGCCCGCAGGCTAAACATAAATTCTTATACATTATATATGATGGTGTGG
>CAYJGR010000060.1:0-13404 GCA_964370005.1 uncultured Oscillospiraceae bacterium
ACTTGTGCCCGAATCTATCCCTAAAAAACAGCTCATAGGGTTTGTTCCTCCTGTTTGGTCGAGTTATCTTGTGCCCGCCGGATGCATAATACATCCGGCGGTGTGTGTTGTTACCTTACTTGCAAAGTTCAAACTGTGCCTTCATAATTTCCTCTGTGTAACCGTAGGCATCGATCTCGCCCCATGCGGCCGAGGTTTTAAGGGCGTCGGCGGCCAACTTGTCGATGGCATCGGCATCTGTTATACCGGCTTGTGTGAGAGTAACGGGAGCACCGATGCTCACAAACCATGCCTCAAGCTTATCAATACCTTGCTGGGCGGCCTTTAGATCATCGGCCTCGGTTATACCGAACACTTCACGGGCAAATGTGGCATATTTGGCGGTGCGCTCCTTGAGGTAGTAACGCATTGTGCCAAGAATGGTTATAGCCATTGCCGCACCGTGGGGGGTGTCGTAGAAGTTGGACAGCGAGTGACCCAAAATGTGAATGTTGGAGTTGGGCAGGTCATAACCGCAGTCATAGAAACCACACCAAGCAAAAGCGGCCTGCCACATCATAAGACCACGTGCCTCGGGATCTGCGGGGTCCTTCATTATGCGGTTCATGCAGTCCATAATAGAGCGGATACCACCCTGACAGAAGTGATCCTGATAGGGGGTAAAGGGCAGATTATGACCGAGGTAATGTTCAAGCAGATGGGAAATGATATCCACTGCCGAATATGCGGTCTGCTTTACAGGAATTGTGTATGTAAGCTCGGGGTCAAGAATGGAAACCTTTGGCTTCATCATCGCACTGACAAAACCATCCTTGCGCTGAAGTGTCTCGTTATTCATAACCGAAGTGCCATTAAGCTCGGAGGAGGTAGCGGGGATTGTAACCACTGCAATAACAGGCAGTGTGGCCTCGATGGTGGCTTTACCTGTGGGGAAATCCCAAGGATCGCCGTCATACATTGCGCCTACACCGATGAATTTAGCCTCATCCATGGCGCTACCGCCACCCAGTGCGATGATGACATCGGGTTTTTCTTTCTTACAAAGCTCTATAGCGGGGGCGGCATGCTCTGCGGTGGGATTGCTCTTTACACCGAAATGGCAAAGCAGTTCCACACCGGCTGCCTTACAGCTGTCGGCCACCTTATCAAAAAATCCGAGCTGTTTTACCAAAGCCTCATCATAGGTTACCAGCAGTGCCTTTTTGCCGAATGCGGCGGCCTGCTCACCCACTCTTTTTACCTCACCGGCTCCAAAAACTATCTTTGTCGGAACAGAAAACTCAAATGGCTTTAACATATCATTTACTCCTTCTTAATTCTTTATATGATTTATATGACTTACTTATAAAAATGATCTCCCCTGCCCTTTATGGAGGTATGGGCTACAAATGTACCGCCCGCACCGGGGTTTTTGGCAAGCTCTGCCTCATTGTAGCAGTACTTGGAGCTGGCTACATAAAAGTCGCTCATATTCTCGCCCCCAAATCCACCACAACAGACAAATTCAACAGGAAATGCTATATCCTCTACGAATTTAAAATCCTTATCCCATACACTGATTTTCCCACTCCAATGGCATATGTACAGATTGTCATCCTCATCTATGCTCACACCATCGGGCATCCCCTGCTTATCCTTAAAGTCAATAACAATCTTAGGTTCACTCACAGGCCCTTTTGCTATGTCATAATCAAAGCAAAGCAGTGTTTGGTTGTAGGTATCTACCACTATCATTTTTGTGTTATCACGATTCCACACCATGCAGTTATATTGATTGATACCCTCTACGATGGTCTTGATGCTCTTATCGGTGTCTATCATATAAAAGGCACCGAGTTGATCGGGGGTGTAAGCATCGGTGCCGTAGGTCTTGGCCACCGAGCTTGCAAATATACGTCCTGCGGCATCTATACGGGTATCGTTATATCTGTTTTTGTCGTTGCCGGGCTCGGGATCGGCTATAAGTGTCAGTTCGCCACTTTCCTTATCAAGCAAATACGCACCATCTTCAAGCATTACAAACAACTTACTCTCATCCTCACAAGGTATAGACGAACCAATAAGTTTGTTTGTCTTCCACATACGAGACTGCTTTGTTACCGGATCAAACTCAAAAACATCCCCTGTAAACAGGTCGTTCCAATAGAGTTTGCCGTTGCGGTGATCCCAAATAGGGGTCTCGGCCAGTTCGATGTTACTGTCGATAATCAGTTCAAATTTCATCTGCATAACTCCTCCTCCAATATCTATTACACCCTTTCGGGATTTTGCACCTCGTCGCTCACAAGATGGCTTAGGATAGTTTGTTCTAAATGCTCTACCCCCACCCCTGTGAGAAAGTTATGCCCCATAACTATAGGACAATCTGTATCAATACTCGGCTGTACTGCGGCTACAATCAAATCGGCTCGGGCGGTGTGTTGCCATAACTGGCTGTGTCGGCATACTATTATACCGGCCTCAACACGGTTGCGCCACAAAAGTTCCTCCAGTGCTTGTCGCATAATCCCCGAGGATACAACCCCCATACCACAGGCCACAACAATCGTTTTTTGCATTTGCTTTGTCTCCTCTTAAATACCACATGCCAAACGTTTTCATCTTCTTATATTATTTCACTTGTCCGCTTGCTCGGCACTGTTTGTTCCATGCGTTTTTCCCACAGTTTACACAGCACCACCACCGCAACCGTCGCCCCCACCATGAGCAGTGGACCTATAAATATCGGTAAACTACTCAGTGCATTTAGACACCACATCACAGGGTCACCCACCGCCATTGCAGATACAAGGGTGGTTTGTGTCGGCAATGTCATATCACCGTGTGCATATACCAGCTGTGTAAAAGCCGGTGCAAATGCACTGCATACAAGGAGCATGATCCCGCATGTTATAACCCCCGATACCATAGTCCTTCGCAGATTGCCCCTATGTATTGGGGTGGCAAGGGCTATAAAGAAACTTATGGTCACAAGGTCTCCAACAGGTATTGTGCGGTTACCCGGCAGTATAAATGCAAGTCCCAATGTGATGGGTATCAGCATCATAGACGCGCTGAGTGTAGTGGGATGGCCGAGTGTTACAGCCGAATCAAGGCCTATATGTATCACACGTCCCCTCATACGTCGATCGGCAAAATGTTTTGTCGCTTGTGACACAGGGATAAGCCCCTCCATAATAACCTTGACCATCCGAGGTAATAGGAGCATCAAAGCCGCCATATGCATAGCTATCGAGGCACAATCAAAGCCTGTACGTCCCGCAAGCAGTCCCAAACAAAGCCCTATAATAAAGCCCATAACTACAGGATCGGCTAACCACCGCCAAAACGGCTTATCGGTCATATCTTTGGCGTTATCTTTGATTGCAAAACCCGGTATACGGTCATAGAGTTTATCAAGTAGTAGGTAAAGCGGTACGAGTGCTGCCGAGTTTCCATGTGGTATGGACACCCCGGGGATGCGCAGTTCACGTTGTACTGCGCCGGCTGTTATATCGGCAAACTGTAATATTATAACCACATGGCAAGCAGTGGCCAAAAGTCCGAGCCACAACGAACCACTGAGAAGATTTACAAGTGAACCGGTTAGAGCAAAATGCCAATAGTTCCATATATCGATATTCATGGTCTTTGTAAGTCTTAAAAACAGACAAATGACATTGAGTAATAATACAAAAGGGATTATTATCACACCGATGATGGTGGTAAAAGAAACTGCGGCCGCCGAGGTCCAACTTATATCCAACACTTCAAGTTGCAGGCCAAACCGCTCTACTATCTCCCTTGTAACCGGCCCGAGTTTGTCCCAAACTATGCCCAGCACAAGATCCACACCTATAAAGCCGATGCCTACTGTTATGGCCGCCCTTGAGGATTTTTTCCAGTTAAGGCCAAAACATATACCCGTGATAAATATGACCACCGGCACAAAGAGCACCGCACCCATGGCCTGTATACCAAAAAAGAAATCGATGATAACCCTTAGAAACTCAGCCATAACCCACCGCCTTTATCCCAAAAATCACACATCTTAAAAATTGGCGATAATTTTTCACTGCATAGTCTACTGCTCTTTTTGCAATGTTAACCTATTTTACATATACTTTACAATATGTGATATTCACTTTGATTGAAAACTTTTTGAGGAAAAAATGAATGAATTAATAAATTACACATACTTTAACATATTTTTTTAGAGCTATTTACATAATAAATGGTGCGTTTTTTCTTTTTTGAGTATAAAGTTTAATTGCAAATTGTTATTTTTTAGGTTATAATGGCGGTATATTTCTTGTAAACTGGGCAGGTGAATGCATTTGGAACTCAATAAAAAGTGTCTTGATATAATGGCCGGTCTGACTTTATACAATGATTATGTAAGTGTTGAGGAGCTGGCAAATCGATATGGGATATCTCCCCGAGGTATACGTTATAACCTTGATAAAATCGAACAGTATATAACCTCCAACGGCCACCCCTACCTCAAAAAGGAGCGCACAAAGGGTGTCAAATTATCCGACGACCCTGCACTACATAACTTTATAAAAGGTTGTGCGGGTCAGCTCGACCCCTATCAATACAGTTTCTCTTCGACCGAGCGTCAAACCTTCTTGCGTGTAAGTCTTCTCATGGCCACCGAACCTGTGCGCATCGAGGACCTGTGCCGCAGTCTTACTCGCAGTAGGGGCACACTCTTTGGAGATGTTGAAGATACCCAGCAGTGGCTATCCGGCTCTGATATACATCTCATTAAAAAACCCCGTGTAGGGCTCTACTGCGAAGGTGCGGAAAATGTCAGGCGCCTTCTTATAACCTCACTTTTTATGGAGGAGGTTGATTTGAGCGACCTTTTAGGCTTTTTCTCTGATGCCAAGCCCCGAAGCAGGTTGACTTCACTGCTACTCTCCCACCTTGCCAAACCTCACGAGGTCAGCATATTGGCCAAAACTGCCCGCCGAGTGGAATCTCTTCTGCAAAAAAACTTCAGCGATGAGACCTTTGCCGCTCTTTTAATCCAACTTTTAATTATTTTGCGCCGTAACAGTGTCTCCTCGGAACTGCAAATTAATGAAAAATATGAGGAGTTTATTCCTCAAAGTGTGCAGTATGGTGCGGCACGGCTCGCACTCGATGAACTTGAAACCCAGCTTAAAATCATGTTGCCGGAATATGAAATATTGTGGTTTACCAGGTATCTGTTGGGTGCAAAGGAATTGCCCTGCGCCCCACCCCAAAGCCCCAAGGTGGATGATATCCCCCTTATGGATATCACCACCCGCATGGTAGAGGATATAGAAAGTATGTACCAAGTGGATTTTGCCGAACATAAAAAGCAAATTATGTGGGGTATATTTCAGCATTTGCGCCCTGTGGCTCACCGTGTGCGATTTGGGCTGTACAACAAAAATCCCCTCTATCACGAAATTGTCTCAAATTATAATCCGCTTTTTATAAACACACGGGTGGTTTGTCGCCATCTCGAACAACATCTCGGTTATTCCATAAACGACCAAGAAGTATCATTTCTCACCCTCCATTTTGCGGCGGCACTGCATAAGCTCAATCTACGCACAAATATCCGTGCCCGAGTGCTTGTGGTGTGTGGCACGGGGCTCGCTTCGGCACAGATGCTGACCTCGGGCATAGATCGTCTTTTTAACGTCGATATTGTGGGGGCGGTGTCGGGACGACAAGCCACAGATATGCACAAGGAGGGACTGGACTGCATCATTACCACTATACCTCTGAGTAAGGCCCCTTGCCCTATTGTGCAAATCAGTCCCTTGCTCGGTGAGCAGGACCTCAAAAAGCTCATGGAGCATCTCACCCCGCGCTACATACCCAAAGAGCGATATGACATGGAGGTCTCGACGGTAAACCGACTTATGAGTATCATAGAAAAACATTGTGTTATCACCGACCGACTACAACTGCAACATGCATTGTTGGGCGAGCTTATGAACAGCAGTCAGCCTCTGTTGTCCAGCCTTGCGGGCAGTCAACCGAGTTTGTCACAGTTTCTCACCCGTGAACAGCTCACTCTCGGGCTTACTTGCTCCGACGATTGGCGCGAAAGTATTCGCACCTCCTGCGCACTGCTTGAGGCCCAAAATGTGGTGACTCCCGATTACAAGGAGGCTATCATCCGCAGTTTGGAGGAAATGGGACCCTATATGGTTATGCTACCCGGCATTGTGTTGGCTCATGCCGCACCCGAGGATGGGGTATTGGAGCTTGGTATGAGTCTATCGACACTTAGTCGTCCCGTGCGCTTTGGGTATGCGGCACATGACCCTGTCAACATAATTGTTACGCTAGCCGCCAAGGATGAAAAATCCCACTTAAAAGCTTTGGCGCAACTGTTTAGAATGCTCCGAGACGGTGAAACCCTGCGCACCATTCTAAATGGCACAAAAGATGACATTCTACAATGTATCGCCCGCTATTCACAATAGTGCGGGGGCGCACTGACTCATCCCCCCACCCGCATCACACATTTTAGTTTTTTAGTCTGCAATGAAAGGAGGCTTATCATGGGTATTATACGCAAACGCATCGCCTGCGTATGCGGTGCCGCTATCGCCAGTTCAAGCTCGATAAAATATCAATTGGAAGAATTTTTTGAGCGGGAACACATCACCGATGTCGAGCTGATTTGTTGCAGATTTAGGGAACTTGAGGAATATCTTGACCACATATGCCTGATTGTGACGGCCTCTCCGATGTTTAAGGACTACCCGGTGCCGGTGATAAGCGATACCTGTTACCTATCGGGCATAGACTGTGAACCCACTAACAAAAGAGTGCTGGATATTCTGCAAAACTCCCCAGATGTAGAACTGCTGTAATAGCCTAATATGTATGAATAGCAAAATAAAAACAGCTTTCCCGCCTGCGTTGTCCACAGGTAAGAAAGCTGTTTTATTATACTAATGCCAAAAGACTTACTTGCTGCTCACGGCATCCTTTAGGCCACGGCCGGCCTTGAATGAAGGGAGCTTGGAAGCGGCGATTGTGATTTTTTCCTTTGTGCGGGGATTGATACCCTCTCTCTGAGCACGCTCTTTTACTTCGAATGTACCAAAGCCCACAAGCGCTACCTTCTCACCCGACTTTAAGGAGTCTGTGATGGACTCAAACACCGCGCTAACTGCCTTTTCACTATCCTTCTTCGACAGGCCGGACTTTGCGGCCACCGAGTTTACAAGATCTACCTTTGTCATAATTTTTTTCCTCCATTTTTTTCTTATTGAAATAAAGAACTGCCTTTTACTGTGTACGCTTCTTGGCCTGTGCCCATAAAATATCTAACTGTTCCATGGACTGACCTGATATATCAATACCGCACTGTGCGGCAATTCTTTCAACCTCTGTAAAACGGTCTATAAACCGCTGTGTCGAACCTGTTAGTGCCTCCTCAGGCTCGGCCTTTATAAATCTCGATACATTCACAACAGAGAAAAGCACATCCCCAAGCTCCTCGGCCTGTCTCTCAGACGATTGCTCTTCAATGGCTTTTAACAGCTCCCCAATCTCGCTGTGTAAATCCCCCAGCGCACCCTTTACATCGAGGTAGTCAAATCCTGTCTTGGCCGCTCGTCCCTGTACCTTCTGCGCCCTCATGAGTGCCGGCAATACGGCCGGAACACTACGTAGCGTCTGTGCCGCAGTGGTGTGAC
Source organism: uncultured Oscillospiraceae bacterium (assembly GCA_964370005.1). GTDB lineage: Bacteria > Bacillota > Clostridia > Oscillospirales > Ruminococcaceae > Heteroruminococcus. The sequence continues at coordinate 7,680 of CAYJGR010000060.1, forward strand.
CCTTCTCTTTCTTTTTGATCTCATCCCAGTTCTTTAGTACCTCACCCGAGGTATCAGCCACAACATCACCGAAAATGTGTGGGTGGCGCAAAATAAGCTTTTTACATATGCCATCACATACATCGCTAAAATTAAACTCGCCCCGCTCGGCCTCCATTTGGGAGTGAAACACCACCTGCAACAATAAATCGCCCAGTTCCTCGCGTAGCAATGTCATGTCATCACTGTCTATGGCCTCGGCCACCTCGTAACTTTCCTCAATGAGATTTTTGCGTATGGTGGCGTGGGTCTGTTCCCTATCCCAGGGGCATCCCTCGGGACTGCGAAGTACTTTCATAATCTCGATAAGATCGACTATATCATAACTCTTTTTTAATGAAAAATCCACCTTCATAACCAAATAACCCCAAACGCTTTATTCATATTACTCTATCCTATAACATATTGCAAGTGCTTTTCTTGTAAATTTATGCCGAGTTTTTTATTGTTTACAGTGTTTTCATATAAAATATTGCCCTACATCACATAAAATGGGGATTTTTACCTAAAGTGTGTATTACTCCTTGAAAGGCGCCCCACATCTTGCGCAGAAAAATGCCTCGGCTACATTTTCAAATCCGCATTTATCACAACGTATTTCCCCACCGCTCTCGCCATGGGCTATGTTGTTTAGCTTTTCAAGTTCTATGAGCAGATCATCTATCTCTTTTACACATGCGTCAAGTAAGTCCTGACTGTCAGCACCAAACTTGATCGAATCATAATACATAGAACCCAATCTCTCATAGGAACGCTGGATATTATGATTTAACTTTATAGCCTGCAAACGCACTTTAGAAATCTCTACAATCTCCCCGGTCTTTTGTACGGCTACATCGGCCACCTCTCTGGCCTTGTCGATGAAAGAATCAAAATTTGACATAACAATATTCATTCCCTTCTTCGGTTTTTCCATATTATTATAGTAACAAATAACACAAATGACAATCAAAAATACATAAATTATCCCTCAAACCCTTTATATTGTACATCTTATATATATCCGCATACAAACATAAGATAATTCAGTGCATTTTTTTGTATGCTGTTATCATATATTTGCTTTTTGTTTTAAAAATCACCACTTATATATCAAAGTTTTCTGTGGGTATATTGCCTTGCTTTCTATAAATTAAAAAATATATTGCAAATTGTCCACAAAAGGTTTATAGTATGTTTGGCAAAAAAATATCAAGATGACCCATAGCCCTCCCGCGACCATGAGCCATCAGAAAGAGGCACTTCATGTCATATCAATATCTGCTCATTATCTGTGTCATTCTTGTCTCAACAAAAGTATTCGGCATATTAACCGGCAAAATACATCTCCCCCAAGTGGTAGGTGCATTATTAGCCGGTCTAATTTTGGGGCCTGCAGGTTTTGATGTTGTACATTCAAGTGACCTACTTGTGCAGTTGGCCGAGCTTGGGGTCATTGTTATTATGTTTACTGCCGGCATGGAAACCAACATCGCCGATCTAAAACAATCAGGTAAAGCAAGTTTGGTGGTGGCGGTGCTCGGTGTGGTAGCACCCCTTATTATGGGCACTGTGCTCATGAGTATTTTTAACCCCAATGGCGACTTCCTTCATAATATCTTTATCGGTACCATCCTTACCGCTACCTCGGTCAGCATCACAGTCGAAACCCTAAAAGAAATGGGTAAACTCTCCACCAAGGTCGGTAATACCATATTAGGTGCGGCACTACTCGATGATATTTTAGGTCTTGTATGTCTTACGGTAGTCACAGGTTTGGGTGGCGATGATGTCAATATCCTGCTTGTGCTCCTGAAAATACTTCTGTTCTTTGTCTTTGCTCTCATAATCGGTATACTGTATAAGAAAATTATCACATGGTATGACAATCGTGTTCATGACCGCAATTTGCACCGCTTCCCCGTTGCCGCCTTTGCTCTGTGTCTGTTTGTCTCTTGGGCCGCTGAAGTCTGGTTCGGGGTGGCCGATATCATCGGGGCATTTTTTGTGGGGCTTATTGTGGCGAACTGCCCCAAAGGTAGCTATATCTCCAGCAAATTCTCCCCCCTGTCCTATCTGCTTTTAACACCTATATTCTTTGCCAATATCGGTCTTGAAATCACACTCCCCAAAATAGATGCCCAAATAATGCTCTTTACAGCTATGCTTATCATAGTGGGTGTGCTATCAAAACTTATCGGTTGTGGTATAGGCGCAAAAGTTTGTGGCTACAATCGCCGCGAGGCCATACAAATAGGTTTTGGTATGGCCTGCCGTGGTGAGGTGGCACTGATTGTCGCCAATAAAGGGTTTGATCTCGGCCTTTTACCACAAGAGTTTTTTGGACCCATAATTATATTCGTGGTTTGTTGTGCCATATTTACCCCCATCCTTCTCAAACTTGCATTCCGAGGTGAGGACCTGTATAAAGGTCTGTCACAAAGTCCCCTTGTGGATAACTATGAACTTACAAAAAATCTTGATATCGTTTCCAATCGCCTGATTGATCAGGAAAAGGAGAAAAAGCGTGGATAATACCCCGAGCACAAACACCATACCGAAAGTGCAAATTACTGCAATGTAGCATATTTTTAAGGCTTAGTACTTGACATTTACTTTGCAATTGTGTATACTTTGCTCAGATTATCGTTAGTTCCGGCTAACCAAAATATGTTTTTTAATCAGCATAAATATGAAATTGGAGGGGTTAAATGGATATAACCAATAAACCTACTACCCTATTAGGTGCAGAGCTTGGCAAAGAGTATATAATCACAGGCATCACAGCAGAAGATGATATGGCAGGGTTTTTATTTACGCTGGGATGTTATAAAGGGCAAACAGTCACGGTTATCTCGCTTGTGAGCGATAATTATGTGATTGTAATAAAAGATGCTCGTTACAGCATAGATAAAAACTTGGCTGACGCAATTCATATTTGATTATTTTTATCAGCGATGTTAGTTTAATAAAACTAATTTTTTGCCGATAACAAAGTTAGATGTGTCTAATTTTGTTGGAATATATAAATTTTGGAGGTAGCTAAATGCGTATTGCACTAACGGGTAACCCCAACAGCGGTAAAACCACCCTTTTTAATGCCATTACTGGTAAGATTGAAAAGGTTGGTAACTGGGCCGGTGTTACTATTGAGAAAAAAGAGGGTTCTATTAAAAGTGGGCTCAACCCCACTGGTAGCGAAATTATTGCGGTTGACCTTCCCGGTGCTTATTCTATGTCCCCTTTCACATCCGAGGAGAATATCACCAGAGATTTTGTGAAAAATGAAAACCCCGATGTTATTGTAAACATTGTGGATGCTACAAGCCTAAGTCGTAGCCTTTTCTTCACCACACAGCTTTTGGATCTCGGTATCCCTGTTGTGGTAGCACTCAACAAGAGTGATATGAGTGAAAAACAAGGCATTGCCATTGATGTTGATAAGCTGTCTTCGGCCCTGGGATGCCCTGTGGTCAAGACGGTTTCGACCGTTTCCGATGCCGATAAAAACGGTTTGGCACAGGTTATCACCGCCGTCAAAGAAGTTTCGGGCAAAGGTCAAACTGCTCCCTTTAACTCAACTGTTTCGGACGCGATGAGCAAGGAGTCTGTACAGGCCGCCGACAAGGAGCGTTTTAGCTTTGTTGAGGGTATTGTAAAGAATGTAGAAAATCGCAAAACCAGTTCCGGTAAAAAGAATTCGCAGGATATGGCCGACCGCATCATCGCCAATAAACTGCTCGGTATTCCCATTTTTGCACTTGTCATGTGGGCTGTATTCTACATATCGCAGGAGAGTATCGTAAGTGTATTCTTTGTTGATTTATTAGGCGCCGCCATTGAAGGCCTTTATAATGGTGTTGCCGGTCTTTTGGGCGAAAACGTTTCTCCCCTACTCGGTGCTATCCTGCTCGATGGTATCATCGGCGGTGTAGGTGCTGTGCTCGGATTTTTGCCCCTTATCATGATCCTTTTCTTCCTGCTTGCACTGCTTGAGGATTGTGGTTACATGGCTCGTGTTGCCGTTGTTATGGACTGGATATTCAAAAAGGTTGGCCTCTCGGGCAAATCGATTATCCCCATGATCGTCGGCACAGGTTGTGCCATCCCCGGCGTTATGGCCACCCGTACCATCAGAAATGAGCGTCAACGTCGCACCACCGCTATGCTTACCCCCTTTATGCCCTGTGGCGCTAAACTACCTGTAATTGCCCTATTTGCCGGCGTATTCTTCCAGGATGCCGCTTGGGTGGGTACTACCATGTACTTTGTGGGTATCGCTCTTATCGTAATTGGCGCACTGCTCATCGTTCGCATCACAGGTGAAAAAGCTGCACCCTCCTTCTTCATCATGGAGCTACCCGAGTACCGTGTTCCCAGCCTGGGACGTGCCGCTATCTCGATGCTCTCCCGTGGTAAGGCCTTCATAATCAAGGCTTCGACCATCATCCTGCTTTGCAACACCGCAGTGCAGATTATGCAGACATTCGACACAAGCTTCCAAGTGGTTGCCGAAGGCGCAGAATCCACCAGTATTCTGGCCACCATCGCAAGCCCCTTTGCGCTCCTGCTTCTCCCCCTCGGCTTTGGCGTTTGGCAGTTGGCTGCCGCCGCTATCACCGGCTTTATCGCTAAGGAGAACGTTGTTGGTACTTTGGCAGTTGTTTACGGTATCACAAGCTTTATCGACACCGAGGAGCTTGCTCTTATGAGCGGTGCCGCCGATGTTGCAACCATCATGGCTATTACCCCTGTGGTAGCGCTTGCTTATCTGATGTTCAACCTGTTCACTCCCCCCTGCTTTGCCGCCATCGGTGCTATGAATGCCGAGATGGACAGCCCCAAGTGGCTGTGGGCCGGTATAGGGCTACAGTTCGGTACAGGTTATGTTGTGGCATTCTTTGTCTACCAAATCGGCTCGCTTATCACCACCGGTTCTTTGGGCACTGCTTTCATCCCCGGCCTTATCGCTGTGGGCGCTATGATCGGATTCCTTGTTTACAAGGTAATGCAGGGCGAAAAGAAAGCAAAGGCCATTGCACAGAGCACTGCCACCGCAAAGGTATAAGTGTGCGTGGTCGCACTGACCAGTCCCCACGCCCGTGCTGTGGGGCGCACTTCCTCCCCCACGGGGGAGGAAGTGCAAAAAAATCGATTCTAATTGTACTGTCTGGAGGAATTATCTGATGACTGCTGTTGATATTATTCTTATTATCGTTATCGCTGCAATATTGGCGCTGGCCGTGGGCAAAATTGTCCATGAAAAGAAAAAAGGTGTCAAATGCATCGGGTGCCCCAGCGGCGCTACGTGCGGTAATTCAAACCACAAAAACCAAAACAATGATGAAAATAGTAATGGTTGCGGCGGTTGTGGTGGGCAGCATTGAGAGGATAGAAAAACAGAGAATAGAAGATAGAAAGGTCAAGGACACCACGCGGTTGTCCTTGACCTTTGCCCTTTTCTAATCTCTAATTTCTAAATGTCCCCCGCCCTACATTGGGTTTTTACGTTTATTGTTACAACGTCACCGACACACCGCCTGCACTGGCCGTCACGCTCACGCCGTCGGGAGTCCCCTTTATTGTGATGTGTATCACACCGCCGTTGCCCTGTGCTATAAGGTTTGCTATTTGGGTGGCGGTGAGGGTTACGTTCTCGATGCTGTTATTTATTGTTACTGTGCTGTGCCCCGAGAGGGATGCGGGG
>CAYJGR010000061.1:0-13376 GCA_964370005.1 uncultured Oscillospiraceae bacterium
AGGTTGTTTATCCCCTCTTTTCCGTCACGATAGGCCACTACCGCCTCAGAATCGGTCACAGCCGAGCGGAATTTCTTTATGATTTGCTCTTTGGTATCGAGAATTGATATAAAACTTTTTGGATTGCTATCCGACTTGGACATCTTCTTGGTGGGGTCTTGGAGTGACATTATGCGGGCGGCCTGTTTTGGGATGTGGGGTTCGGGCACACGGAACAGGTTGCCAAACAGCCCATTCATACGGCCTGCAATATCTCTGGACAATTCAAGGTGCTGTTTTTGGTCGGCACCCACCGGCACCACATCGGCCTGATAAAGTAAAATATCGGCCGCCATAAGTGCGGGGTAGGTGAACAGCCCCGCATTTATATTGTCGGTATAGCGGGAGGATTTGTCCTTGAACTGGGTCATGCGTGACAGCTCCCCAAATTGCGTAAAGCAGTTGAGCACCCACGCAAGCTCGGCATGTGCCGGCACCTGACTTTGAATGAATATCAAACTACGCTCGGGATCTATGCCACAGGATAGTAGTATGGCCACCATCTCTCGGGTTTGGCGGCGCAGTTCTGCGGGGTCTTGACGCACCGTTATAGCGTGGAGATTTACCACCGAGTATATGCAGTTGTATTCATCCTGCAATATATTCCAGTTCTTGACTGCGCCGAGATAGTTGCCGAGTGTAATAACACCGGTGGGCTGTATGCCCGAAAAACAAACCTTTTTCTTTGGTGCGGATACGGTTTCACTCATGCTGAGTAGCCCTCCTCTTTACAGTGTTTTGGTGAGCTTGCCCACCAATTCCACGCCCTTTTGTATGCCTTCGTCCGAGGGGGTGGAGTAGTTCATGCGGAAACACTGTGACGGTGCCCCCACCTGTGCGGTAAAGGCCACACCGGGTACAAGTGCCACACGTTCTGCTACCGACCGCTTACAAAATCCAAGCATATCCACACCATCGGGCAATGTACACCATACAAACAAACCACCCTCGGGGCGGGTATAGCTCACAGCGGGACTGAAATGCTCATCCATGCAGGATAGCATGAGAGAACACTTTCTTTTGTATATAACCTTTAGCTTTTCTATGTGTGCATCAATATCATAGTTGCGCAGGAATTTATCACAAACCATCTGTGCCCATATGCCACTGTGAACGTCGCTGGCCTGCTTTGCCACGGTCATTTTTGATATTATCTCGGCGGGGGCGATGGTGTAGCCAAGGCGCATACCGGGGGAAATTATCTTGGAAAAACTACCACAATGCACCACAATTCCCTCGGTATCCATGCTCTTAAATGATGGCAGGTGCTCCCCCTCAAAGCGCAGTGCACCGTAGGGGTCATCCTCCAAAATAAGCACACCGTATTTTTTGGCTATGTCATATATTGCTGTGCGCTTCTCAGCACTTGTGGTGATGCCTGTGGGGTTTTGGAAGTTGGGGATAAGGTAGATAAAACGTGTGCGGGGATTGTCTTTTAAGGCTTGTTCAAGTTTTGCGGGGTCTATGCCGTCACTCTCAAGGGGTATGCCCACAAGGTTTAGCTTGTATGAGCGAAATGCATTGAGCGAGCCGATAAAAGAGGGGTCTTCACAGATGATGGTGTCCCCCTCGTTACACAAGCACTTGGTTGCAAGTTCTATGCCCTGCTGTGCGCCCGATACTGTCATGATGCTGTCAAAGTCTCTTATCATATTCTCACGACGGCAGGCAAACTTACGTATGCTCTCGAGCATCGGGGGATAGCCCTCGGTGATGGAGTATTGCAGGGCACCCACGGGGTTGGTGGAAAGTATTTCGGCCGATATGGCGGCGATCTCCTCGGCGGGGAAAGCCTCGGCGGCGGGATTGCCGGCAGCAAGCGGTATCACACTCGGGTCGGACGTGGCCTTAAGTATTTCCCTTATGGCCGAAGGTTTGAGCGAGGATATGCGGTCAGAAAAATTGTAATTCATGATTACTCCTCCTAAATTATAGGCAAATTTATACTCTAAGTATTTACTAAGCCCACCACAAAAGCGGACAAATCAAAAAACCATACCTCGATATTTTATCATAAGAAAGCTGGTAAGTAAACCGCACAAAGATAAAAACGGTAATTTTTAAGCATACGCCACCAAAAGACATCTACACACCCCTTATTACGAGTAACTGTGAGCAATATAGCCAAACTCTGCCCGTTTTATTCGTCATTTTTTGCGCCGTGTCTCGTTTAAAATGGTACGGACAAGCTATGTCAATAGGTGACATAAAAATGGATGAGGTGGAAAGTTTGAAAATAAATTTCAAACTTAATTTATTTGAGAAGCCGTTTTTCTCGTCACTTCGTGACAACCGAAAAATATGGCATATTTATGCCCATTTTCATGGTTGTTTTATGCCTTTAGCAGAAAGGAATGGTCATAACAATGAAAAACTCCACACAGTTTGTGGGAATGACACCCTTGGGACGATTGCGACAACAGGCCATCTCCCATCCCGAGGTTTTGCGGATGGTGGGGGTGGGCTTTTGGGGCTTTGTGTTCGCCGGGGCCGAAATATTAGGTGTGGTAAGCCCCTTTGGGGGGGCGCTCGTGGCAGCGGTGGGTTTTGCCTACACCCTGCCGGCCTGCGTCGGTGTGGTGCTGGGCTATTTGCTCACCACCTCCCCCGATGCCCATACCGCATTTGCCGCCATGGCCGTAGCAATCGCTATACTCAAAATAGGCCTTGGCAAATCTCGCTGGAGTCGCTTTAGGATAGTGCCAATATTTTCGAGCGTCCTTGCCACAGTGGGTGCAGGGCTACTCAGTATGCCATTTGCAGGGGGTGATGTCTATGACTACATCCTGCTGGTATCGCAGGCCGTTTTGGCCGGTGGCACAACATTTTTTGTGCGCCGACTGTTCGTGAAAGGTCAGCCTACCATAGGTTTCAAGGGGCGTATGGGCAATATTTCCCTGCTCATATGCGTGGCAATTGCCGGTGCTGGACTTACTAATTTGGGATTGTTTGAGGTGTCATTGGGCAGAACTCTCGGGGTGCTTGTTGTAACTGTGGCGGGATATACCGCCGGTGCCTCCACAGGTGCTGCCCTCGGCATGGTGCTCGGGCTTTCTTTCGGCTTTGCAGGCGGGGATTTTGGCCTTGTGGTGGCTATGTATGGACTTGGTGGGCTGTTTGCCGGTGTATTTGCACCGCTGGGGCGCATGGGCAGTGCCGCCGCATTTGTAGTATGTGGCGGGTTTTCGGCGCTGATGGATGGCGGGAGTTTTGCGCTGTCCACCCTCATTGAAATTATGATAGGCACCATGGCCTTTGCAGGTATGCCAAGCGGTCTGCTGCATCATACCTCCCGCCTATTTTCCACCCCAATGAGGGGCGATAGAGTAAGCCGTCAATTTGTCTCCTCACAACTCGATAACACGGTCAAGGCCTTGGAGGAGATATGCGATACCACCCGCCAAGTGTCCAAAAGACTTGAAAAGCTTTCAAATAACGATGTTGAAAATCTGCCCGATGAGGTGGCTAAAAAAATCTGTCGCCGTTGTGCTAAAAACAGCGCCTGTTGGGTGGAGCATTATAACGCCTCAAGCAAGGCATTTCGGCAGATGGCGGGGGCGGTGCGTCACGATTTGGGATTTGTCAGCGACAGTTACGACCAAGATTTTATCCGCCGTTGTGGGCGGGTGGAAGACATTTGGCGTGCCACCCAGGAGGCCTACAGTCACTTTGTCGCCCGTGAGGGAACACGCCGCAAGGTCTCACAGGTGCGCTCTCTCGTAACAGACCAGTTTGAGGGCATGGCGCTTTATCTGGGTGGACTGCGCACCACCATAGAGGATTGCCGTGTGGTCGACCCGGCTTTTAATGCCCGCATCGCCGATGTGCTATCGGCCGTTAACGTCCACCCTGTCGGGGTGTTGTGTTTGCGCAATAAAAAACGTATCACCATAGAAATTTTGTTGCCACTCGACTGGACTGAGCGGGGTGACCTTGAGGTACTGCGCAGGATGTTAAGTGAAGCCACCAAGCGCAATTTCAGCTCCCCTCAAACAAATCTCACCATAGATGGACTGCGGGTGGTGTTCCGTGAACGCCCCGAACTGCGGGTAAATGTGGCAACAAGTCAGATATCACAGCGTGAGGGTGAAGTATGTGGCGACAGTCATAAAACATTTGTCACCGAGGATAACTGTTGTCATATGATACTCTCTGACGGCATGGGCAGTGGTGGGGCGGCGGCGGTCGATTCGGCTATGGCAGTCAGTCTGCTGTCCCGCATGGTAAAGGCCGGTGCCGATTACGACAGCGCCCTGCGCCTTGTCAACGCCGCACTGCTTGTGAAGTCGGGTGAGGAGTCACTGGCTACAATAGATGTTGCCACAATTGATCTCTATTCAGGTCAGGTGCAGTTTTACAAAGCGGGGGCCGCACCCACCGTGGTTTGCAAAAGTGGCAAGGGGGGCAGTGTCGAATCGACCTCACTTCCCGCCGGCATTTTGCAAGGGGCTGAGTTTGAACACAGCACCCTCGCACTCCACAGCGGTGATTGGGTGGTGATGATGTCGGATGGTGTGAGCGCCGCCGGTGTCGATTGGGTGAGCGAGGAGGTCGAACGCTTTGCCGGCGATAACCCCCAAAACCTCTGCGACCGCCTGGCCAACGCCGCCCGCCTGCGACGCGAGGACGGCCGCGAAGATGATATAACCGTTATGTGCGCAAGGCTTATCAAGGGTGAGTAAAACCCACAATACTATAAACTACGCAAAAGCACTCTCCCACCACTGCCCTTTTGGGGTGTCGGCGGGAAAGTGCTTTTATGATTTCCTGATAGGTGAGTTTAGGTTGTGAGCATCATGGGTGATACCACTACATCTTTTTAAGAGCTTTTGCAATTTTGAGATTCAACCAAGCTCCACATGCCCATGCAATTGTACCAAGTAAAAATGTCAAAGCTTTTTCAAATGACGTTTCTGCTATTACTGATGTAAAAGAAAGTGCCAGTGTAAGACCAACAAACATCAATACTCCTGCGCACATTCTAACTCTTTTTAATTCTTTTTTTGCAAGCATCATAGACAATGTATTTCTTTCATTTTCCATTTTTTGTTCCTCTACATTTAATTTTTTCCCACATAGTAAATCATTAACTGTTATACTAAAAATTTCGCATAATTCAAGCATTATAGATACATCCGGCATGCTGTTCCCGGTTTCCCATTTGGAAACAGCTCTGTTTGTGATGCCTAATTTCTCAGCTAATTGTGACTGTGTTAAACCTTTTTCTTTTCGACATTCCGATATAAAATGTCCGATTTGTAATTGGTTCATAAGCTCACCTCCTGAATCTATAATAACTAATATTGGAAATAAAACAAAGGAACTAACAGTTGATTTTAATAAGTCAACCATTGATTGATTAAAATGCAGTATTTTTATTATATCGATACTGCTTACATTATTTATTCGTGCATCCCCGCCTCGATTTTTTGGGTAGGGGGTAGTTTTGGCAAGGGGCGTACTTATGCCCGCGGTTTGGGCGGGCTTATGTACGTTCACGCCGAAACTGCCCCCTACGCGGAAAAGCGGGGTGGTAGCACCCACATTACGCCACAAAGCCCTTGACCTTTTCTATCTTCTGTTCTCTGGCAATCTATCCTCTACTAGCCCTTGCCCTTAAAATTATGCGCCCTATACTGCATGGGGGTAAGACCTGTTACTCTTTTGAACACCTTGGTAAAATAGCTCTGATCCTCAAATCCCACCGCATTTGATATATCCACCAGTCTCAAATCATCGTGAAGCAAAAGGGATTTCGCCTTTGAGGTGCGTACCTCGTTTAGGTATTGATTAAAGGGGATTCCCACCTCCTGCTTGAAAATTCGGCTGAGATAAGGTGGCGAGAGGTAAACCATGGCGGCCATCTGTTCAAGGGAAATTTTTTGATAGTAGTTTGTCTCGATGTGTTGTGTGCAGCAGTGTATAGCGTTGGCGTGTCGGGTGTCGGCATAGGTAAAAACATTGTTTATCATCTTGTTCATGACTTCACTCAGGCACAGACACAACTCCTCAATATTTTGCAGCAGTGATATCTGTTGACGGCCGTCATGGCACAATGACAAGGCCTGTTCCACCCCCACACCGGCCTCGACCGATGCACGACTTATAAGGGATAAGAGTTCCAATATTCTCGACTTGACCTTCTCAAAATCCCGTCCTGTGGCAAAAAGAATATGCCCAAGTATCTCATTTAAGAGGCGTTGTGCCTCGTTTCGGTTAACTTCACGTATGCTCTTTAGGAGGGAGGCCTCCATGCCAAGTGGATAGGGTATGGGTTTATCCTGGCTTTTAAGGGTAAGAATATATGTGCTTATCTGTCCCTGTATAACCTCGGAGGCCTGTGCCTCCATAAGGCGGTTGGAGGCCGAAACCTTGTTCATAAACCCCACCGACATAAAAAGCAATGTGGACAGCTGCTGCACCCGTGCAGGCGACACCACAGGAATGGTTTTAAGCAGATCAAATACGCCACTCCATCTATCTTGTGCCACTCCGGCCATTTCACATTCCATAAAATCCTGTGCATCGACCATCAAAAAGGGGCCCACGGTTATTTTGGCGGCGCTGTTTGTATCCCCCAAAATTGGCGATACAAAGCAAGTTAGCCCCGCAGGGCAATAATATATATATTTTCCGCCAAATCGTTCGGCCTCCATCATGCCGTAGTTTTGCGCCTGTACACAGCGGGATTTTTCACGCCCCGCCGCATGGCACACCCCACAGCTATCACACCCATAGCCATACTCGGCCAGCTGATTCCCGTTAGTATCCGACACCACACATCCTATGCCGGTACTACCTGCAAATGCCACCGCACATTCCTTTGCAAGTGTAAGGTCGAAGGATAATTTATCTCCGTTCATACAGACCGCCTCCTGTCTGGTATTTTTATCATCTGATTAAAATATTACCAAAAATCACAAATGATTGCAAGCCGTCACCCAAAAGCTATGATATCTTAGTAACATACCGCCCACTATAAGGGCAAATAATTTTATTAACTTACAAGGAGTAAATCGTCATGAGCATTTATCTTGAAATTTCCGAAAACCTACAAAAAGGCAAGGCTAAAATCGTCAAGGAGCTCGTACAGCAGGCCATAGACCAAGGCGAACCCGCACAGAGCATATTGGAAGAGGGTCTTTTGTCGGGTATGTCGATCATAGGCGAAAAATTCAAGAATAACGAAGTGTTTGTACCCGAAGTGCTTGTAGCTGCCCGTGCTATGAACATGGGTGCCTCTCTGCTCAAACCCCTACTGGCCGACGCCGGTGTGCAGGCCTCCGGCAAGGTGTGTATTGGCACCGTCAAAGGCGATTTGCACGACATCGGCAAGAATCTTGTTAAGATGATGATGGAGGGCAAGGGGCTGGAGGTTATCGACCTCGGCACCGATGTTGCCCCCGAAGCATTTGTTGAGGCCGCCAAAAATGAGGGTTGCCAGATCATCTGCTGTTCGGCACTGCTGACCACCACTATGGGTGTTATGGGTGATGTGGTCAAAGCCAGAAATGAGGCCGGTATTGGCGATAGCGTCAAAATCATGGTGGGTGGCGCACCTGTAACCGAGGCCTTCTGTGAGCAAATCGGCGCCGATAAATACACCTCGGACGCCGCCAGCGCAGCCGATGCCGCCGTTGAGATTTGCAAGGCCTCGGCATAATTATTCTATATACTTCAAAGGAGATACAACCATGACTCCAAAGCAACTTTTACTATCGGCACTGCGCCATGAGACCACACCCCGTGCCCCTTGGGTGCCTTTTGCCGGCGTACATGCAGGACTGCTTACAGGCGTGAACGCCACCGAGATATTGACAAATGAAGACGCACTCGTCGAGGCACTGCTTGAGGTCAACCGCCTTTATAAGCCCGACGGCCAACCTGTGGTGTTTGATTTGCAACTTGAGGCCGAAATATTGGGTTGTGACCTCGTATGGGCTGACGACTGCCCCCCCAGTGTTTCCTCTCATCCGCTGTCCGACACCATGAATATACCCTGCGCCTGCACCCTGCCCACCGCCGAGAGCGGTCGTATGCCCCTCGTGCTATCTGCCATGCGTCGCATGAAGGAGGCCGTGGGCGAAACCACTGCACTTTATGGCCTTTTCTGTGGCCCCTTTACACTGGCAAGCCACCTGCGTGGTAACGACATTTTCATGGATATGTACGACGATGAGGATTATGTCATCGAACTTCTTGAGTTCTGTACCGAGTGTGGCAAGCGCATGACAGATTTATTCTTAGAGGCCGGTATGGATGTTATCGCTGTGGTTGACCCCCTGGTAAGCCAGATATCGGCTGAGCATTTTGAGCAGTTCCTCACCGCCCCCTATAAGAATATATTTGACCACATCCGAAATAAAGGCGCATTGTCCTCTTTCTTTGTCTGTGGCAACGCCACTCGAAATATTGAGGTCATGTGTCACACCGCCCCCGACTCAATATCGGTGGATGAAAACGTCGATATATTCGCCGCTAAGGCCATCTGTGACAAATACAATGTAGCAATCGGTGGCAACATTCCCCTGACCTCGGTCATGCTCCACGGCACCCAGCAGGATAATATGAAGCATGTTATCGATATGCTTGATAAGCTCGATGAGTATAAAAATTTCATTGTTGCCCCCGGGTGTGATATGCCCTATGCCGTGCCGATTGAGAACACCATCGGTGCTACACAGGCCGTACTCGAGACCGATGCGGTGCGCGAGATGGTCAAAAACTACGTAGCTGCCGACGACCAAACAGCGGTGGAACTCCCCGATTACGACAACCTTGCAAAGCCCTTGGTCGAGGTGTTTACCCTTGATTCGGCCACCTGTGCGGCTTGTACTTATATGATGGGTGCGGCAAATGTGGCGGCTGATACCTTTGGTGATGCCATTGAGGTGGTCGAGTATAAATTCACTCTCAAGGAGAATATTGCCCGTTGTAAGAAGATGGGGGTCACAAACCTGCCTGCAATCTATATAAACGGCAAGCTTAAGTTTTCCTCCATCATCCCCAGCAAGTCTGAGCTTGAACAGGCCATAAAGGACGTGCTGTGAGGGTAAATACATGAAACTTTACCTCATAACCGGCTTTTTGGGCGCCGGCAAAACCACATTTCTCAAAAATTTTATAAAGATTTTTGAGAATGAACAACTGTACATTATTATAAACGAATTTGGCAAGGTGGATGTGGACGGGGCACTGCTTTGCGAGATGCAGGCCACCCTCTCCCGAATAAACAACGGCTCGATATTCTGCGCCTGCCGCCTTGACAAATTCGAGGAAACCCTCACACAGGCCATGACCCAAAATCCCGATGTGATTTTGGTCGAGGCCTCGGGGTTATCCGACCCCACAAATGTGCGCCGTGTGCTTGAGGATAAAAAGTTCTCGGCCATACAGTACATGGGCAGTGTCTGTCTTGTGGATGCTCTGCGCTTTAAGAAGGTGGCGCACACCGCCCGAGTTTGCCCCAAACAGCTTGCGGTATCCTCCCTTGCGCTCATAAACAAAACCGACCTTGCCACCCCTGATCAACTAAAAGAAACCTGTGATTTAGTGCGGGAACTCTCCCTTGCGGCTACACTTTGCCAAACGGTGCAGGGGGAGTTTTCTCCCGAGTGGCTACAGCTCATTGTCCCACAGCCCGACTTTGCCCCCGAAAGCCACTCCCCCGACATCACCCTGCAAAAGGCCTGCCTATCGGTCTCCCCCGACATGACCCCCGAGCAAGCGAACCACCTTCTCGGCCTGCTGTGCGAGGACACCTACCGCATGAAGGGATTTTTGCGCCTTGGTGATGGTAATACCCACCTGGCTGACTGTGTGGGACCTATGGTAAAACTACAACCCCATACAGGGCAGGTCGAGCAGGAAAACCTTGGCAAGCTTGTACTGCTCGCCGGTAAGGGCATGGCACTGCGCAAAGCTCTCAAACAAGCTGTACAGTGGTATCCCAAACTTGTAAAAATTGAAGATTGACCGCGCACTTACTTTCTAATTCGTGAGGTGTTAACCATGACCGATAAGAACATGCTCATTCAAAAAGCTACCGAGCTTGGCGCAAAGGTGGCGGGAGTTGTCTCGGTAAACGATATATTGTTTGAACCCGAGTACCGCAAGCTATGTGAGAGCAATGCCTGTGGCAAATTCGGCACAAACTGGATGTGCCCGCCCCATGTGGGGGATATCCACGAGCTGATTTTGGCCGCCAAAAAGTATGAGTATGGCCTTGTATTCCAAAGTGTCTACGAGCTTGAAGACAGCTACGACTTTGAGGGCATGCAGGCGGCAAGCCGTCAACATAAAAAAATCGTATCGGCTCTGCGTGAAGCAGTCATAGGCCTCCCCACCATCAAAAAAGGGCTTATGATGGGTTCGGGTGGGTGCGGTGTCTGCAGACCATGTGAGTTTGCAAACAACAAGCCTTGCCCCTTCCCCGACAAGGCCATCCCCAGTCTTGAGGCCTACGGCATCGCCGTGTCAGAACTCTCGACACTGGCCGATATGAAGTATATGAACGGTCAGGACACTGTCACCTATTTTGGAATGTTTTTATACGAGGATGTAAAGTCATGACTATAACTCTCGACGGCAAACAATTCACCGCACCCGAGGGCAGTTTGCTCAGCGACTTTCTCGGACTGCATAGCCCCATCGAACTGCCCTGCGGTGGCAAGGGGAAATGTGCCAAGTGTCGAGTGATAGCACATGGACAGCTTTCCCCCCACTCCTGCGAAGAGACAAACCATCTCACCCCCGCCGAACTCACTGCGGGGGTGCGTTTGGCATGTTGTTGCACCGCATTGGGGGATTGTGTGATTGAGACCATATCGCCAACCAAAGCCGACATACAAGTAGCGGGTGTCATGCCCCACTTCACCCCTAACCATATGTTTAGCCGTGCGGGGGTGGCCATAGATCTGGGCACAACCACCTTAGCAGGCCTTCTCTACGACAAATCGGGACTACTGTGCGAGGCCACCGCCCTAAACCCGCAATCCGCCTTTGGTGCCGATGTCATTTCCCGCCTTGAAAAAGCTATGGAGGGGCAATCCAACCAATTGGCCGACAGTATACGCACCGCCCTATCCGAGCTAATATCCGAGCTTTGCAACAACGGTGGCATCTCGACCCATGATATAGACAGTATGGTCATCACAGGCAACACCGCCATGCTACATTTGCTCACCCGCCAAGACCCCACCCCATTGACCCATGCCCCATTTGAGGCCGAGCGCCTGTTTGGGGAATATATGCCGGCGGTGGATTTGTCCCTACCCTGTCCCTCAGCCACGGTCTATCTCCCCCGCTGTATATCGGCATTTGTGGGGGCCGATATCACCACCGCACTGCTCTCATCGGACATATGCGGCGACACCGGCACCGCACTGCTGTGCGATATCGGCACAAACGGCGAGATCGCCCTATGGCATGATGGCGAGCTGTACTGCTGTTCCACCGCCGCTGGGCCTGCATTTGAGGGTGCGGGGCTATCTATGGGCATGGGGGGCAAGGCGGGGGCTATACGCAGTGTAAAACTTGAGGGCGACCGCCTACAAGTTGAAGTGATAGGCGACCTCCCCCCCATCGGCATATGTGGTAGCGGTGCGATAGATGCCGTGGCCTGCCTGCTCCAAAACGGCTCACTTGACGAAACCGGCCTGCTGTGTGGCGACCCCACAATCATCGCACCCCCTGTGTCGCTCACACAGCAAGATGTGCGCATGATACAGTTGGCCAAAAGCGCCATATGTGCGGGTATAGAGACCATTTTGGCCAAAAGAAATCTCGTTTCACAGCAGATAGAGCGCACCTGCATTGCGGGGGGATTTGGCAGTCATGTCAACCTACAAAACGCCTTGCGCATAGGACTTTTGCCCACCGTTTGCGAAGATAACACCGAGATAATCGGCAATGCGGCACTCTCGGGGGCGGCCATGTTGTTACTATGCCGTGATTTTGTCGAAAAATCGCTACAAATAGCCTACACCGCCCATGTAGTGGAGCTTGCGGGCGACTCCATATTCTCTAATGCCTATATGAATGGCATGTTGTTTGAGTAATATTTGCTGGTAATTCCCCCAGCGGGGTGTTACAATAGATTTATGGGCTACCGATGCCCACATTTAACAGAATAATATAGCAGACATTTTTCGGGGAAACAGGTGCAAATCCTGTGCGGTTCCGCCACCGTGATGCACATATGTGCTAAGTCGGGATACCGAGTCTGTTTGGCAGGGTTCACGAGTGATGGATTTGTGCCGCTTATGCGGAAAATGCCCCTGCGCCATCTGTGCGTCAGGGGCATTTCTTTTTTGCTCGTAACATCGGAAAGGATGCACTATGCAGAACAATACCCCCAACAAACGAAAAGCCCCCCTCTCACTGCGCAGATTGATTGTGGGGGGACTTTTGGCCTCACTGCTCTACACCTCACAAATAGCCATGGCCGCACTGCCAAATATTGAGGCGGTTTCCCTACTCATAATTCTATTTACCATCCACTTCCCGCGCACACTTCCCTACATCCTGCCGGTATTTATATTGCTTGAGGGTCTAACATTTGGCTTTGGCATATGGTGGGTAAATTACCTGTATATATGGCCACTCTTGGCACTGGGGGCACATCTCCTGCGCCGGAATACCGGTGTGGTGCTATGGGCGGTCTATTCGGGGGCATTCGGGCTGTGTTTTGGTGCGCTTTGTGCCATCCCATGGGGTATCAGTGGAGGCTGGGCGGCGGGTGTGGCCTACTGGGTGCGGGGCATCCCATTTGACATCATGCACTGTGTGGGCAATGCCGCCATGATGCTTGCCCTGTACAAACCGCTGTCACGACCGTTGGGGTGGCTTGCTAGCTACTCCGCGGATGGATAAAATCACCACCAAAGCGACGAGGACATAACGACGATAGGCACTGCTGCCACCCTGCTTTTCCGTGTGGGAGGCAGTTTCGGCGTGAACGTACAACAGCCCGCCCAAACCACGGGCAACTGTACGCCCCCACCAAAACCACCCCCCGCCCAAAATATCAGGGCGGGTGATAGAGGACAGATTGCCGGAGGATGGAAGATAGATAAGGGCAGTGTAGGGTCACGGCTTGCCGTGACCGAACCCCACCGCATATATTAAACGTGGGTGTGGGGGCAACGTGGCGTAGCGCATATAATGCGTTCCCTACATATTAGAGGATAGATAAGGGCAAAAACAAGGTCAAGGGCATCACGGATACCCTTGACCTTTAACGTTTGATGTATGCCCACGGCGGGCGGATAATATCCGCCCTTACGGGGGGATTGTTACATTACAATGTTATTGTTCTACCGCCCGCCAATATGCTT
>CAYJGR010000062.1:0-13304 GCA_964370005.1 uncultured Oscillospiraceae bacterium
GGGTAAAAAAGCAGACTTTTCTCAATAGTCTATTGCCACGGTGGGATATATGTTGTTCGGGGGCACGCAAAAACAGAGTAGCTCTCGTGGCTACTCTGTTTTTTATGCGCTCCCACTGCGCCATCGCTTTTGTAGGGAATGACTCTTGGCTATAAAATCAGCCCCCATGACTGTTGTTGCTACGCCTATACTTTGCGCGCATCAAATCCACTGTTTTTACCGGTAGCATATCTCGTCCATAGTATCTATTACATCCTGCGCCAACGCTATATCTACGGCTTTGAGGTTGTCTATAATCTGTTCGGGTTTGCTCGCTCCAAATATCACCCCATCTATGCCTTCCTTTGCAAAAATCCAAGCAAGGCACATATGGTTCATTGGTATGCCGCACTCTTTGCTCAGTTCTGTGAGCTTTTCTACCTTGGCAAAATTATCATCATTTAGGTATTTGCCACGCATGTGTTTGCCTTGTGGACTGCTCGCCCTGCTCCCCGTTGGTGTCTCACTGTCTTTGCGATATTTGCCGGTGAGCATACCCTGCGCCAAAGGGGAGTAGACTATTTGCCCCACTCCATACTCAAGACAGGTGGGCAAAACATCATCTTCAATATACCTGTTGAGCAAATTGTAGGACGGTTGATTGACAATCATTCTGTCAAGCAGTCGTTTGTCACATATGTCCATGGCATCCCTTATCTGCTGTGCTGTCCATTCACTCACACCAAAATATAATACCTTGCCGGCTGTTATCAGGTCGTCCACCGCACACAGTGTCTCAATAAGCGGGACATCCCGGTCGTACCTATGAAAATACAATATATCCATATAATCCATCTTCATCCGCCCAAGGCTGGCGTGAACCTGTTCCATGATGGATTTTCTCGACAATCCTTTTTCGTTTTCCCCGTCCCCCATCGGCCAAAACACTTTGCTTGCTAATACGATCTTAGTGCGGGGAATGTCTCGCAGGGCATCGGCCATCACTTGCTCGGCAACACCACCATTGTAGGCGTTGGCAGTATCAAACGAGGTTATGCCGTTTTCCCAAGCGGTATGAATTATACGCTTTGAAATATCTTTTTCCACCCCATCACCGTAGGTGAGCCAGCTCCCCAAGCTCGCTCTACTTACCACTAACCCTGATTTTCCTACCCTTGTGTATTTCATTGTGTTTCTCCTTTTTTGATTAGAATTATCCTATTAGCTGTGAACGGTGTAGCGGTATTTCCCTTTGCCGTAAAACTTGGTGTGGTGCTTTTCCCAATGCCGCCGCAATGCCTGCCGCCTCACCTGTGACGGCACATGCAGGTATCGATCTTGTCACGTCCCATAAGTCTTCTCCCACACTGATGCATCTTCCCGCCACCAACAAGTTTTTATTATGGAGACCACACAAAGTTGTAAAAGGGATCTCGTACACCGGCCCCGATACCCGCCAATCGCTGACAAGGCCTATGCTATCATTTTGTTCCCCCAGACAGTCCTCACAACTCGGCGCAATACCCCCCGACAGTCTGCGGGTCATGCGCACCTGTGGTATAGTAGGCAGGGTGGTAAGGGAATGATGTGGTGTTACATCTCCCTCCTCCAAAAAAGCCAACCGCTGGGTTTTATGGGCGCTTATCACGGCTTGGGTGAGCTGAGTGGGGCTGAGCGCGTCATAACGAGATTTTTCAAGCAAAGAGGCCTTAGAAGCATCATGTGCCGCT
Source organism: uncultured Oscillospiraceae bacterium (assembly GCA_964370005.1). Taxonomy (GTDB): domain Bacteria; phylum Bacillota; class Clostridia; order Oscillospirales; family Ruminococcaceae; genus Heteroruminococcus. Next base: position 1,710 of record CAYJGR010000062.1, read on the forward strand.
ATGTCATCATCGCTTTCGCCCACTATATGCAGGCGGTTTTCCCCATCGACAAGGCTGTAATACCACGCCGAAATGCGGTTGCCCGGGCTATAATTGACAGTCTGTTCACCTGCCATCGCACACACCACGGCATCTCCACTGGCATCAACCACCGCACCGATATTTATTGCTGTGCGACCTGCTATATTTTCTACAATAAGCGAATTTATTTTATCCCCGATGCGCTCCACCCCACACACCGATGTGCCATAAAGTATATTTACATTTTGACTGTGCACAAGCTCCTCCATCAAAACAGCAAACAATTGGGGGTCGTACTGCACTTTTTTTCGCTGATTTGCTCGTGCGGATATATCACCTCCCGATAACCAAGGCGTGGGCACTCGTCCGGCACATCCATGTTTAATAGAAAGCTCAAACAGTTCGTCACATATGCCAAAACTCACTTGGTTGCCCTTGCCGTCACACAGGGGTAAATAAATTGCTATCAGGCCTGCAGTCGCTAACCCACCCATCATATATGAACGCTCTATTAGTATCACATTTGCACCCGTACGGGCGGCCGACAACGCCGCCGACACACCGGCAATACCACCTCCCACCACTGCCACATCGCATTGTGAAACAATTGGAATCTTTAAGCTTTCCCTTATATACTGCATGCTACACATCTCCTAATCCTTGTGGCCAAAAGTGTTTGATGGCATCGGTCAAAACGCCACTGTCACTGTCGCACGCTACATAATCTACCAGCTCTTTGACCTGCTCGGTGGCGTTACTCGGTGCCGCTGACATGGTAGCACCTTTTATCATGGGGATATCATTGGGACTATCACCTATAACAAGGGCTTTGTCGAGTGAAAACCCCATAGCCTTACTCATAATCTTGATACCATTCCACTTGTCGGCACCGGGTGGGGCAATTTCTGCCATGCCTTTTCCATAGTAGAGTGCCAAGGTGCACTGCGGAAAATTTTCCGCGATATAATCAAGCTGATCACTTGTCAATCCCAAAACTCCAATTTTTACAACAGTTTCACTCAGTTGATTTTGCAGGTTTTGTCTCACACCGAGCTCGGTAAAGCACGGCCCTTCACTGCGAAGTTGTAAACAAGTGCCACCATTTGTCAGGCGGGTATCATTTTTGCAAAAGTAGGGCATTTTGTCGGTTTGAATGGAATACACCGCTCCCATTTCATCCAAGGTAGCGCAGATATCCCCAAGCTCCTGCCTCGAAAAGCTGATCACATTGAGTGCCTTATGTGCCACCGTATCCCAAATAAGGGCGCCATTACACCCCACAAAGATATCTATACCCAAATCTTTAGCATAGGGACCACAAAACACAGGGTGGCGACCCGTGGCAAAATACACACCCACACCCTGCCGCTTTAGCCCGGCAATTGTACTAATATCCCTTGGGTGCACAGCATTTTTCTGGTTAAGCAGTGTTCCGTCCAGGTCTGTAAATACCGCCTGAATATTGGCCATTGTTTTACCTCATTCCAGTGTAATGATTGTACTTTGTTTTGCGACACATGTCCCATGCGAATATGTCAGCTTATAATCATCATGATTCATAATTATAACAGGTGAGATGGGGTTGTGTCCCGCTTTTTTGCAGGCTTTGAGGTCAAGTTTCATGAGTTTATCGCCACATTTGACCTTTTTACCCTCCTTTACATAGCACGAAAAGCCTTTGCCCTTCATATCCACCGTGTCTATACCTATATGCAGTAAAATTTCAATGCCATTCTCCGAGGTTATGCACAATGCGTGATAAGTCGAGGCCACATTGGTTATAACACCGTCACAAGGGGCGTACACCATACCATCGTCAGGCTCGATAGCCACCCCCTTGCCAAGTATCTCATCCGAAAAAACTTCATCGGGCACCTGCTGCATACTGACACACTGCCCACTCATAGGTGCTTTTAACTCAAACATTTTACTTGTCCTCCTTTTCGATTGCTACTCTCAAAAATCCATCGTGTCTATCCAATATTTCCTTTGCATTTTGTGCATCTGCATCGTGAATCAGCATTGTTGCCGCCAACTTTACACTCCCGTTTGCATCTTTTAGGGCGTTGTTTATACTCTCCGGCGTTGCTGTGGGTACGATTACGCCCAACATGTTGCGACTGCGTAGCATAAGTTTTTCATTGGTAGCTGTGAGATCCACCATAAGATTGCTGTACACCTTGCCCTGCTGTATCATTGTGGCGGTAGAAAGGATGTTTAATACCAGTTTTTGCGCCGTGCCGGATTTCATCCTCGTTGACCCACTTAGCGGCTCATGGCCTATGTCCACCTCAATGGCTATATCGCTGTGTTTTGACATCTCGCTGTCACGATTGTTCACTACACATATTGTGGCCGCCCCCATCTTCTTGGCATGTTTAAGACCGCCTATGCAGTAGGGTGTGCGTCCACTCGCCGCTATTGCGCATACTACATCCGTATCATTTATATTGTACTCATCGAGTTGCTCTGCGGCGAGGGTAGGGCTGTCCTCGGCGTTCTCCACCGCCTTGCGAATTGCGGCATCACCACCCGCAATCAATCCTATAAACCTATCAAATCCTACCGAGAATGTCGGCGGACACTCGGATGCATCCAATATCCCCAATCGACCACTCGTTCCCGCACCTATGTAAAATAGGCGACCACCCTTTTTCATCCTCGCCGTGATGCAGTCCACGGCACATGCAATGTTTTGCGCCTGCATATCTACTGCATCTGCTATAGTGCGATTTTCATTGTTTATCATTCTCACCATTTCTATGGTGGATACGATGTCGATATTCATGGTGTTGGGGTTGCGCTGTTCGGTTTTTAGCCCGCCTATTTTGTTTGCATTTGTACTGCCCATGACAGCCTCCTTTTTGCACTTTGTACTTTTTTGCTGTATAATAACTTACATAAAATTGTCGTGGAAAGGTTGATTGCTGTGAGCTGTAAGGACAAAATTGAGGTCCATGCCCCCTCTTTTACCTCGACCGAGAAAAAAATAGCCAAATATCTACTTGAAAATCCAGAACAGGTTTTATCCATGAGTATATACCAGATTGCCACCGAAACCGATGCTTCCCCCGCCTCCATAACAAGGCTTTCGCATAAACTTGGCTACAATACTTTTAAGGAGATGCGTCAAGACCTCGCCCCTGCCGCAGACGAATTGGCTGTCGACGACTTTAAGCGTGTAATGGGATGGTTTGACAATACCGAGGAACTTGTTAAAAACTACCTCACCGGTATGAACAACGTTTGCAGGCAGGCTCTTCAGCTCAACAGCATGTCTTCAATACGCAAGGCCGCCAACTTAATTTGTCGTGCCGAAACAATATATCTGTTCGGCATAGGTGCTTCCTCGCTCATCGCCATGCATCTGCAGGAAAAACTTGTAAAAATTCATAAGAGATGCATCTTCAATTTAGACTCCGACTTTGCGGTGCAGGTAGCCAATGTTGCCACGCCAAAAGACCTCGCTATCGTGATCTCATACAGCGGATTTAGCCCCGATATTTTGCGTGCTACCCGAAATGCCCGCCAAAACAACTGCAAGGTTCTCGCCATGGTACGCCAAGGCAATTCACCTCTTCGTAAAATGGCTAACTACACCCTATCCATCCCCAATGCGGAACAGGTTACGCGCATTACTTCACTCTTTCCGCGCTATGCACAAATCCTGCTTGTGGATTTTCTGTTTTTACATGTAGCGCAAATCATGGAAATCGACCCCGATATTGTTCTAAAAGAATATAGAAACATCATGCGTGCACCCGACAAGGACACCTCATTCTCGGAAAAATAAGCTAACCCAAGAGTGTTGCATCTGTGAATGTTCGGTAGGGTAAAAATCCATGCCGCTCGTACATGCGCCTGCCCGCCTCATCGGTGGACATAAAATACACAACATATATACCTCGACATGACATATCATATAGCATTTTACTTAGCAGTACACTGCCCAGCGAATGATTGCGGTGCTCGGGGTGAATTCCAAACGGCCCAAATCGACAGGGATTGCCCCACATTCCACGTTGTGCAAATCCCACTATCTCGTCATGAGAAGATTGGCAAATCCATATCTGTTCCGGTGCCTTACCCTCTTCAATTAGGGTCTTTGTATTGTATATCCATCCCGCCGTGAAATGCTTTTGCACAAACTGTAGCAGCGCCTCCTGCTTGTCCTCACTATATGGCAAAAATATATAGCCAAGCTCCTGCGCCTGTGCCTCTTTGTCCTTATATTTCTGTGGCACACTGTAGTCAAACAAGTTTCTATACATCGCAGTATGTTCCTGCCCAAAAGTGTAGCCCCGCTTTTTTAGCATATCATGAATATCAGGGTAGTTTCCTGTGTCAAGCCCCGGCATGAAGTATCCGGGGCTATACATGCCGAATATTATTTTGCTCACACCACCTACCCACAATCTTCTCTCCATCTCCTCCATCAGGCCTTGTAATACCCCTGTATCATTCCCGCCCAAGGCCACAATCCAACCCGTATCGGATTGCAGACCTCGATCGTAATAGGGCACTTTTCTTACCATACCAATTACAAAACCCTCGGTTTTCCCATCTCTTTGCTCAAGCAAAAATAAGTGTTCATCAAAATTCGGGTCGTCCAGCAATTGTTTTTGCAGACGCTCCCTATTCACTTTGTCGTGTGGGAGTGTATCGCACCATATTCTAAGTACATCCTCAATATATTCTTTAGAGTACCCTCTTATCACAATGTTTCACCCGCTCTCTATTCTTGTGCGACTAACTTAAATGATCTGCCTGCCGTTAAAAGCTCTAATTTCCACATGTCGCACTGCACCACCCGTCCTATGGGGTTGAACATGGCAGAGGACTGTGCGTTTCTTTTCATTATCACAAGCTCCCCTGAATAACGCAAGGCATTTTCATTCATCACCAATATGTCCCCAATGCCACGCTCGCCACATTCTCTTGCCCTCACCGTCTGACCGGGTGTGGCCATCTGTCTCGAGGTCAACGAACGTATAAAGTATTCGGCCTCGTCCACACGCACACTGTGTAACATGCCAAAGGCTATATCCCTCTCCCGTGCGCTGAGCTCTGTGTTCAGCTGCACATGTAGCGTCGGAACGTTAACGCCACAACACAGACTTATATCGTATAGCTCGCTCTCATCTGCATACGGATCACCTATGAGAATATCATCGATAACACCCGTACCCAACAGTTCCTGCGCCGCCTGTCCCACCCCCATATGGCGGTGTTTTTCCACTGTGGGAAGCCCCGCACGCATGGGCAGGCGTGGGTTGGCGGCAGATGCCACACAAGCCGTAACAGCGATACCCATATCCCTGTAAGTACGCGAACGTTCGGCCATAAATTCAAGTGACAAGCCCGTTTCGGGCATGGGGTAATAGTTGTGGTGGGCACGAATTTTTATCCCGTCCAGCTCCCTGCGCAGTACTGCTACCTGCTCACTTGCCTGCTCAGGAGTAAACATGGAGGCGTTAAGCATAACGCCTGACAAATCAAGCGTTCTCGCAAGGTGAATAATATCCTCGGTTTCAAAGCCGTAATCCAGCCTCATCCAATCGGGGGCAAGCCCTTTTAGGGCGCACAGCATATCATTATCCCCTAAAAACTTTTTTGCAGCTCCCCCCGAGATGTCGAGTGAAAACATCATACCCTTACCACGCACATATCTCCCAAGGCTTTGCATGGCAGGCAGAGCCTTTTCATATGTAAGTTCGGGGATGTGTAGCGAGCTAAAAATCTCCCTGCCACCATTTTGGTATACCCTATCGATATAAGCAAATAGCTCTTTTTCATTGTCTGTGCTCCCATCGGGAAAAACCGCCGCTCCAAAGCTGTATTTACTCATATAAACCTCCAAGTCTACACCTACAATGGTCTGTAACTGCGTAAAATGCGACAATTGCCTTTAACCGTAAAGTTCTTCACCGATGCGGGAATTATAACCGTGCGGGTATAAGGCAGTGCATAGCTCTCACCCTCCACAACCAAAATAGCATCACCTTCCACCGCTGTGAGCACCTGATAACTGTTAGCCTTTTGTGCCTCCCAGCTGTCAGCGATATCCACTATATCGGCCGCAAACAGTCGGTGAGAAACCCCATTTCTTACTGTAAACCCCTTGTCGGGGCGCTCTCCTTTGGGGAAGTGTTTTAGGTCGGGGGATAGCGACAGGTCAAGTACATCGAAACTCTTGTCGAGGTGTAGCGCACGACCTCTGCCGTAATCACAAAGCCTATATGTGATGCCGCCAAAGCTTCCGACCTCTATCGCAAGCATATTTTTTCCGCAGGCATGGAGCATCCCGCAAGGAATCATGATAAAATCTCCCGCCTTTACGGGGATTTTTTTTGCATAGCCGTCTATTTTGTCCTCCTGCGCCGCCTCTCGTAGTAGCTCTTTGTCCTCGGTTGTGGTGCCCGCCACAACATATGCTCCCTCCTCGGCCTCTAAAATGTACCACGATTCTGACTTTTCACGGTCATTTTCGACCTGCACGGCATACTTCTCATCGGGGTGAACCTGTATGGACAAATCCTCTATTGGATCCATATAAGCGATGCGTATGAGCTGATTTTCGGGGTCATCCCCCATAAACTCATCGTGATATTTTTCAATAATCTCATTTACCGGCATACTGTCGTATGTTCCACCCTCCACCACATTTTCAGCTCCGGGGTAGGCGCACACTTCACGGGCAATCCCTATGGGATTATCGGGCGAGGGGGAAAGACCCCTGAGCTGTGATATACGTGTCCCGCCCCATATACTGGGTAGATAATTTGGCTTTAAGAAAATAGGCTCCCTCATAACTACTCCTTTTCCCACACTATTTGACCACCACGCTTAAAACAGCGATATGGAAAGGGTTTTTCCTCTATTATACCATGGTCTTGCTTTGTGGCCGGAAGACTGCAAGCTGCCACCGCCAACACCACATCACCGCTATTTATTATGCGGTGGGCATATTTTCCGCTGATGTAGTGAAGTGATCCGGCAAACACCTTCTCGGCGTAAAAGTCATCCCCACCATCCCAAAACAGCAAAAATCCTTCGCCCGCAAGTCCGTAGTAATATTCATCACAGTTGGGGTCTATATGAAAATGCCCATGTGTCATGGCACATTCGCCATCCACCGTAAAAGGATTTATATATGTGATACCCCATTGCAGGTTGCCCATAACAAAATCTTTGCGGTGGAAATTTTGATTGGCCACTTTATAGGCAATATCATCCTGCTTAAACTCTTTTAAGGCCGCCGAATTTTTATATACCTCTCCAAGCTCTCCATATGTCTTTTGACGCCAAACCACATTCTCACCCGACAATGTACACTCATCTACGAATTGTTGTATCCCTTTAGGTTCACGCACAATATTTGACATAATGTAAAAACACCTCTTATCATTTATTTATGTGGGATGCACCGTCTATCAAAAGTGCATCCCACTAAGCTTTATAGCTTGTTACTCACCTGCAGCTCCAAAGTTTTCCTCGTACCCCTCTTTTAGCATGGTTTTGTGCACAACACAGGGCTGATAGCCTGTATTTTCAATGACGTAATCCTTTATAGTCGCCGGCACAACCACCACGTCGAGGAACTTCTGCTCGAAGTAAAAATCGGGGTTAGACTTCGAATAAATCTTTACATTTTCGCCGTCCACAAGGGTGAGCACCGTAAACTGATCATTGTTGCTACACACAGTTTTGCAACCCTTGTCCATGTATATATGTTTGGTCATATAGTACATGAGGTCGGTCTTGCCCAAAGTATACTGCTCCCAGCCATCACCCTTACCGTCGGGTATTGGATCAATTGCAATGTTTTCTTTTACCCAAGCAGCATCCCGCTCCTTATGCAAGACCATTTCACCCATGTGACTGTGAATGGGGCGACGTTGGCCATCAGCATCCAGGCGATTATAGTCATACATCTTGTAGGTGTATGAGCCTATGGTGAGCGAACCAAGCTCCAATATAAGTTGTCCCCTACCCGAGGCGTGGATTGTGCCACCGGGTAACATGACCTGTAACCCCGATTTGGACTCTATGTGGTGTATATACTTCTCATAATCCACATCTTTGCCATCCTTTTCGGACTGCTTTACAAGCTTGACAAATTCATCGGGATCGGCACCCTCACTGAAGCCTACATAGGTCTTTGCTCCATGTGAGGTGGCAATGACATAATAGGCCTCATCCTGACCACCTTTTTCGCCATACTTTTCAGTGCATATCGACCGTTCGGGGTGTACCTGCACCGACATGTTGCCGTTGGAGTGATAGGTATCGTCGTAGTTAAAGCGTATGGGGAAATACCCCTTAAATGCCTTTACGCACTTTTCGCCCATGATATCGGTAGCACGGCTTTGGATAAATGTAAAAAATGGGAACTCCACAAGTTTTTTGTCGGCCTGCACAACGATGCTGACCTCCATGGGAATCATATCAAAAATCCACGCCACATTGCTAAACTCCTCGGGCAGGTTGCGGGCTTTGCGGATGAACTCCCCACCCCATACACCTTCAAGGTAAACGGGCTTTGTTCGGAAAGGATATTTGACCAGCGTATCAAAAATCGCATCCATAGTGCCCTTATCCATCAAAATAAAATCATCGGGCTTATCGGCACAGATGTAGTAGTCGAGTCTGTCGCCATTCAGTAGCTCTTTGCGGTTGTTAAGTATAATCTCAAAATCCACATAGTAGTTGCGGCGCATAAGCTCTTTAAATGGTCTTGGGGTTTTATCACCTATGTTTGTAAGTTTGCCCTCACGAGCTCTTATAGCGGCAATCTTTGGGGTGACATCGAGATACACACATATATCCACCACATCAGCAAAGCATGATGAGCTGCTACCATGCCCGCACAACAACATGACCTGCCCCTTACCTATGCCCTTTGCCTGTTCACACAAGGCCTGCTGCTTTTCTTTATCCATAAAATCCTGAAAACTGCCGTGAAATATCTTGCCAAACAACAGTACGGGATCTTCCTCATAATTCAGGGGTAAGCAGTCGGCAAACTTTTCATCGAGTTCTTTTGTGGGTTTTATCACATCGGATGTGCTCGGCGCACAAACCTCAAGCCCCATTTGTGAAAGCTCTTGGGCTATAGCCGAGCACAGGGTCGAGAAGTCGGCCGAGGCATAGCCATCAAGTGCCACGACTAACCCCTTTGTCTTAGCTTTTTGTGCAAATACCTTTGCAAGCTTGGTGGCCACAGCGGTCGTACCATATGTGATATTTTTTAATATATCATCGGACAGCATAGGGCGATTTATGGCATAAGGGTCATCGTAGGCAAGGGGCTTAAACATAAAGCTCATAAGAGTAAAGTATCCTTTCAAGAGTATAAAATGTAAGCAGCCGTGCCCTCCCTAAAAAGGCACGGCTGCTCTTAGCAACAAAACAAATCATTCTGGTTATTAGCTGTTAGAGAATTTCTCCATCCTCAAAGGATTCGAGGTTTTGAGGTTTGGCACCCACAGTGTAGGTAAGAATAAATCCACCCAGTACAGCTATGATGTAACCGCCTGCATAAGCGAGGGGATTTATATTTACAAGTGTTCCAAGCACACCGGATACATTGATAGCAACAGCACCCTGTGTGAAGAAACCGAGGAACAATCCGCCCAAACCTGCACCGGCACAAGCCAGCAGGAATACACGACCCAAAGGTAGTGACACACCGAAGATCAGAGGTTCGCCTATGCCCAAGATACCTGCGGGCAAACCGCCCTTGACCGCCTGAGTAAGACCCTTATTCTTGCGGTACTTCACAAGCAGTGCAAGAGCCGCACCAACTTGACCTGCACCTGCCATGGAGTTAAAGGCATAAAGCGGGGTATAGCCGAGGGTTTGAATGAAACTTGCATGGATAGGGGTGAGTCCGTGATGCATACCTGTCATAACCAGCGGCAGGAATGCAAAAGCCACAGCGGCACCGCCCAAAGGTCCTGCGTTTTCAAACAGCCAGATGAGAGCGCCTGTGAGGACATCGGTCACAAATCCCAAAACGGGCTGTAGCACAAATATAGTCACAAGACCCACGATAACGATGGATACAAGGCTGGGAATATGCACCTTGAAGGAATCGGGTGTACGTTTTTTGATCCAGCGCTCAACGATTGCAATTAGCGCACCGGCTGCGAGTGCTGCCAAGGTGCCACCGCGACCGTTAATAAATGTAAGATCCATGATGCCCATTGCGGCACCTGCAAGACCGCCTACATTTGACACAATACCGCCGGCAACAAGACCGAGGTAGGGGTTACCGCCCATAACCTTACATGCCTGCATAGCCACAGCGATGTTGAGGTAAGCAAAGAATGTGGAACACAGCACGCTAAGCGCCGCCATAAATATCGAACCGCCATCGACTACCGCCGCGGGGTTAAACGCAGCTATTTCGGTGAGGTTGAAGGCCAAAACAAACAGCTGTCTTACACCGAACAAAAGACCCGAACCGGCAAACACAGGGATGAGTGGGCTAAATACCTTTGAGAAAAATTCAAAAATACCTGTGGCGTTACGTTTTTTCATAATAGCGCCTGTATTCTCGATGATTTCAACACCCATACCTTTGATTTCTTCACAAACGGTATCCGCAACACCGGGTCCGACTACGATTTGGGGTTCCTCGGGGGAACCTACCACTCTCAATACACCTTTGAGTTTTGAGATTTCATCTCTTTGAACCTTCGCAGGATCTTTTACCGCTACACGCAGACGCGTCATGCAGTTTTCGAGTTCTGCGATGTTCTGTGCTCCTCCAAGTAGCTCAAGAATTTTTACCGAAATGCTCTCTACCATTCTTTCCACTCCTCACAATAAATTTTTGTGTACTTAATCGACATTTCATCTTGGATTTTTATGTCTGTATTCAGCCTAACAAAACGCGTATTCATTTTCAATTCACAATTTAGACAAATATAAAAAACGTTTCTAACACATTTGTGCTTTTTAAAAGTTTCATAATTATTTTTAAAATATGAAATTTTGCAAATAATTGGATTATTTAGACCTCTTATGAAATTATTTAGTTTCAACACTATTTTTAAAAATCGTAGAAAATAATAGAAAATCAAAGATATTCGGCGTCTTAAAGAGATAATCGCTATTTTATTTTTTAAATATATTTATGTTAAATTTTATATAAATTTTACTTGATTTTCAAAATATATATTGACAAATATCCAACTAATAATTTATTATCACATATAAAGATGATTAAGTTTCAAAATAAAATGTTATTTTATGAAACTACATACTTAGAAAGCGAGGTCAAATATCCTATGCAAACTTTCGCCTACACCATCAAAGATCCACAGGGATTACATGCACGTCCTGCCGGATTGCTTGTAAAGTTGTCCAAAGATTTCCCCTGTAATATATCAATAAAAACCGAGGATAAGGATATCGATGCAAAGCACTTGTTATCGGTGTTGCGTGCCGGTGTGGAATGTGGGCAAACGATCACATTTTATTTTGATGGTGAAAATGAAGATGATGCATGTGCAAAAATTCTACAGTTTGTGGATGAGAATTTATGATCCACCCTATACAGCAGTG
>CAYJGR010000063.1:0-12761 GCA_964370005.1 uncultured Oscillospiraceae bacterium
GGCCTCTATGTACAGCAATACCATAGTGGTTATGGTAAATGTGGTATCAAATTCCATCACGGGTGCAAATTTCATAGAGCGTGTTATAGCATAAAAAGTGAGGAAAGCGCTCACTATGGCGGGATATATAAATGCTGTTTTCTTGGGGCTGGTGATACTTTTACACACCAAAAGTATATATGAGAACACCACACTCACAGCCACCCACCCCATAACAAAGTAGTAACCCATACCATGGACAAAGGTGGTGCTTTTATAATTCTCCACGATAAAAACAAGGTTGTGAAAGTTGTTTGTAAACACCAACAGCAGCGGTATAAATGTCATGGCCAAATAAATCTTATATAATTTTTCGATCCGCTTGCTCACACGTTGATTGCCGGCAAGTATTGCTATTTTTACAAACAAGGCCGGCGTAAATAAAATAGGGATATAATACGAGTACCACAGAGCGGTTTCTATAAAGGCATTGCTGCCATTCACCGATTTTAACAATCCTGCCGTCATCAAATAAAGCATGAGTACCAGACCAAGTACTATGTGTCTTCTAATATTTTTATCGGTTATTCGACGGCGAATAGACATAAGGTAACACACCACAACAAAAAGCAGAAACAGGTAAAACACAGTGGTTTCTATGGGATTGGTAAACCCATATAGCCTTGTATTAAATGCATCTCGGCGCAATGTTTTTGAGACCCGGGTGGTCGCCGAGTTGTACTCGTCGTTGTCCGACACGTACTGGGCGTTTTCGTACTGTGCAGGGGAGGGATAATAGGCCTCGTCGCATCTACCATCGGGTAATCTGTAGCCCTGATTTATGAGCATATCGCCTGTCTTTGCATCAAAACTGATGCTATCATTATATACCAAGGCGCCAAAATCAAAACTCAAAGTGCCATCATTGGGTATAATTATTTCGATATCTCTGCCCGCCTTTTTAAGTTTTACCGCCTCGCTGTCGGTCGTTACAATTACAGGTTGTGACATATCATCGGTGAAAAACCTACCCTCGCTGTCAATCTTCTCAAAATCCTCCGCCACCGCATCTATGTCATATCCCCCATAAAGGGCGTTGGCCATAGCTATTACAATTTGATGGGTTTTGGGGTATTCCCACATGTTGCCCGCCACACTACCTCCAAAGTCGAAATTTATGGGGAGGGCGGTGGACGACAAATCGGAAAAGCTATCTATATTTTCATCGGTCACCCCTCGGTCGAGTGCAATCACCACCGTTTGGGTGAAATGGGGTATAAATGTGTAATCGGGGTGCGCATCGGACAGCGGTATGCCCTGTGAATCATACACCGCTATATTATCGCCCTGCATAAAATCACGCACCGAGGACTGATATAAAGGATGGGTTAGGTCTGTGTTGGGGGCGAGGTCTGTTATAACATCTATGTAGCCCGCATGATACTCGGGTACTATGTAATTATTTTGTGTGGACATTTCGGAATGGACATGCGCAAAAAAAGCGACCACGGCCAAAACAAGCGCTATTAGCAAAACAAATAGCACAATTTTATGCGTTTTCATACCTATACCCCCTTTCCACACCTCAATTATACATCACATACATGATTATGTATATATACTCAAAAAAAGGCTGTGACATTTCCAAAGTGTCACAGCCTGAACTTGTCGGCTTGTTATATGGCTACTATGCCCATGGGTCTGCACTCTTGGGTTTTCTGATATCGGGCAGCAGGTGGTACTCCCATAAAAACCACTGTCCGGTGGACTCCTTTTTGCGAAGTTTAACCCCTCTTGCACTGTCCGCACCACCCGATTTTAGGAACAACTGCAAATAACCCTCACCAATTAAGTCCTCGCTATGAGAGGTTTTGTACACATTAACAGTCAAAGGTTCTGACGGCTCATATTCATTTTCAGGGGTAGCCCCAACAAAATATGAAGCGGCAAGATAAGCCTTATCCCTAAATCGGTCGCTTAAAAACTGTATTTCATAGCTTGAAAGCGGTCTTGGCCCCTTTAGATGGTTTAGCATTTCTATGCATAAATCCTTATTTATAGGATACATACATAGAGCTACCACTGTGAGGGCCGCCACCTTGTTTGGGTCTTTGAAGTCGTTGCCCTCCATGGCCTTAAAGCTATCCAAAGTTGTGGGCATATTGCCAACGGCAACAGTGACACAGCTTGCCCCCGCAAGACCATCGCTGTTTTGATTATCAGTAGCATTCTTTACGGCTTCTTGTGCGCTTTTGCCAACTTCTTGTTTTAGCTTGTCAAAAAAACTCATAACCACTTCTCCTTTACTTAACATCGGGTTAATTACACCAAGTACACATACAAAATCAATATTTTATTATATGTTATCATTTATGGGGGAGTGGTGTAAATGTGCCATTTGGCACATTGAGAGGATAGAGGCGAGAGGATAGAAAACAGATAAGGTCAAGGACACCCACGCAGATGCCCTTGACCTTAATTATTAACTACTCAGTATTATGATGTGGGTCTTAGTAGGAAACGCCTTGCCACTTCATAGCGTCGGCAACCTTGAGGAAACCGGCGATGTTAGCACCTGCAACGAGGTTGCCCTCCATGCCAAATTCCTTGGAAGCGTCAAACGAGCTGTGGAAGATGTTGATCATGATATCCTTGAGTTTTGCGTCAACTTCCTCGGAAGTCCAGCTGTAGCGCATGGAGTTTTGGCTCATCTCCAGGCCACTTGTAGCAACGCCGCCGGCATTGGCAGCCTTTGCAGGGCCAAACATTACGCCGTTTTTCAAGAATACTTCGACAGCCTCGGGGGTGGAGGGCATGTTTGCACCCTCGGCCACGGCAATGACACCGTTCTTGACCAGCACTTCGGCTTCTTCGCCGTTGAGCTCGTTCTGGGTGGCGCAGGGTAGTGCGATGTCACACTTGACATTCCAAATGCCACGGCAACCCTCGGTATAAGTAGAACCGGGCACACGGTTGGTATATTCGCTGATGCGTCCGCGCTCAACTTCCTTAATCTGCTGTACAACGTCAAGGTTAATGCCGTTGGGGTCGTAGATGTAGCCGCCCGAATCGGACATTGCCACAACCTTACCACCCATCTCGGTGGCCTTTTCGGTGGCGTAAATGGCCACGTTGCCCGAACCCGAGATTACGACGGTCTTGCCCTTGAAGCTATCCTTCTTCATGCAGGCCATCATCTCCTGGGTGAAGTAGCATACACCATAGCCGGTAGCCTGGGTGCGGATAAGCGAACCGCCGTAGGTCAGGCCCTTGCCGGTAAGCACGCCTGTGAACTCGTTGCGCAAACGCTTATACTGGCCATACATAAAGCCAATCTCACGAGCACCTACACCGATATCACCTGCGGGTACGTCGGTGTCAGCACCGATGTGTTTAGCAAGCTCGGTCATAAAGCTCTGGCAAAAACGCATGATTTCGCCGTCACTCTTGCCCTTGGGATCAAAGTCAGAACCGCCCTTGCCGCCGCCCATGGGCAGACCGGTCAGGCTGTTCTTGAAAATCTGCTCAAAGCCAAGGAATTTAATTACCGAGGCGGTAACAGAGGGGTGGAAACGCAGACCACCCTTGTAAGGGCCGATTGCCGAGTTGAACTGCACACGGAAACCACGGTTTACATGTACCTTGCCGGCGTCGTCTGCCCAAGATACACGGAACTGTATAAAACGCTCGGGTTCTACAATACGGTCGATGATGCCGGCCTCTACGATATCGGGGCGTGCGGCCACAACAGGTTCAAAGGATTCAAGTACTTCCTGTATTGCCTGCAAAAACTCAGGTTCAGCGGGATTGCGAGAGGCAACGGTGTTGTAGATGCCCTCAAGATACTTGGACTTAAAGTTCATTTTTGATCTCCTCCATATAATATGTATTAAATAGCCTAAAAAAGATTATATAAAATTATAAATGCTTTTGCAAGAGCAAAACAGGCGTTTTTAAAAAATTTTGCAAAATAAAAATGCTTTTCTTGCGTTTTGGGGCACTTTTTAAGACAATTGTATGCTTTTTTGCCAGAATATATCCTGAGCGTTTTCATAAAAACCCATATATTACCATATTTTCATTGTGACACTTGACTGTAATTTAGCCTATATGCAGGGGGAATTTCTAACTTTACCACATTGAAATATAAAATGCGATGTGTTATAGTGTTTGGTAATAAAAGTTGAGCGACAATGAGGTCGTGATCGGCGGGGTATCCCATTTGGATGGGATGCTCTTTAGCGCCATCACACCTCATTATTTTTTTACTTAAAACAAGGAGGCCGCAGAATGAAAAACAATACACTTTACAGCCGGCGGTATGAGCATGACGCTTGTGGCATAGGTGCGGTGGTATCCATCGACGGCAAAAAAACTCATCGTGTAGTTTCGGATGCTCTGGAGGTTGTTGAAAAGCTTGAACATCGTGCAGGCAAAGACGCCCTTGGCGAAGTGGGCGACGGTGTCGGGGTGCTACTGCAAATATCCCACAACTTTTTTAGTAAACTCGGTTTAGGGTTTGAACTTGGGGCAGAACGTGATTACGGTGTGGGCATGTTCTTTTTGCCCACCGATATGCTGAAAAGAAAACAGGCCAAAAAACTGTTTGAGGTGATAGCCGAGAAAGAGGGCGTGGAGTTTTTGGGTTGGCGCGAAGTGCCCACAAACCCCTCCACTCTGGGCAAAAAAGCTATAGATCAAATGCCCACCATTGAGCAATGTTTCCTAAAACGCCCCGCCGATATAGCACAAGGTATAGCATTTGACCGCAAACTTTATGTGATCCGCCGTGAATTTGAACACAGTTCGGGTGACACATATGTTGTCAGTCTGTCCTCCCGCACCATCGTATACAAGGGCATGTTCCTTGTGGGACAGTTGCGCAAATTTTATCTCGATTTGCAGGACAAAGCCTATGTCAGCGCCATCGCCATGGTGCATTCAAGGTTTTCGACCAATACAAACCCCAGCTGGGAGAGGGCACACCCCAACCGCATTATTTTGCACAACGGCGAAATAAACACTATACGAGGCAATGCCGACCGTATGCACGCCCGTGAGGAGACCATGCATTCCGATATTTTGGGGGATGACATCAGCAAGGTGCTCCCCGTGATAAATGGCGAGGGTTCCGACTCGGCCATGCTTGATAATACCCTTGAGTTTATGTATATGAACGGTGTGTCGCTACCTCTGGCCGTTATGATGGCCATACCCGAGCCGTGGAAAAACGACCCATACATGAGTCGCAGCAAGAAGGATTTTTATCACTACTATGCCACCATGATGGAGCCGTGGGACGGTCCTGCCGCTATACTTTTCTCGGATGGTGACATCATGGGTGCAGTGCTTGACCGCAACGGTCTGCGCCCCTCCCGCTACTATATCACCAAGGATAACACCCTTATTTTGTCCTCCGAGGTGGGCGTGCTCGACATAAAGAGTTCCGATATTGTCAAAAAATCTCGCCTACAGCCCGGCAAGATGCTACTGGTCGATACCGTGAACCGACGCATCATTTCGGACGACGAATGTAAGAGCCATTACGCCTCTAAGAAGCCCTACGGCGAGTGGCTTGACCGCAATCTTGTCAGCTTAAAGGATTTGCAACTTCCCAATAAAAAAGTGGAAATTCACAGTCAAAAACAGCGTGACCGCCTGTATAAGGTGTTCGGTTACGCCTTTGAGGACGTAAAGGGAAACATTTTGCCCATGGCTAAAAACGGTATAGAGCCCACCGCCTCTATGGGTACCGACATCCCGCTGGCTGTGCTGTCCGACAAACACCAGTCCTTGTTTAGGTATTTCAAACAGCTGTTTGCACAGGTGACAAATCCGCCTATCGACTCATTGCGTGAGGAGATTGTGACCGATACCACGGTCTACATCGGTTCAGACGGAAATCTCCTCCATGACTGCGCCGAGAACTGCACCGTCTTGGAGGTGGATAACCCAATACTCACCGGCACAGATCTTATAAAGATTAAGGCCATGAACAAACCCGGTTTTCACACCGAGACTGTCTCGTTGCTATATTATAAAAACACCTCCCTTGAAAATGCCCTTGAGCAGCTTTTTGTGAGGTGTGACAAGGCCTATAAAAAAGGGGCTAATATCATTGTGCTCTCGGATAGGGGCATAGACGAAAATCATGTCGCCATACCCTCGTTGCTTGCTGTATCGGCCATGGAGCAGTACCTTATCAAGACCAAAAAGCGCACAGCGGTATCCATTATACTCGAGAGTGGTGAACCCCGTGACGTGCACCAGTTCGCCACACTGCTGGGCTACGGTGCAAGGGCTATAAATCCTTACCTTGCCCACGAGTGCATAGAGGAGCTTATCGACCGCAAGATTTTGGACAAAGATCCCCACACCGCCATACACGACTACAACCACGCCATTTTGCACGGCATCGTCAAGGTGTCGGCCAAGATGGGCATATCGGTGCTGCAATCCTACCAGTCGGCACAAATTTTTGAGGCCGTGGGCATAAACAAGAAGGTCGTTGACAAGTACTTTACCAACACGGTAAGCCGTGTTGAGGGTGTGGGTCTGGAGGAGATCGCCGAGGGCGTGGAGTTTAGACATTCCAAGGCCTTTGACCCACTGGGGTTGGGGGTTGACACCTCCATGGACAGCATTGGACTTCAAAAACTGCGTGCCGGCGACGATAAAGAGGATCACCTTTACAGTCCACAGATAATCTTGGCGCTGCAACAGGCCACCCAAAGTGGGGATTACAAGCGCTTCAAGGAGTACACCGCCATGGTGGACGACCAACACAAGCCTCATACCCTGCGGGGACTTCTGGCCTTTAAGTTTGAGGAGGCCACCCCCATATCCATCGATGAGGTGCAATCGGTCGATGAGATTGTAAAACGCTTTAAGACGGGCGCCATGTCCTACGGTTCTATCTCCAAGGAGGCGCACGAGTGTATGGCCATCGCTATGAACAAGCTCGGGGGCAAATCCAACTCGGGCGAGGGCGGCGAGGAACCCGAGCGTCTTGGCACCGAGCGTGGCAGCGCCATAAAGCAGGTGGCCTCGGGACGCTTTGGGGTCACAAGTGAGTATCTGCTGAGTGCAAACGAAATACAAATAAAGATGGCGCAGGGCGCAAAGCCGGGCGAGGGCGGTCATCTGCCGGGTGCAAAGGTTTACCCATGGGTGGCAAAAACTCGCCACTCAACCCCCGGTGTGTCCCTCATCTCACCACCGCCACACCACGATATCTACTCCATCGAGGATTTGGCACAGCTCATCTACGACCTTAAAAATTCCAACCGTGACGCCAGAATATCGGTAAAATTGGTATCTGAGGCCGGAGTGGGCACTATTGCCGCCGGTGTTGCCAAGGCGGGGGCGTCGGTCATACTCATTTCGGGATATGACGGTGGCACAGGTGCGGCACCGCTCAGCTCGATATTGGATGCGGGACTGCCTTGGGAGCTTGGACTGGCTGAGGCTCACCAAACCCTCATACAAAACGGCCTGCGAAGCGGCGTTGTCATCGAGACCGATGGCAAGCTCATGAGCGGTCGTGATGTGGCCATCGCCGCTATATTGGGCGCTGAGGAGTTTGGTTTTGCTACCGCACCACTCGTCACCATGGGATGTATGATGATGCGTGTATGTAATCTTGATACCTGCCCTGTGGGCATCGCCACCCAAAACGAGACCCTGCGTGCCCGCTTTAGGGGCAAACCCGAATATGTCATGAACTTCATGCGGTTTATCGCCGAGGAGGTACGGGAGATCATGGCGGGGCTGGGTGTGCGCTCTCTGGACGAGCTCACCGGTCGCACCGATCTGATAAAGGTGAGGGAGAAGAAAATTACAAAGCGTGCCGAGCTTGTCGATATGAGTCTCATCACCTCGGATGTATATGCCGACTTTGAGCATAAAACCTACAATCCAAAACATGCGTTTGACTTTAAACTTTCTCAGACTCTCGACGAGACCACCCTGCTTAAAAAGTTCAAGACGGCCATAAAGAACGGCACAAAGCACAGTGAGAAGATTGATGTGTGCAGTACCGACAGGACGCTGGGCACGATTTTAGGTTCAGAGATCACAAGGCAGTTTGGTAGCAGTCTTGAGAGTGACACCTACACGGTGGACTGCTTTGGCGGTGTTGGGCAGTCGTTCGGTGCATTTATCCCCAAGGGGCTGACTATGCGTCTTGAGGGTGATGCAAATGACTATCTGGGCAAGGGGTTGTCGGGTGGTAAACTCATCGTATACCCCCCCAAGGACAGCACATTCGAGGCCGAAGAGAATATCATAATCGGCAACGTGGCACTGTATGGTGCAACCTCGGGTGAGAGCTATATAAACGGCATTGCAGGCGAGCGCTTTATGGTGCGCAACTCGGGGGCGACAGCGGTTGTCGAGGGATGTGGAGACCACGGTCTTGAGTATATGACAGGTGGCAAAGCGGTCATATTGGGTGAGACCGGCAAGAACTTTGCCGCAGGTATGAGCGGTGGCATCGCCTATGTTCTGGATATAAAGCACGAACTCTATCTAAAGCTCAACAAGGAATTTGTATCCATGAATGAAGTCGCCGATATAGCTGATATCGAGCAGTTAAAGGGGCTCATTTCGGCTCATGAAAAGGCCACCGGCTCCAAACTTGCCCGCCGCATCCTTGATAATTTCGATGAATATATTGGCAGTTTCAAAAAGATAGTGCCCAACGATTATCAGAGGATGTTAAAGGCCATATGTGAGTTTGAAGAGCAGGGAATGCCACACGAGCAAGCCGTGATGGAGGCCTTTACAAGTTCACTTAAACACTGAGGAGGGTATATAAATGGGAAAACCAACAGGATTTTTAGATTATGAGAGAAAAGTTAACGAAAAAATTCCCGTCGCCACCCGCATAAAAAACTTCGATGAATTTTATGATATAAACTCACAGGAGGAGCGCCAAAAACAGGGCGCGAGATGTATGAACTGTGGTGTGCCATTTTGTGGGTGCACCATAGAGCTTGCGGGTATGGTCACGGGATGTCCCCTGCACAACCTCATCCCCGAATGGAACGATGAAATATATGAAGGCAACTTTTCCTACGGCCTTATGCGCCTGCTTAAGACAAACCCATTCCCCGAGTTTACCGGCAGGGTTTGCCCCGCGCTGTGTGAAAAAGCCTGTATAAACGGCATGGACGGACTGCCGGTCACCATCCACGACAACGAGTTGTTCCTCATAGAATACGGCTTTGAAAATGGCGACATGACCCCCAAAATCCCCCAAATGCGCAGCGACAAAAATATCGCGGTGGTGGGCTCGGGGCCTGCGGGTCTGGCCGTGGCCGAAAAGCTGAATAAGCGCGGGCACAACGTGACAGTGTTTGAGCGTGATGACCGCTTTGGTGGTCTGCTGATGTACGGCATACCCAATATGAAGCTTGACAAGGCGGTGGTACAGCGGCGCATCGACCTGATGGAGCAGGAGGGGGTCACATTTATCCCCAACAAGGATTTGGGCAAAAATCTGAGCATCAAAGAGCTTGAACTCGAATTTGATGCGGTTGTGCTGTGTTGCGGTGCCAAGAAAGCCCGTGATTTGACCCTGCAGGGGAGGGACGCCAAAGGAATTTATATGGCGGTGGATTTTCTCACAAGCACGACAAAAAGCCTGCTTGACAGCAAGCTAAAAGAGGGGAGTTATATTTCGGCAAAGGGCAAAAGGGTGGTCATTGTGGGCGGTGGCGATACCGGCAACGATTGCGTGGGCACCTCTATTCGCCATGGAGCAAGGTCGGTGGTGCAAATTGAAATGATGCCCAAAGCCCCCGAAGTTCGTGCCGAGTCCAACCCTTGGCCACAGTGGCCGAAAATCACGACGGTAGATTACGGCCAGCAGGAGGCCATAGAGGTGTTTGGCGATGACCCACGGGTCTACAGTACCACTATAAAAGAGATATACACAGAGGGTGGCAAGCTCACCGGTGTGCTGACTGTGGGGGTGGAGTTCAAGGAGGGCAAATTGTGTGAGATCGCAGGTAGTGAGAAAAAACTTGATGCCGATCTACTCCTAATTGCCGCCGGATTTGTGGGCTTTGAGGATTATGCCGCCAAGGGCATCCGCATCCCCCAAAAAAGTGACAATTCCTACCAAACCGACCATGAAAAAGTATTTAGCTGTGGAGATATGAAGCGGGGGCAATCCCTCGTGGTCTGGGCCGTATCGGATGGCATAAAGTGCGCCAAGGAGGTTGATAGCTACCTCATGGGCTATACAAACGACTGAATATGCGCTAAACAGAGCAGAGAAGGGTAGTTTCGCCTTCTCTGCTCTGTTATCTACTTGGTCTGTCTACATATTATGTAGGTCTGAATATATTGCTTGAGTGGCCGTCGTTGTAGCGGCGCAGATGCCACATGATCTGCTGAACCTCATGCAGTTCCTGCCATAGAAGTGCTATACGGCGTGAAAGATTGGCCTGCCCCTGCTCGGGGGATGCTTGTCCTCGTTGCAATTGAAGTTGCAGCTGGAATATTCTGCGATGTAGTCCCGATGCGGTGGCCTCATACTGCTCGGCCAAATTAACAAGGTCCATTGTTTCCCCTCCCCTAAAAAGAACATATGTTCTTTAAATTATAGCACGGAAAATAGGGGTTGTCAAGGTGTTAGAGGATAGATGGCCAGAGGAGAGAAAATAGATAAGGTCAAGGGTATAATCTCGCAAGGCTCTGCTTCCCCCCCCGCTTTTCCGCGTAGGGGGCGGTTTCGGCATGAACGTACATAAGCCCGCCCAAACCACGGGCTCAAGTACGCCCCCGCCAAAACCACCCCCTACCCAAAAAATCGGAGCGGGGGCGAGTGCACTTAAAAATTAGAAATAGAAAAGGCCAAGAACACCATATGGATGCCCTTGACCTTAATTTACTATGCGGTGTTAACACGCCCTAACTTCTAACTGCTCACCCCTGTGCCTCTTGCACCCCAATTTCCACCGTTACGGCATCCACTTCGTTCATAAAGAAAGCGTTTACGGTTATGAGGTAGCCATCTTTTTGTTGCTCGAGCATATAAAAGCCCTCGTGGCCGTCCATAGTGACCTCAAAGCCCATCATTTCGAGTAGCGTTATATATTCGGGCAATATGTCGTAATAATCACCATAATGGGTGACGCTATCCCTATTGGGCATGGTCAGTCCGGCCTCAAAATCGCCCGTTGCGGTATATTCAACTTCATTAGTGGCAAATGACAACAAATCGGGTACCTCGACAGGGTACATATCTGTGTTGATATTTAGCAGTAGGTAGGGGGCGATGTAGCGGTCACTGGCAATCTTCCAACCGTCACCCTCCTGCACAAATTCCACCAAGAATTTTCCGTAGTACTCACCCCAACCGATGCCATCAATAAGCAGGGTGTTGTCGACCATTTTTGAGTAATCTATACTGTCAAAATCTATGCCGAACATGCCGTAGCCTCGGCCACCTCTCACAAGATAGAGTGTGCCGTCATGCTCCAAAAAATTATACCCAAAGTACTGTCGTTGATTGTCAATATACTGCTGTGTAAAATAGAGACTTAGATGTTCTTCAAGCTCATATAAGCTTGTAAAATTATATATGGGGTAGTAGACCGCCTCGGCGGGGTCGGCTGCATATCCTTCGGGCACCGATTCGCCCACGCCTATCAACATTGCCGGTGGTATATCGTTAACAAAGTCATCCTCGTTTAGGTACACGGCTTTTTTCACTTGATCTTCTGTGTCATAATACTCGACACTGTACATCTCGGTGTAAACTTCATTAAGCATATAAAGGCAGTCATCCATGGTAACCGACATCCCATCAGTGGAAGGCGACGGGCTATCACCATAAGGCGACCAGAGGGCCATAATTATATCGTACTCATACACCGTCCCACTCGGGGCTACCGCAAGCCACTGTTCGGTGGTGAATTTCTCGGCGGTATTTGTACCAACCCCAAACACGGCACAAACTTCCCCATCAATTTCCTCATCATCGGCCCGCATAAAGGCTTTTCCCTCAAAATAATGGGTGCCGAAAAAGTCAAGCAACACCTGTTCGGGGTCGAGTGTTGTCTGCTCTACCACTTCCTCGCTGTCACTTTGAGGTGCAGAAGAGGTTTCGTTTTGGCTACTTTCCTGCGTCGGGGCGGATGTATCACCGCAGGCAACCAAAAGCAGTGCAAGTGTTATAATTACGGCTATCATTTTGCATTTCATCATCATACCTCCAAATGTAAATTAACTAACCACTACCACCTAATCACAATATGTTAAAAATATTTCTTTGGCATCCGAAAAAACAGCATTATAATTATCGGGGAATACAAAACCGCCTTTTGCCACAATTTCATCATTATTTGCATAGGTTACCCTAAGTGAAAAGCCGTTACTGGCGTCCATGACCTGCAAATACTCTTCAAAGCCGTCCCATCCTTTCAGATTGTGCTTATGTATCAGTGCCACTAAATCGGCCTCTAAATCTTTGCGCTGAGTTTCGTCCAGGACTATTTTTTTATAACCATCGGTCTGTGGGGTATCGATATAAATCGTCTCATAGCTAAAGTTAAGCGTCTGGGAATGTCCCTTCTCGGTCGAAAGTGCATTGCCGGAACTTTCATTGAGATTGAATGAAATTAAAACATAGTCTGTTCTGTTTACCATCTCTGTAGCACCTCGCTCAAACATTTCCCTCACTTGGTAATAAATGGTTGAAGCTATGAAAAATATGGCCACTGCCAAAAACGCTAATAATATAATTATCATATTTTTTTATTTTTCATAAT
>CAYJGR010000064.1:0-12712 GCA_964370005.1 uncultured Oscillospiraceae bacterium
AGGGCGGCTACCCACAGCAGGGAATGCCCATGCAGGGCGGCTACCCACAGCAGGGTATGCCCATGCAAGGCGGTTATCCTCAGCAGGGAATGCCTATGCAGGGCGGTTATCCACAGCAGGGAATGCCTATGCAAGGTGGATACCCTCAGCAAGGAATGCCCCAGCAAGGGATGCCCATGCAGGGTGGCTACCCACAGCAGGGTATGCCCATGCAAGGCGGTTACCCCCAACAGCAGGGAATGCCCCAACAAGGGATGCCCCAGCAGGGTTACCCCCAGCAGGGAATGCCCGGGCAGGCCGCACCCATGGGCAACATGGCCGCCGGTGGCGTATGCCCCTCTTGTCAGGCGAGCACAGCCCCCGACCCCACAGGGAAATGCCCCTTCTGTGGCGGTGACATGTAAACATTAACAACAAAAAGGAGATAGTTTGAAAATAAATTTCAAACCAACCTATTTTAGAAGCCGTTTTTCTCGTCACTTCGTGACAACCGAAAAGCATGGCGCATTATGACCGTTTTTTGTGGTTGTTTTGTGCCTTTAGTAGAAAGGAATGGTCATAAATATGAATAAACTGCTTTCTGTATTATTAGCGCTTATGCTTGTATTTGCCCTTGCCGCCTGTGGTGGCGATGTGGCCGAGGAGTCCGGCGAGGACACCGCACAGAGCCAAGCCCCCGAGGCCGAGGCCGAAGATGAAGCCGAAGCTGAAGCTCCACCACCCGCCCCCGTGGGTGGCACAACTGTCAGTATGAGCACATTTGACATCACTATGTTTGATCCATGGCAACATGACTCCCAGTACGACAGCGATGGCGAGGGATATTCCTCTACTTCGTTTTTTGTTCCGGGCGAGAGAGAGGGCGATGACCTCATAGAGCTTTCGATTGAAATCGAGGAGGGCGATGCGGCCGACTACCGCTATGAACTGCGTTATGCCGAAGTTGACCTGTATGAGTTTGTCGAAAATAGTGCAGGTGAGCGCATGGATATCGGTGGAGTGAGCTGTGTAATTGGCGAGTATGAAATGTGGGACGAAATAACAAGAAACTACATAGGCCGTGATGAGGCCAGCGGTATGAATATCCTCATATCGGTCGATGGCGAGTATGATGACCCGATTGTGGCACAAATGCTGGGTACAATTGTGCTTAAACTTAACGACCAAGGGCTTGTTGATCCACCTTGGTTCTGGCAGGGTGAACCCATGGTACAGCCCGAAACTTTGAGTGCGCCTGTGGGTGGCTTTACGCTTACAGCCGAGCAGGTGTTGTTTGATGAATCGGTTGAGGCATATGATGTCTTCTCGGCACGTATTGTGGCGGGAGCGGATGATGCAGCATGGCTTTCTATCAATGATATGCTATATGAGTACACTTTGGGAGAGTCGCTATCCCTTGTATCCGAGTTTGATTTGGGTGAGTGGTCGATTGCCGAAATGAGCGCCGATACCGCGGGCAATATCTACACCTCTGACCACGCCTCTTCACTGCTCAAAATTGCCCCTGAGGGCGAGGCTATCACATATGAGCACGAGGGATACACCGCTATGCACCCGAGTGGCGAATGGGGACTTAGCTACTTTGTGAGCAACCCCGTGAGCAAGGTCACCCTGAGTGCCGACAGCTTCACCGTCGAGGAAGATTTTATACCCAAGGACGAGGCATTTATGATAAATGATGTGTGGGTAGCACAGGATTATGTATTTGTCGGCGGTGTCACCACCGAGGGTAGCAAAGGACGCCTCATGGTTTATGACACTTCGGGCGCACTGCTCTACACTTTGGGTGGGGACAGTCTTGGAGAGGATGATGACGTTATCGGTTCGCTTACCGATGTCATCCAAACACAAAACGGTTTCATGGCACTCGATGGCAACCTGCGCAATCTGCTTTTCTGGGATTTGTCGGGCAACTTCGTGGGCGTAATTGATCAAAGCGAGCTGTTTGGCGAAGTGGTAGATTATCCTTGGCTTTGTGACCTTGCACAGCTTTCGGACGGCAGTGTACTGACTATCCTCACCCAGGAGCGTGACGACACGTCGGGCGATGAACTGTTGGCTTTCCGTGTGAGTGGTTTCTAAGCTGAAAAATATCTGATATTTAATCTTAGAAGAGGAGGAGTGGACATATGAGAAAACTTATTGCACTTGCAATATCTCTTGTTATGGTGTTATCCCTTACAGCTTGCGGCAAGGGTGGCGATAGCGAACTTGTCGGCAAATATCTTTTATCCTCCATGGAACTCGCAGGGGATATGATGGCCTATGCCGACCTTGAAATGATGGGCATGACCGAGGGCACCTACATCGATTTTAAGGAGGATGGTACGGTCGAAATGGGTCTGGCAGGAGATGGTGCAGGCGAGGCCAAGGTCGATTTTGAAAACGGTACCATAACCGACCCGGGTGGCGTAGAAACGACATTTACAATTGATGGTGATAACATCATTGTAAGCGCAGGCGAGGACATGGGTTCGCTTATTTACACCCTTGAAAGTAGTGACACTTGGGAGGATATCAAGGCCGACCCGGGCATGATGGGTGATTTGCTTGGTGATTTGGATATGGATATGGGTGGCGATGCCCCCACAGCCCCGGACACCAAAGGTGAATTTGTTTCCCCCACCACCGAGCTTGAACTGGATACCTATTGGTATGGTACGATGATCATAAGTGATTATCAGGGTAGCCGTGATCTCGATGGCAGTTATGATATTTGGGGATATATGGGCAATGGTGGTGGCCAGCAGCCATTCTTTGAGTTTTATGACAACATTGCATGGGAGGGAGATGCAATATTGTCCTACTTCATCCAAGATTTTAGTGCCGATGGGTTTTATCCTGTAATTGATGAAGGTGCATGGGTGTTTAACAAATTCTTAGAGCCGGAAGATGCATTGCAATTTGCCCCGGTGTTCTACAATGGCGCTATCAGTTTGAGTTATAGTTATGATTATGATGGCGAAAGTTTTTATATGGAGGTTTTCATGCGTGAGGATGGCACGCAGTGGGATGAAGCAAACGACCCACTGCCCCCGGGCTATGATGACTACCTTGAATTTTTAGCCGAACTTGATGGTGCAGAACTTGGCACTGACGCTACAGACGACACAGAGGAGCAGACAGGTGACCACGGTGTGCTCCCCACTCTGACTATGGTGGAGCTTAGAGAAATTTACGACACCTTAAGCGGTGACCTTTCGGGTCTTGTTGTCGAAAGAAGTTCCTTGACCTATGAAATAGTGGTAGCCAACTATTTTGGAGGAGTTGAGGGCGAGCGCAACGACGACGGCACCAGCGATGAATTTATGAGATACTGGTGGGAGTCGGTCGAAAGTGAGGCTTCGGGCATCTCCATCGGATTCAAACTGGAGGACGGCAAGTGGGAAATGGGCAATATGAGCATCAATAATATTCCCTAAGAAATACGTCACATGCTATAGGGAGCGACGCCCTCGTCGCTCCGAAATACTACCGATTGTATCCTCATTGGTGCAGGGCATAGTGGGATAGGATGTACTACCCTGCCCCGCTTTTCCGAGCAAAAAGAGCACAGATAATAGACAAGGTCAAGGGCAAACCGTGTGGTTGCCCTTGACCTTGTTCTTGACCTCAACTAACATCTAATCCCTAATCTCTAAATCTGCACCGAATAATTGGGTGCTTCCTTTGTAATATAAATATCGTGAGGATGGCTTTCTTTTAGCCCTGCCCCTGTGATGCGCACGAACTGGGCATCCTTGTGCAGGTGTTCTATGTCGGGACAACCTGTGTAACCCATGCCCGACTTTATGCCGCCCACCAGCTGATATATGGTGTCGGATAGACTTCCTTTATAGGGCACACGACCCTCGACCCCTTCGGGTACGAGCTTGCGGTTGTCCTCTTGGAAATATCTGTCCTTGCTACCCTTGGCCATAGCACCGAGACTGCCCATGCCGCGGTAAACCTTAAAACTACGGCCTTGGTATATCTCCATGTCGCCGGGGGATTCCTCACAACCGGCCAGCAGTGAGCCGAGCATAACGGTGTTTGCGCCGGCGGCCAGCGCCTTGACGATATCACCCGAATACTTTATACCGCCGTCGGCTATGACGGGGATATCGTGCTTTGCGGCCACACAGGCCACGTCGTACACGGCCGAAATCTGGGGCACACCTATGCCCGATACCACACGGGTGGTACAAATGGAGCCGGGGCCGATACCCACTTTCAGCCCATCCGCACCGGCCTTTATCAGGGCGGAGGCGGCCTCGGGGGTGGCGATGTTGCCGGCGATCAGGGGCACATTTGGGAAGGCATTTTTGACCTTGGCCACACAGTTTATTATGTTGGCGCTGTGGCCGTGGGCGCTGTCGAGCACGAGCACATCAGCCTCGGCAGCCACAAGGGCGGCGGCACGCTCGAGTACATCCGAAGTCGCACCGATAGCCGCACCGCACAACAGACGACCGTCGGAATCTCTGGCCGAATTGGGGTACTGCACAAGCTTTTCGATATCTTTTATAGTGATAAGTCCCTTTAGGGTGCCGTCGTCGGCCACGAGGGGAAGTTTTTCGATCTTATGTTTGCAGAGTATAGCACGAGCTTGTTCAAGGGTTGTGCCCACAGGGGCGGTCACAAGGTTTTCATGGGTCATAACCTCACTGATTTTTACATCGAAACTTGTCATAAATTTAAGGTCACGATTTGTGATAATGCCCACAAGTTTACCCTCTTCACAGATAGGTACACCCGATATGCGGTATTTGCCCATGAGTTCATCGGCATCGTAAACAAAGTGGTCGGGGGTGAGAGAAAATGGGTTTGTAATAACGCCGTTTTCCGAGCGTTTTATTCTGTCCACCTCATCGGCTTGTTGTTCGATTGACATATTTTTATGTATGACACCAAGGCCACCCTCACGAGCGATGGCGATGGCCATACGGCATTCGGTTACGGTGTCCATAGCGGCGGTGAGTATGGGGGTATTAAGCATAATATTCCCCGCAAGACGGGTTCTAAGGCTTATATCTTTGGGTAGCACGTCCGATTTAGCCGGGACAAGCAACACATCATCAAATGTAAGGGCTTCTTTTACAAATTTGCCGGAATATTCAGTGTTAAGCATATTTGGGTCATCCTTTCTTTTAGTAAAATCGTTTTTGTATGTCCAACAGGGTATTTCTTATATTCTACTCCAAATCTAAATGAAACGCAAGGATTTTAGCCTATTATTTTAAGTCGATATTTGTGGGGTGGGGCAAAATTCACTCCCACAAGTGCACCACTATATATAGGTGAAACGATTATATTTCATACAACATATTACCTTGAAATAATGCACTATATTTTTGGTTGATAAAAGGCGCAAATTATCTTGACAAATAGCTGTATGATGCGATATAATGCTATCTTGCAAGGTTATGACCCGAAAGGAGGGTGCAAGAATGCTTAGAACCTACCAGCCCAAGAAGCTCCAACGCAAAAAGGAGCACGGCTTTCGCAAAAGAATGAAAACGTCTAACGGTCGCAAGGTTTTGGCCAGAAGACGCTCAAAGGGCAGAGCCAGACTTACCCACTGATGCCCACACCCCTGTGCATATGCAGTGGGTGAAAATCAGTCCGCCGACCCATCCCGAGAGACTGCAAAAGTTTTCTCGGCGTTGGGGGCTGTCCTTACGCCTTTGGGGACAATGAGTATGTCAAAAAATCCCTGTGGTCTTTTTTGACATACTCATAGCATCGTTTCACGATGCTATTTTGTGCTTATGGACGCACAAAATTTGCCACTGCGGTGGCAAGCTTCCCGCTTACGCTCTATGCAAAAGAGAACCCTGACGGTTCCCTTTCACACTATCCCTCCCTCCGAAAATTGTAGGGTAGTGGTTCTTTGACAGTCCGAGGCCACAAGTATGCCTTGTGGCCTTTTGTTACATCTTACATTATAAAATAACCGAGGATATTTTGTGTGAAACAATCACAGTCGCTTTGCAAAAATGGGGATTTTTTACGCCTTTATAAGCGTGGGAAATCACGTGTGCACCCGCTGATAGTTACCTATATGAGTAAAAACAGACAGGGTGTGCGCCGACTTGGCATCACCACCGGCAAGAAAATCGGTGGGGCAGTACAGCGCAATCGTGCAAGAAGGCTTATTCGTGCGGCTTTTATAGAGCTTGTAGCAGAACTGCCGAAGGGCATAGATTTGGTATTTGTGGCACGCACAAAAACCTGTTACGCCAAAATGCCACAAATCAAAGATGCAATGCGGGAACACTTTGTAGAGCTGGGACTACTACAATCGGAGGATGGTCGATGAAGTATCTACTTATCGGCATAATAAAACTCTATCGCAGATTTATTTCCCCTATATTCCCCCCTGCCTGCCGTTTTTACCCCACCTGTTCGGCTTATGCCATTGAGGCGCTGTCCCGATATGGAGCTATAAAAGGGGGACTGCTTATGATGTGGCGGGTTTTGCGGTGCAACCCATTTTGCAAAGGTGGCATAGAATATGTACCCGATACATTTTCATTTGCACCGTGGCGCAAGGCCTAAAATACAAGTTTAACAACGAATACAAACAGAGTCACTTTTTGGGACTTTGAAATACATCGGAGGTCACCTCTTTCATGGAAATATTTAATTCAATAGTCGGCTATCCCCTTGGATGGATAATGTGGCTTTGCTATCAGATTATACCTGTATATGGCATTGCTCTCATCGTATTTACCCTCATCACCCGCTTGCTTTTGGCACCGCTGTCGATCAAGCAGCAAAAATCAACCGTGCGTATGAGGATTATCCAACCTAAAATCGCAGAACTTCAAAAGAAGTATTCCAACAATCGAACAAAGCTCAATGAGGAGTTGCAGGCGCTTTATGCTCGTGAGAACTACAACCCCATGTCGGGATGTCTTCCCATGCTCATACAACTTCCCGTTTTGTTCGGTCTTATCGACGTTATATACAAACCCCTTACCCACATTGTGCGTTTGAGCAGTGAGGCCATTGCACCTCTGCTTGAAATGGGTGTGCAGATGGGGCTTATCGATAGTACAAGCGAATACAGCGCCCAAATCACTATGGTGGGTGCACTTCATGCCGACCCCACCGCTTTTGCGTCGCTCGGTCAGGAATTTATCACACAGGCCACATCGGTAAACCTCAACTTTTTGGGGATAAACTTGGGGACACGCCCCCCACTGGCCTTTGATATTCTTATATTAGTGCCTATATTAGCCGGTCTTACCTCGTTTTTGGTGTCGTTTATCTCGATGCGTGCGAGTGGTGGTGGAAATGATGCCGCTACCGCCGGTGCCACCCGCAGTATGATGATAATGATGCCCCTTATGTCACTTTGGTTTACATTCCAAGTGCCGACCGGCGTTGGTTTTTACTGGATAGTATCCAACCTGCTTATGCTTGCCCAAACCCTTATACTCAACAAGCTTTATAACCCCGCCGAAATTGCCGAGAAGCTTAAGGCTGAGGATGAACAGCGTCGGGAAACAGAACGTCAAGAGAAAATTGAGGCTAAACGTCTACTCAAGGAACAGGGTATGGAGGGCGCCGCAATGGCACTCTCTCAAAAAGAGATAGACCGACAAAAATTAGCCGCTGCCCGCAAACGTGATGCCGATAAGTATGGCGATTACTACGACCCCACAGAATCCGAAACCGACAAGCTGGGTAAGAAAAAATAACCCCCTAACATATATTTAAATCGGAGGTAAAAGAATGATTAAGGAGATTATCCAGACAGGCGCAAGTGTTGATGCCGCCATAGAGAGCGGTTGCCTGTTGTTGGGTGTGTCGAGGAGTGAGGCCGAATTTGAAATAATCAGCCTTCCCCGCAAGACTTTGTTCGGCCTGAAAACCATTCCGGCTAAGGTGAAAGTGTTTGTTGAATTACCCGATCCCGAGCCCGCTCCGGCACCTGTGGTGGAGCCAAAGAAATCTGCCCCCGCTGCCCCCAAAAGTGCCCAAAAACCCCAAGCCACCCCCGCACCTGACGCCGACAAACAGTCGCAACCTGCACGCTCGGAGGACACCTCGTTTACTCCTACCCCCTCCGCTGTGGCAAAAGGTGAGGTTGTTGAGGCTTATGTGCGCTCGGTGCTCGGTGAGATGGATGCAACCGACCTGCACATATCGGCACGTCACACCTCGAATGGTCTGCGTCTTGCGCTATCGGGAGCAGATGTAAGTTCGGTGATAGGTCGCCGTGGTGAGACAATGGACGCACTACAATATCTTGCAGGACTTGTGGCCAACCGTGTTGAGGGCGATTACTTGCGGGTGACCATTGACAGCGGTAATTATCGTGCAAAGCGTGAGCGTACTCTGGAGACACTTGCCCGCCGTCTGGCTATACAGGTTTCCAAGACGGGACGCAATCAAATTCTTGAACCGATGAATCCATATGAGCGCCGTATAATTCATGCAATGGTATCCCAGATAAATGGTGCTACCTCTGCCTCTATAGGTGAAGAACCCTATCGTCGAGTTGTAATAAAATCCACCAACCCCGCACCACGTGGTGGTGGCGGTGGCGGTGGACGTGCTGGGCGCCGTCCCGGCAAACCCATTGGGTACGACAAAGGTGGCGGACGTGAGCGCAGTGGTGGTGGACAGCGTAAGGACTACAACCCACAGCAGGCAAAGCCGACCACTCCCGCACCCCCTACCTCGACCGTGGCACCCAAGCCCGCAGAGCAGGATAAAAATATTGAAAAGCAAGGTGTGCACCTTTACGGTAAGATTGAGTTATAAAACTCCTTTTTCTCCCTCGACAGCTATAGTGTCGGGGGAGTTTTAGATGGCCTCGCCCGAGGACGGGCGAGATTTTTATAATATAAAAAATAAAAATGGCAAGCGAGCATGAGGGAGCATAGCGGAGCATTAGAGCGAAAAACGAAGTTTGTATCAGCTAAATTAAAATAATGCAAAAAAGGTGTTGACATTGGGTGATATGTGGCATATAATAACACTCGTGACTCTAATGTAAGTGGCATTGTTATGCTACTTAAACCCGAAACTGTACAGGAGGAAAAAACATGTCTACTTTTATGCCAAAAGCCGAGCAGACACGCAAATGGTACATCATTGATGCAGCCGACAGACCTTTGGGTCGTACTGCTGCCATTGTTGCCACCATACTGCGTGGCAAAAACAAACCCACATTTGCCCCTCATGTTGATTGTGGCGATCATGTCATCGTTATCAACTGTGAGAAAGCTATTTTGACAGGCCGCAAGCTTGAGCAAAAGTTCTATCGTCGCCACACCGGATGGGTGGGCGGTCTGCGTGAGGTTCGTTACAGCGATCTCATGAAGGATAACCCCGAGAAGGCCATGATGTTGGCCGTCAAGGGCATGGTGCCCGATACCGTTATCGGACGCAAGGCACTGACCCGTTGCCGCACATTCAGTGGTGCAGAGCACACCCATGCAGCCCAACAGCCCGAGCTGCTGAGTCTTTAATAAGGAGGATTACCGAACATGTATGAGAGCAAACCATATTTTTACGGAACAGGTAGAAGAAAGCACTCGGTAGCCCGCGTAAGACTCTATGCAGGCACCGGAAACATCACCATCAATGGCCGTGATATCGATGAGTATTTTGGCCTTGATACCCTAAAGCTTATCACCCGTCAGCCCCTCGAGCTGACCGACACCATGGGTCGTTTTGACATCGTGTGTAATGTGTCGGGCGGTGGTGTTACAGGACAGGCCGGCGCAATCCGCCATGGCATCTCCCGTGCACTGCTACTGCACAACCCCGAGCTACGCCCCGTCCTTAAAAAGGCAGGCTTCCTCACCCGTGACCCCAGAATGAAGGAGCGCAAAAAGTACGGCCTCAAAGCCGCACGTCGTGCACCCCAGTTCTCCAAGAGATAATTTGTTTTTTTACTTATGGACCTGCGATTTTCGCAGGTCCATAATTTTTCTGTTGCAAATGGGGGAAAATTATTATAAAATGATTGCACACGCTTTAAGGAGGGTGAAGTTTGAAAATAAATTTCAAACTTGTATTTTAGAAGCCGTTTTTCTCGTCACTTCGTGATAACCGAAAAACATGGCATATTATGACCATTTTTTGTGGTTGTTTTGTGCTTTTTGCAGAAAGGAATGGTCATAATAATGATAAAATTACTTAGCAAAAAATCAAATAAGGGCTTTACTCTTGTGGAACTTATTATAGTTATTGCGATTATTGCGGTGCTGGCAGCCGTGCTGGCGCCGAGGTATTTGCAGTATGTAGAGCGCTCACGCCAATCAAACGATTTGCAGGTGGCCACAAACCTCATGCGTGCCGCTACCGTGGCGGTGGCCGACCCCAAAAGCGAATTGCCCTCGGGTCACTATATAGAAGTGTTATGGGCGACAGGTGGCGGTAATCGAGCCGAGGCCGACCAAGCTCTCTACAACGGTATTTTATATGTGAGACCGCCACAGGCCGTCCGAATTTCCGAGATGTCCTCTCGAACAGACATAGAGCCCTACACCGACACCCAAAGCCTTGAGCATCTTCAAGATATGATTATGGGCATTATGGGGGTGGACGATAGAATAGCTGACTCTACCGGAACATGGATATCGGGGTTGATGGAAGATGCCGAGTCGAACGTCGGCAACGAGGCCAGTTTTTGTTTTCACATTGACACCACCAACGGCGACATAGCCCTTGCAAAATATTCGCAGGATGGCGATGTAAACCTGTGGATAGATGAAATCGGTGTGGATGCTATACCGGCACCTTAATAGAGGATTTTAAGGGCAATTAGGAATGAGGAATTAGGAATAGTGGAATCGCTTTGCGATAATTTTATAATTACGGGCATAGGATGCACCTGCACTGCATTTCTATGCCCGTGATTCTTGCATTTCATATTGCTTTTAACTGCAATTGTGATACAATATACACATATTTGTAATATAGCAGAATGGAGAAATACGTTTGAAAATAAATTTCAAACATAAAATTTATAAGCCATTTTTCTCATCCCTTCGGGATAACCGAAAAACATGGCATAAAATATGACCATCCCCTCAAGGTCTATTTTGAGCCATATACAGAAAGGAATGTTCATATTATGCGCTACTACGGTCGTGTGTTTCGTCCGCCCAGTGAAGCCTATAGCCTGATTGTTCAGGCCACCATAGGCTGTTCCCACAATAAGTGCGCTTTTTGTGAGATGTACAAAGAAAAGCAGTTCGCCATCCGCAAAACCGAGGAGATACTACAGGATTTGGAGGAGGCAAGGCGGGAATATGGTCGCATCGAGCGCATATTCTTGGCCGATGGCGACGCACTCATGATACGCACCCCCGCACTGCTCGAAATTCTACGGGGCATCGAGCGCATTTTCCCCGAATGTCAGAGGGTGGGCATCTACTCATCACCAAAGAGTATTGAGCTAAAATCCCCCGAGGAGTTGGCAGAACTGCGCCGAGCAGGGCTTGCCATAGCTTATTTGGGGCTTGAGTCGGGCAGTGAACAGGTGCTGTCCCGCATGGAAAAGGGGGCAACACCCGACGAGATTGTCGCCTCGGGTAAGAAGATGCAGGCGGCCGGTATACAGTTATCGGTCACGGCCATATCGGGGCTGGGTGGCCTTGAGCACATGCAGGAGCACGCCATAGACACCGCCAAGGTGCTTTCCGAGCTAAATCCTAAGTATATAGGCCTGCTCACCCTACTGGTCGAGGAGGGTACGCCTCTGCACGACTGGGTGGGCGAGGGTAGTTTCACCCCTCTCACACCGATACAGGTGGCCGAGGAGACAAAGCTCATGTTACAGCACCTGGACAGCCCGGGAAGTGTGTTCCGTTCCAATCACGCCTCGAACTATGTCTCGCTGGCAGGCACACTCAATGGGGATAAGCAAGATATGATAGACACCCTTGAGAGGGCACTTGCGGGCAAGATGGGCATGAAGAGTGAGGGCGGACGGAGGTTTTGATTGTGCGTGGTCGCACTGACCAATCCCTGCCCACACACAAAGAATATGTGTATTTAGAGATTAGATAAGGGCAAAAACAAGGTCATAGGGGCGATGAGTGGTGTCGTGCCCTCCGCTTTTCCGCTTAGGGAGCAGCTTTGGGGTGCACGTACATGAGCCCGAGGGCAAAGCGTCGCCCGCGGGCACCAGTACGCCCACCCCAAAACTACTCTCTAACCAAAAAATCGTAGCGCAGATGCACAAATCAATAATCCGGTAGATTATTGATATAATGAGGATTATTGACATAATGAGGATTATGGTATGAAAATAAAAAAGCAATACACTTGTGCGTTACTATTATCGATGGACTTGTTAGGTGGGAAATGGAAAATGAGGATTTTATGGCATGTCTTAAACGGAGATAATCGTTTTTCATTAT
This sequence comes from uncultured Oscillospiraceae bacterium, assembly GCA_964370005.1. GTDB lineage: Bacteria > Bacillota > Clostridia > Oscillospirales > Ruminococcaceae > Heteroruminococcus. Next base: position 12,372 of record CAYJGR010000064.1, read on the forward strand.
TGCAAAAAGGCATCCCGGATATAACACATAAAATGCTTGTTACCCAACTCAAAGAACTTGAACAAAGCAATATATTAGTAAGAACTGTAGTATGTGAGAAACCGCTTAATGTGGTATATTCACTCTCAACGCAGTATAATGGGCTTACTGCATTAGTGGAGGGGTTTTGTAATTTCTCAAAGGAATATGCCGCAGAAAATGAAATAACTCTTGAGGATATATAGGTACAAAAAAGTACGTTATTGTCTAAAGTGTTGTATTTGAGTTATAATTAAATCACAACAAAAAGGAGGTAACGAAAATGAATTATCCAAGAGCATTTTCACATATAGGTTTGTCTG
>CAYJGR010000065.1:0-12427 GCA_964370005.1 uncultured Oscillospiraceae bacterium
TGTTTTGGGGGGGGGGGGTTGGTGTGGGGGGGGTTGGGGGTATAGGCGGGGTCGGTGTGGGGGTATCATCCTGCGAACGCCATCCGCCCTGTTCTACCGTGCGCTTTGCCCGCTCATTCATCTCCTGTACACGGCGTAGGGCATCCTGCTGCATCTGCATGAGTTCCTGTTCGGTGTAGCCCGAGGTGGGGCTCATTGTCTACGCCCCCCGCCGAATAATGCCCCAAGTCCACCGAGGTTACCTAAGTTTGCAAGGCCTCCCAGTCCACCGAGGTTGCCCAGTCGCCCCAAATCCCCCAGCAGTCCCGATTCCTTTAGCACAGGGAAAAGTGATATGAGCTGTAAAATTCGTATTGCATCATCCACCCGTGTGGCACGCCCCGCCGAAAAGTGGGGTTTGAGTGCCCTTAGCAGTTCCACATTCTTATCCCTCTCATTTAGCTTGCCCATAGCGCCCTGTAACAGCTTTATGGTGCGGGGGTCTATGGCAGGGGCTTGGGTCTGCGCACCCCCGCCCGATAGCCCCAGTGCCGCCATAAGGGCCGATATGTCGGGCATGGATTGGGCGGTGCTGTCGGCGACAGGTGGGGGAGTGTCGCCCTGTGGTTGGCTTTGGGCGGTTGCGGAGGGAGTATCTGCGGGAGGTGTTTCCCCGCCGAGCCCCCCAAGCAGTCCCTCAAGTCCCGGTGGAGGAGGGCCATCGGGGTCAAGTCCAAATGATTTGGCCACCTCCCGCAGTTGATTCATGCTCTGGGGGTCTTGCATAATATTATTAAGCATCGCACCTATATCTTCCACGGGAGGCTCCCTCCTTTGGGTGTTATTTTGCTCCTGCTCGGGTGTTACCCCTTGCCCCCGAGTAGGGTTTTGAGCATAATTTGTACTTTTTGAGACGACAGCATCTGCTGCAGAGCCTGAGGGTCCTGCAATACTTTGTTGACCTGAGCCGCGCTCCCGGGATCCATTTTGCCCAAAATATTGTTCAGGTTGCCGTTTTCCAGTTGCTGTCTTAATTGGTTTGGGTCTGTACCCAGCTTTTCCCCCGCCATTTTCAACAGAGAATCGACCTGATCGGGGCTAAGATTTAAATTATTGTTCAATTACTCCACCACCTATTCCATTTTATTAAAGAATATGTTAGATTATAGTAGTATATGCTGATATGGCAGTGGGTGTTAATACCCATATCGTCACAAACCCAAGGAAATATGGGGGCATTTCCTCGGAAATGGCTCTCCCTACATCCTGCATTGTTAAGGAGCTACCGCTTATGCGAATTATTGTTATGTCCGACAGTCACTCGGCCTATGGGCGTGTGCTGGACATCGTTACCAAAAATCAAACGGCCGATTTGTTTATTCACCTCGGTGATGGAGAGGATGAATATGACCGCATCGCCGCCAAATTCCCCGAAAAGAAATTTTTAGGGGTGAGAGGTAATAATGATTGGCACTCTGAAAAACCGCCGTATCTGTTTTTGGATCTTGATGGGGTAAAAATCTTTTGTACCCATGGGGATATGTATTCGGTCAAATTCGGACTCGAACGCATTATCCGTGAAGGGGTCAAGCGGGAGGCCGATGTTGTGCTTTACGGTCATACCCATGTCGCCCGCAAAGATTATATTGATGGGCGGTTCATCCTCAACCCCGGCAGTGTGGCCGACAGCAGTATGACACCGGCCGGTTATATGGTGCTTGATATCACATCGGCCGGCATAGTCCCCGTATTCAGACAGGTCGAGCCCTCCCCCGAAGAGTATTAAACAATAGAAAGGATTTTTTTAATATGGCAGAGATAAAAGCATTACACGGACTGCGTTTTACCGACAAGGCAGGGCAGATCTCCACCCTTGTATGCCCCCCCTACGATATCGTAAATGAAGAGGAGCGCGGGGCACTTTTACAGCGCAACCCACACAACCTTATCCGTCTTGAATTGCCCCGTGAGGGCGACACCCCCTATGATGTGGCGGGAGATACCCTGAACACATGGCTAAAAGAGGGTATACTGGCCGAGGACGACCGACAGGGGCTCTATATATATGAGGAGCAGTTTACCGTCGAGGGGGTCACAAAGTGCATAAAGGGTGTGCAATGTCGTGTCAAGCTTGAACCCTTTGAAAAAGGCGTGGTACTCCCCCATGAGGAGACCCTGAGCAAGGCCAAAGCCGATCGTTTTGAGCTTATGAAGGCCTGCGGATGCAATTTCAGCGCCATATATTCGCTGTTTTTCGATGCCGACAGAGCCATTGTAAGCCGTCTGGACAAGCTCTCGGGTGCAGCACCCACCCAAGAATTCACCGACGCCGAGGGCATAACCCACCGCCTGTGGTGTGTGTATGACCAAACCGAGATAACAGCCATAGAAAAACTGTTCGCCGACAAAAAGCTCTACATAGCCGACGGCCACCACCGCTATGAGACTGCACTCAACTATAAAAAACATCTGGCCGACAGCGGTGTGAATGCCCCCGAGGCCGACTATGTGCTTATGACCCTTGTCAACATGGAGCATGAAGGGCTTGTGGTATTCCCCACCCATCGCATTGTGCGGGACATGCCCGACTACGACACCCAAAAACTTTTGGACAACTGTAAGGCACAGTTTGAGCTTATACCTATGCAGAACGGTTTGGAGGGTGCAAAGACACTTCTGGCCGATGAGTACTCACAGGGCGAAAAGGCATTTGTGCTCTACGACGGCAAGGCCTACCACGGTCTGCGTCTAAAGGATAAAACAGCCATGGACAGCTGTGCGAGTTCCCACAGCGAGCATTACAGAGGCTTGGATGTATCGGTGCTGCACAGTCTTATATTAGAGAGGGCACTGGGTATCGACCGTGAAAACATGGCCAACCAAAAAAACCTCATATATACCCGTGATGCCGCCGAGGGAGTGGCACAGGTGGATGCGGGCAAGGCAAATTGTTGTTTCCTCTTAAATCCTACCCGTGTTGAACAGATTGCGGGGGTTGCAGCCGCAGGGGATAAGATGCCTCAAAAGTCCACATACTTTTACCCTAAAATTATCACAGGTACAGTCATGAACAAACTGCTGTGATATAATAAATCCCATGCCGCAGGGGAATTTGGATTTATATTAAGTACTTTGGCGGCGGAATGGAGTTTTTTAATGAACTGGGAGCAAATGCGCAAACATTACTACCGTGCCGACGGTAGCTTCAGAGATATTTTTGTAGCCGATATGGACGAGCTTACGTGGCAGAATTTTTTTGACTGTCTTGAAGGTAGTGGGGCTACGGTGAAGTTTGAATATGTCGATGGGGAACAGACCTTGAGTAGCCCTACAATTCGGCGTGATATTGTGGAACTGCAATGGACATTGCGGGAATTTGTACCGGTAGCACGGGTGAGCCTTGCCCAAAAAGTGAGTTTGACCATTTACTTTTTTGCCGCCGATGAGCTTGAGGCCTCTTTTGACCCACGCTGTATAAGAAATGAGGCTTCGCATAAAATTTTATTCGGGTTTTTATGCAAGCTCTCAAACGCCATGGATAAGATGATAAAGGTTAGCGGTGAGGGGCGAGAAAAATTGCTGTACAATATAAAACCCCGCCCGCCAAGTCCAACCGAGACATCCGAGAACTTTGACACTGACCTATCCTCAAATGAGGGTTAAACATAATAATCTCCCGCTCATAGCCTTGCCGCCAGCAGGGTTATGTGTCGGGTTATAGTGGAGGTATTAGCGTGAAAATCACGCTAATCCATTATTTATATGGCCTCGCCCGAGGACGGGCGAGATGCCAAAAAATCTCCATTCTGATGGAGGTTTTTCAAAACTATTTGTGCTGTGCACAGAATGGAGATTACAGTGAAAAATCAAGACAAGACCATGGAAAAGATCGTGACATTGTGCAAAGGACGTGGGTATGTATACTCGGGTTCCGAAATTTACGGCGGACTTGCCAACACTTGGGATTACGGTCCTTTGGGTGTTGAGTTCAAGAACAACGTAAAAAAAGCGTGGTGGAAAAAGTTTGTGCAGGAAAGCCCCTACAACGTAGGACTGGACAGCGCACTGCTGATGAACCCCCAAGTATGGGTGGCCTCGGGGCATGTGGGCGGATTTTCCGACCCTCTCATGGACTGTAAGGACTGTAAAACCCGCCACCGTGCCGACAAGCTCATTGAGGACCAGTCGCAGGAAAACCCCGCCGGCTGGAGTGATGAAAAAATGATGCAGTTCATCATAGATCAGGGCATATCCTGCCCCGACTGCGATGGCAAGAACTTCACCGATATCCGCAAGTTCAACCTTATGTTTAAGACATTCCAAGGGGTAACCGAGGATGCTAAAAACGAGATATATCTGCGCCCCGAGACAGCACAGGGCATATTTGTAAACTTTGCAAATATCCAGCGCACCACCCGCAAGAAAATCCCCTTCGGTGTGTGCCAAGTGGGCAAAAGCTTCCGCAACGAGATAACCCCCGGCAACTTCACATTCCGTACTCGTGAGTTTGAGCAGATGGAGCTTGAATTTTTCTGCAAGCCCGGCACCGACCTCGAGTGGTTCGCATTTTGGAAAGATTACTGCCATAAATGGCTACTCGGCCTTGGCATGAAGCCCGAGAACCTGCGCCTGCGTGACCATGAGCAGGAGGAGCTGTCCCACTACTCCAACGCCACCACCGACTTTGAATTTATGTTCCCATTCGGATGGGGTGAGCTGTGGGGCATTGCCGACCGCACCGACTTTGATTTGACACAGCATGTCAAGCATTCGGGCAAGAGCCTTGAATATTTCGACCAGGAATCGGGCGAGAAGTATATACCCTATGTCATAGAACCCTCGCTGGGTGCCGACCGTGTGGCGCTGGCTTTCCTCTGTGACGCCTACGACGAGGAACAGGTGGCCGAGGGTGACACAAGGGTGGTACTGCGCCTACACCCTGCCCTTGCCCCTTACAAGGCCTGTGTGCTGCCCCTGTCCAAAAAACTCAGCGAAAAGGCAGGAGAGCTATATGCAACACTTGCCAAAAGCTATATGATCGATTATGACGAATCGGGTTCTATCGGCAAGCGCTACCGCCGTCAGGATGAGATCGGCACCCCGCTGTGCATCACCTACGACTTTGAGAGCGAAGAGGACGGCTGTGTGACGGTGCGTGACCGTGACACCATGGAGCAGGTGCGTCTGCCTATAGCCGAGCTTGAGGGTTACATTGCGGGCAAGGTAAGTTTTTAAGTACGTTGTATAGGTAAGATTCCCTGCAAGACCTGCTAAAAGCCAATGCCCCCACCACCCCACATAATAGCGGTGGTGGGGGCATTTTGCATAGCTTCAATCTTGGATACATTCCCGCATCTCGGCTATAACCTTCTCGCCGAGAGCATCGACCTTGTCAAAGTCGGTGGCCTGCATGTAGTAACTTTCAAGCAGGTCATGGGCGGTTTTGGCCTCGGCCATAAGGCGGGTGGCCTGCTCGAGCATCTGTCCCGCTGCACGGGTGTTAAAAGATACCCGCTTGCGCCGCAGTTTTAGGCTATCGATGTCACAAAAACGGCGGGCATGGATGGTGCGCAAAGGGGTGATATTGGGGCGATGAAAACGGTTGACCGTCATAATACCTACCCCCGCCTCGGGGATAAACAGGTGGTCAACCTTGTCAAATGGGGCAAGTGGGCAGTAACAACTTATCAGCTCAAACCCCGCCTTTAGTGCATGGGAGCGTATGGCCGACATGAGTAGGCGGGAGGCTGCACCGTAGTCGTCATCAACAAAGTATATACGCTCTGCCAAAGCGGTGGCTGTCTCCTCAAATAGCCACAACCCCTTGTCGGTTACAGCCGAGAGGAACCTTGCTCGGTCACGAGGGTTGTATTCTTTGGGTTTGCCAAGTTCTCGCGCAGCAAAAGAAGAGGCATAGCGGGCAATTTTAGCTGTGTCGGTCACCTCGAGTGCCATGCGGTAGGTATCACCAAGCAGAGAACCTGCCGCCGAAAGAAATCTCATACAGTGCTCATGTGTACCACTGATTTGGCGGGCGAGAGGAATTATCTCGGCACGTTTTTCAAACAGTTTTTCATCTTCCCAGCAACTGCACACAGGCACAATGCGTTCATATGCCCCGGGGAATTTTGGTTCTATGGCATGGGGTGGGGTGCCGTCGGCTATCGACAACCTAAGCCGTGGGAATATCACCCCATCGATGCTGTTCACATCTGATGAGCAGTGGATAAGCTCGGTGGCGTCATCCAATGGGGTGAGCGCCTCGGCCACTTTGCGCATAAGGGTGGATTTACCACTGCCGGGGCCCCCTTTTATTATGTAACTGCGCCAAGACTGGTCGGGGTTACCCAGTTGGTCAAAGCGTGATACAAATCCTTGTGGGGTGTTAGCACCCAAAAAATAATGCAAAACCGGTTTATCGGTCGGCATGATCTCTCCTCCTTTTCGTAAATGTATTCTACTGCTATGGTATTCCAAAGGTGCTCTTTGTGCTACCAAACCCCGCTTAAAACAAGCTTATGGGTGAAATTTTTGCCATATATAGGCCGTAAATTCACAACAAATAGATTATTTACAAAACTATACCCCCCACTCGGGGTAATTTTCAGCAAAAAAACATGTTGTATAACAGGGCGCGGGGCGTTATAATACTACAAAGGAAATTATGTGCGTCTGCATTCGATGTTTTTGAGGATGAGGACAAGTATATTACAGCTAAATAATGTATGCCGAGTAATAAGCGGCGGAATGGAGCGTTTACATGGAGCAAAAAATCTATCTTACCTTGCAAACGGGACAAGTATTTGAGGGCAAGGCATTTGGTGCCGACTTGGAAACCACAGGGGAGCTTGTGTTTGCTACTGCAATGACAGGATATCTTGAGACTTTGACCGATCCGAGTTATTTTGGACAAATCGTAATGCAGACATTCCCACTCATCGGCAATTACGGCGTTATTCCCTCGGATTTCGAAAGCCCTAAAATTCATCTTAAAGCATATATAGTAAAAAACTGGTGTCAGGAGCCTTCCAATTTTCGTTGTGAGGGAGATCTTGACACCTTTTTAAAAGCTGAGGGCATCCCCGCTATGTATGATATTGACACCCGAGCTATAACAAAAATTGTGCGGGAACATGGTGTTATGAATGCCCGCCTGTCAAAGAAACCACTGAACCAAAAGGAGATAGATGCGCTGGCCGATTACCGTGTGGAAAAAGCGGTGGCCACAATGAGCTGTAAAAAAAGGGTGGATTTGCCCTCCATTCCTCCCGAGTCGCAAAAGTATCGTGTGGTTTTATGGGATTTCGGCGCAAAGGGCAACATCCCAAAGGAGCTACAAAAGCGGGGATGTGAGGTGCTTGTGCTACCTTACAACACCACAGCCGACGACATAAAAGACCTAAATCCCGACGGCATAATGCTCTCGAACGGCCCGGGCGACCCCATGGAAAACACCGAGGTGATAAAACAGCTTGGGGAATTATGTAGAGCCAAGATACCGACCTTTGGCATATGTCTTGGGCATCAACTGCTGGCACTATCGCAGGGAGCACAGACCGAAAAACTGAAATACGGCCACCGTGGAGCAAATCAACCTGCCCGCGAACTGCCGGGTGAGCGGGTATATATTACAAGTCAAAACCATGGATATGCCGTGGTAGCCGACACATTGCCTCCCAACGCCAAAGAGAGTTTTCGCAATGCAAATGACGGCACAAACGAGGGTGTGGAGTACACCGACATGCCGGCATTTTCGGTACAGTTTCATCCCGAGGCCTGCGGCGGGCCACTTGACACAGGCTTTTTGTTTGACCGCTTTATCGACAGCATGAAAAACAACGCCCGATAAAGTACCCCAAAAACCACTTTACAGGAGGAATAACATATGCCACTGCGCAAGGATATAAAAAAGGTGCTTGTTATAGGTTCGGGACCTATTGTAATCGGACAGGCCGCTGAATTTGATTACGCCGGAACACAGGCTTGTCGAGCACTCAAAGAGGATGGCCTCGAGGTAGTGCTGGTCAACTCAAACCCCGCCACCATAATGACCGATAAAAACATGGCCGATAAAATATACATCGAACCCCTGACCATAGCCACCATAAAGCGTATTATTGAGAAAGAAAAACCCGACAGCCTGCTCTCTACTTTGGGTGGTCAGACGGGGCTTACCCTCTCTATGCAACTTGCCAAAGAGGGATTTCTTGATAAGATGGGGGTAAAACTGCTCGGTGCTCGCCCCGAGACCATCGACAAGGCTGAAGATCGCCAGCTTTTCAAGGATACCATGATAGAGATAGGCCAACCTGTCATACCCTCCACCGTGGTGACCGATGTAGAGGCGGCGGTCGAATTTGCGGGGGAGATAGGCTATCCTTTGATAATACGCCCTGCCTTTACACTGGGCGGCAGTGGCGGTGGCATTGTGTATAACGAGGAGGAATTGCGCAAGATAACAGGCCGTGGGCTTGAACTTTCCCCCATAACACAGGTGCTTGTGGAGCGCTGTATTTCGGGTTGGAAAGAGATAGAGTTTGAAGTTATGCGGGATGGTGCAGGCAATGTCATCACGGTGTGTTCCATGGAGAACTTTGACCCCGTGGGGGTGCACACCGGCGACAGCATCGTAATCGCCCCCGCCGTGACCCTGGCCGATCGTGAATATCAGATGATGCGCACAGCGGCGCTCGATATAATACAGGCACTAGGCGTGGAGGGCGGTTGTAACTGCCAGTTTGCCCTGAATCCCGACAGCTTTGAGTACGCCGTCATTGAGGTAAACCCCCGTGTGTCCCGCTCCTCGGCGCTGGCCTCAAAGGCCACAGGCTACCCCATTGCAAAAGTGGCGGCCAAAATCGCCATTGGCTACAATCTGTATGAGATAAAAAATGCCGTTACAGGCACAACGTTTGCCTGCTTTGAACCCGCACTTGACTATGTGGTGGTAAAACTGCCCAAGTGGCCGTTTGACAAGTTCGTATACGCCAAGCGCACTCTGGGCACCCAGATGAAGGCCACAGGCGAAGTCATGGCCATCGGTGCAACCTTTGAAGAGGCCATCATGAAGGCGGTGCGTGGTGCGGAAATCGGCCAACCTAGCCTGACAAACAAAAACATGGTAAAACTCTCGGACGCTGAGATTCGTGAGCGACTGCACGACTGCACAGACCTTCGCATGTTTGTGGTCTACGAGGCCATAAAGCGGGGCATATCCCTTGATGACATCCACGACATCACCACCATCGATTTATGGTTCCTAAACAAACTGCGTAACATATCCGACATGGAAAAGCGCCTGCAAACATCCGATAAACTCTCGGACGAGCTTTACCTCTCGGCCAAGCGCATGGGCTTCCCCGATGGGGTGATAACAGCGCTGTCGGGCAAGGAAATTGCAAAGCCACGTGCCGCCTGTTACAAGATGGTGGATACCTGTGCGGGTGAATTTGCGGCCGAAACCCCCTACTTCTACTCCTGCTATGAGGACGAGAACGAGGCCGAGGAATTTCTCGAGAAATACAGCGACCCCGAGAAAAAGCGGGTGATTGTATTCGGTTCGGGGCCTATTCGTATCGGGCAGGGCATTGAGTTTGATTATGCGTCGGTACACTGTGTATGGAGTCTTAAAAATGCGGGGTATGAGGTTGTAATTGTCAATAACAACCCCGAGACGGTATCGACCGACTTTGACACCGCCGACCGCCTTTATTTTGATCCGCTGACCGTTGAGGATGTCATGAGCATTATAGCCACCGAAAAGCCCTACGGCGTGGTGGTGGCCTTTGGCGGACAGACGGCCATTAAGCTGACAAATGCCATGAGCGATGCCGGCGTGCGCATACTGGGCACCTCGGCCGACAGCATAGATGCCGCCGAGGACAGAGAGCGCTTTGAGGCACTGCTTGAGGAGCTGAATATAAAGCGTCCGCAGGGTTATACCGTCATGTCGGCCGATGAGGCACTGACTGTGGCCGCCCGCATAGGTTACCCTGTGCTCATGCGCCCCTCCTATGTACTGGGTGGGCAGAATATGATCATCGCCTTTGGTGATGATGATATCCGTGAATATATGGATATCATTTTGGCACAGAATATAGAAAACCCTGTGCTCATAGATAAATACCTTATGGGCACAGAGCTTGAAGTTGATGCGATATGTGACGGCCAGGACATCTTAATCCCCGGCATCATGGAGCATATTGAGCGTTCAGGCATACATTCGGGCGACTCGATTGCGGTCTATCCCGCCTACAACGTGCTGGACAACATGGCCGAGCGCATCATTGAGTGTTCACGCCAGCTTGCCTTGTCACTGAAAACCCGAGGCCTCATCAATATCCAATACCTCATCTACAACGATGAACTATACGTCATAGAGGTCAACCCCCGTTCCTCCCGCACCATACCCTACATCAGCAAGGTGACAGGGGTGCCAATGGTTGATCTTGCCACACGTGCCATGCTTGGCGAAAAGCTAAGCGATATGGGCTATGGCACGGGACTATACCCGCCCTCTCCCTATATGGCAGTTAAGGTGCCTGTGTTCTCGTTTGAAAAACTGCTCAATGTTGACACCCACCTCGGCCCCGAGATGAAATCGACCGGCGAGGTGCTGGGTATCGCTCAAAATCTCGAGGAGGCGCTGTATAAAGGCCTTGTGGCGGCGGGATATAAGCTTAAAAAACGTGGCGGTATATTTATCACGGTGCGGGACAGCGACAAGAGCGAGATTGCCGACACCGCCCGCCGTTATCATGAGATGGGCTTTGTGCTATACTCGACCAAGGGTACGGCCAAGATACTCAGTGATGCGGGACTGCCTGTGACCGTGGTGGACAAAATTCATGAGTCGGATAATAATACCCTCGCCCTTATAGAGGGGGGTAAGGTTGACTATGTCATCTCGACCTCGGCCAAGGGGAGAATACCCACCCGAGATAGCGTGAAAATACGCCGCAAGACGGTCGAAAAGGGTATACCCTGTTTGACCTCGATAGACACCGCCAACGCCGTGGCCGATTGCCTAAAGAGTCGTTATTCCGAGGGATCGACCGAGCTTGTCGATATCGCCAATATGCGCACCGAGAAGGTAAGCTACCGATTTACAAAGATGTCGGGTACAGGCAATGATTATTTATACTTCAACTGTTTTGATCAAGATATCCAAAACCCCGAGGGACTTGCTGTGCGCTTGTCCGACCGACACAAGGGCATAGGTGCTGATGGTGTGATACTCATATTGCCCTCGTCCCGTGCCGATGCCGCCATGAGGGTGTTCAACAGCGATGGCAGTGAGGGCAAAATGGGGGGCAATGCCATACGTTGCGTGGCAAAATACCTCTACGACAACGGCATTGTAAAGAAAACCCGCATGGATATAGAGACAGCCAGTGGAATACGGCAGTTAAAGCTCTATCTGTACCACGGTGAAGTGCGCTCTGTGCGGGTCAATATGGGCAAGGCGGAACTGCGCCCCGCCAGAATACCTGTAAATCTCCCCGATGACAAGATTGTTGATGCACCTGTGAACATAGGCGAGGAGAGTTACAACATCACCTGTGTGTCGATGGGCAATCCCCACTGTGTGGTGTTTATGCCGAGTGTGGATAATGTCGATGTGGAGAGTATTGGCAAGGCCTTTGAAAACGCATCGATCTTCCCCGAGCGGGTAAACACCGAGTTTGTCAAGGTGATAGACCGCCACACCCTACAGGTACGTGTGTGGGAGCGTGGCAATGGCGAGACCTGGAGCTGTGGCACCTGTGCCTGTGCCGCTGTGGTGGCCGCTGTCGAAAACGGCTACTGCACCAAAGGCGAAAAGGTGACCGTAAAACTGCGTGGCGGAGATCTCGTGATAACCTACACCGACGACGCTGTATACATGACCGGCAACGCTGAAAAGGTATACGACGGAGCGGTCACGGTTTAAAAGGATATCGGATAGATAAATGCAAAGGGCAGGAGCATCCCACACGGATGTTCCTGCCCTTAACTAACGTCTATTTTCTGTCCTCTGTTATCTGCAAACAAGCACCGATATGACCCCGTCCAGTTCACGCAGTTTTGTGGTCATCTCGTCAATTTTTACATCGCCTGTTGCATCCACGAGGGTGTAGGCGTAATCCCCCCGCGCCTTGTTGGTAAGGTTCTCTATATTCACGCCGGCCTCGGAAAATATGTTGGATATACCCGAGAGCATTGAGGGGATGTTGCGGTTGATTATGCCAAAACGGATGCCGCCCGGTACTCGAGGTGCATCTATATTTGGCAAGTTGACCGAGTTGCGAATGTTGCCGTTTTCGAGGTAATCTATCAGTTGTTCTGCGGCCATGCGGGCACAGTTATCCTCCGACTCGGGGGTTGAGGCACCAAGATGAGGGATAGCCAACACGCCCGGGTGGTCGAGTAGGTCATCGGTTGGGAAGTCGGTCACATAACAGCGCAC
>CAYJGR010000066.1:0-4321 GCA_964370005.1 uncultured Oscillospiraceae bacterium
CCTCAAATTATATTATGTGACGAGATAGGCACCATGGAAGAAATCGAGGGTGTTAGAGCTTCTTTGGGGTGCGGGGTCAAGGTTGTTACCACAATCCATGCCGGCACTTGGCAGGAGGCTGTACATAGACCACAGTTTGGAGCACTTATACGCACGGGGGCATTTTCAAAGGTGGTATTGCTACGAGGTGCCGATCAGCCCTGCCAAATCGCCGATATAAAGGGGGCGGAGGATTTTAATGTTTAAGCTGATTGGTGCGGTGCTTGTTACTCTCAGCGGATGGGGGGCGGGGTTTTATCTAAGCCTTAGGAAAAATCACAACATCGAGGATGTGCGAAGTATCATACGTTATCTTGATAGCATGGCCGCAGAACTTAGCCTGACAAGGGCACCCCTTTGTGATATAGCACAGGAACTGGCCGACCGTCACGAGTTTAGGTATTTGGAGTTTGCGAGGATGTGCGCCCAAAGCGGTGGTATGAGTCGGAGTTTTGCAGAGATTTTTTTACAGGCGACAAAACATCTCAAACCTTGGGCAAGACATGAGGTCGCCCCCTGCCTTGCGGGCTTGTCCGATCAGCTGGGCAATACCCCACTCGACACACAGCTTGCCGCTATCGAAAACTGTAAAAACGGCCTTGGCATAATACTCGAGGATATGATAAGTAAAAAAAAGAAGTGTGCGGGACTGTACAACAGCGTGGGAGCACTGGGCGGGGCTGCACTTGTCATACTTATGTGGTGAGGATTTTTAGCAAAAGGAAGTGATATGAGTGGAAGTCGATTTGATATTCAGAATTGCGGCAATAGGCATAATTGTTTCGGTGCTTTATCAGGTGCTACTGCGCTCGGGCAGAGAGGAACAGGCCATGCTAACCTCACTGGCGGGGCTTATCGTGGTGCTTATGATAATCATATACGAAATAAGTGAGCTGTTCGAGACGGCACAAAGTGTGTTTGGGCTTTAGGGGTGAAATGGCATGATTGATATATACAGCGTTGTGGGACTGGCTATCGTGGGGGCGGTGCTTTCCCTTGTCCTGCGCCAATATCGCCCCGAGTACAGCATAGTGGTCGCTTTGTGTACGAGTGTGATCATACTCATAGCGGTACTGTCGGCAATGCAGGAGATCATAGATACGGTGCAAAATCTTTTGACCCGTGCCAATATTGAGGGGGAATTTGCACAAGTACTGTTTAAGTCACTTGGGATATGTGTGGTGGCACAACTGGCGGCCGATGCCTGTAGGGATGCGGGGGAAAGTGCTATAGCCACCAAGGTCGAAATGGCCGGCAAGGTGGCGGTGTTGGTGGTGAGTTTGCCACTGTTTTCCGAGCTTATTAGCATATCGGCACGACTTCTTTCGGTTTAGGACAATGAAAGGATAAAGGATTATGAAAAAGCTTACACTTTTGTTTTTGACCGCCTCTATGATGCTACTCTTGCCGTATAGCGCCCTTGCCACAGAGCAGGGTGATATGGCCGATATGATATCCCCTTACCTCGAGGCAAGCGAGGCAGACAGGCTCTGGCAAAGCCTACCCGATGCTACAAAACGCTCACTGCAGGAGTTGGGACTGGACGAGATTAGCCCACAGAACATAACCGAGCTCCAACCCGGCAGTGTGTTCGAGGAGGTTTGGCAGAGTATGCTCACCGCCTTGCGTAGCCCATTTGCCACCCTCACCGCCGTGACAGGTGTGGTCATACTTTCAGCTTTTTTGGAGGGGGTGGGCAGTACCGCCACAGGGATGGGAAGTTCCCTGTCACAGGTATTCTCGGTGGTGTCCTCGGTCACAATCTGTGCCGCCATCGCCCTGCCTGTCATAGACTGTATCACCTCGACTGCCGAGGCCATAACTAATGTGGCAAACTTCATGCTATCATTTTTGCCGATATTTACAGGGGTGATAACTGCGGGCGGACAACCCATTACCGCCTCTACATACCACATATTCCTTTTTTGGATTTGTCAGGTAATAGCACAGTTCTCAGCGGGAACACTCGTGCCACTCATGGGGATATATCTTGGCATCTCGGTGGCCTCGTCGGCCGCGCCCTCGCTGAATTTAAGCGGTACAGTGGGGCTTATCAAGACGATACTCTCATGGGCTATGGGGCTTATGATGACGATATTTGTGGGACTGCTGACTATATCCTCAATCGTTTCGTCGAGTGGCGACACAGTCAGTGTAAAGACAGCACGGTTTTTGATAGGCAGTTTTGTGCCGGTGGTGGGGGGTGCGTTGTCCGAGGCCTTTGCGGCAGCACAGGGCTGTGTACGCCTGCTTAAAACAACACTCGGGGCATATGGGGTCATAGGTACAGCGGCTATATTTTTGCCGGTTATCTCCCGCCTTGTGGCTTGGTATGTCACCATAAATATTTCGGGGGTACTCAGTGAGGTGTTATCACTGTCTAAAATTAGTGCGCTTTTAAAGTCGGTGGCAGCCACACTCGGGCTACTGCTGGCTATGGTGCTTTGTTTTGCGCTACTGCTAATAATCTCGACTACCATTATGCTTATGGTGGGGCAGGGGGTGGGCTGATGGAAGCTTTACAGCAGTGGGGGCTTGCGGTATGTTCGGCGGCGGTGGTAGGGGGCATTGTGCAAATAATCTCCCCCGACAAGGCCATGGGGCAGGTGTTTCGCATGAGTCTCGGGGCGTTTTTTCTATGTTGCCTCTTATCCCCCTTTCTCACCCTCACCCCCGATATCATCACAGAGTTTGATATAGACAGCACTCCCCGGCAGGAGGACATAGCACAAAACATACAGCAGGAGATGGACGAGGGGTTTTATACCGCCCTTGGAGACGGTCTGCGTCAGGCTGTGCAAAAAAAGCTTGAGGATTTGGGCATATTAGAGGGGGATATCACAGTATATATAACCGAAGGATATACTACACTCACCCCCGAGGATATGGTGGCCGAAATAGTATTGCCCGAAACGTATCATGAGCGACATAAGGAAATAAGCGATTATTTGGTGTATGAACTCGGTATAACGATTCGCATTGGATATAGCTAAGGCGTGTTAACACCGCCTAATAAAAGGGAGGAAAGGCTGTGCAAATATTAGAAAATGAAAAAGAAAAAGAGAGTGGCAAGGCACGGCCTTTGGAAAACGTACAAAAAGCTGTAAAAAACGGCAAGGCGACATGGATTATAGTGGGTATGGGAATTTTGGGGATAGTGTTTATTGTGTTTCCTATATTTTCGCCGACCGAGCCGATACCCGAGACTGCGCAAAACATACAGACTGAGGAGGGTACAGCGGATGAAGATTATGCAAAGAGTCTTGCACAGGGGTTGGAGGAGATACTGGGCAGTATGGCGGGGGTGGGGGAGACAAAGGTAATGGTAACTCTTAGCCAAGATTCCGAGTACATATATGCACAAGACAGCACATTATCACAGCAGCAAAACGGCAGCGGGGAGCAATCTTTAGAGCTTACCAGTGATACCGAGGGCACGCATGTGATACTGGATGAATCGGGCAGTGATAGAGCGCTGCTCAGTACAAGGCTACGGCCAAAGGTACAGGGTGTGATTGTGGTGTGTACAGGGGGGGATGATCCCGTTGTGGCGGGGCAGGTGACCGAGGCTGTCTCGGCGGCCTTGGGAGTTGGCAGCAGCAGTATTGTGGTGACAAAGCTAAAATAACAGCGTTAATATTTGGGGAGGCGGTCAAGATATGAAACTGAACATGATTTTAGGGAAAAAGCAAATAGTGCTCTCGGCGCTGATACTGGCGCTGGGTATAGCGGTTTATTTAAATTATCAGTATTCGAGTGTGGATAGTAATTTTGAGCTGACAAATGCCCTTATGGCTGAGGAGGCGACCGACACGGCGGGTGAGGTGAGTGAGGGGGAAGCTTTGACCGAGCAGGAGGACGGTACAGAGATTGAAGTGGAGAGTTATGGCGAGGCATATTTTGCCGAGGCCAAGTTATCCCGCAGCAAGTCACGGGATGAAGCCATAGAGGCATTGGCTACCATGCTTGATGATGCCGATATACCTGCCGAGCAAAAAACCGAGCTTGCACTACAGGCCACAGCCATGGCCGAGTCGATTGAGATAGAGGGTAAAATAGAAAATTTAGTAAAGGCTAAAGGTTTTGAGGAATGCATGGTTTATTATGATACCGAGAAGGTCGATGTGATTGTAAAAGCTGAGGGTGGGCTAAATGATCAGCAGGTGGCACAACTTCAGGATGTAATTTTGTCCGAGGTTTCGGTACCGGCCGAAAATATCCGCATAGTTGAAGTGAAATAAATGTTGTGCAATGAGAAAAATGTGGTATAATATCCATGTAA
>CAYJGR010000066.1:4421-12336 GCA_964370005.1 uncultured Oscillospiraceae bacterium
CCATTTAGCTCGGGACTTACAAGCGGATGGATACTCAAGGCCAAATCCCCCCGCCCCATAGTGGTGGAGCTTTCGGACGATGTGGCCGGCATCGATATAAATGTGACAATGTATTACGGCGCTAAAATTCCCGAGGTATCTGCAAAAATTCAGCAGGCCATAAAGGAAGCGGTACAAACCATGACCGGCGTTGCAGTTACAAAAGTCAACGTGCATATTGCAGGGGTAGTTTTCCCCAAAACCGAAACCGAGTCGTAAACTGAATTACACACCCTTCCCTGTTATCTTGGTGGGGAGGGTGTGTGGGTTTGTGTAAACATGTAATGGTTTTTGTAGAACGGAGTGTAGCATGACAAGACGAGAAGCAAGAGAACAGACCTTTTTTTTGCTGTTTGAAATAGACTTTCACGGCGAGAATTTGCAGGAGACAGCACAAAATGCGGCCGAGTGTAGAGATTTGCAGGTAGACCCATACACAATGATATTGGCTGAAAAGGTTCTTGGTATAGCATCTGAATTGGATGAACATATCTCGACACATTCGAAAAAATGGAAGGTTGAGCGCATCTCACGTGTGGCACGTTCACTACTGCGTATGGCTATGGGTGAGATACTGCTGGAGCAGGAGGATGTGTCCACCAGTGTATCTATAAATGAGGCGGTAGAACTGGCTAAAAAGTACGGTGGTGAGGATGACCGCGCTTTTATCAATGGTGTGCTCGGTGCATTTTCACGCAGAGGACAAGCCCCCGCTACCACTGAGGGGTGATTAAGTTGGCATGGGTTTTAGGGCTGGATACCAGCAACTATACCACTTCGGCAGCGGTGTATAATACCGACAATCATAAATATATTCATCGGCGAAAACTATTGCCGGTAGTGGACGGTGCCTTGGGTCTTCGACAGAGTGACGCCGTCTTTTCGCACGTCCGACAGCTCCCACAGGTCATAGAGGAGTTGTTTTTTGACGCACATATAAATGATATTACAGCTGTGGGCATTTCGAGCAGACCTCGTGATGAGGAAGGTTCGTATATGCCCTGCTTTTTGGTTGGTGAGGCGGTGGGACGCAGTGTGGCACTCACCCACAAAGCTCATGTGTATACATTTTCGCATCAGGCGGGACACATGGCAGCGGCACTGCTTAGTATCGATCGCCTTGATCTAATGGAGGATGAATTTTTAGCACTGCATGTTTCGGGGGGGACGACCGATGTATTGCATGTCACCCCCGATCCCACAAAGGTGCTGTCGGTGAGTATGCTGGCAAGTTCATTGGATATAAAGGCTGGGCAGGCGGTGGACAGGGTGGGGGGAATGCTCGGGCTACCCTTTCCCGCAGGTAAGGCGCTTGATGCCCTGTCACTTGATTGTAAGGAAAATAAGTTCCCCCATAAACCTGCTCTACGTGATGGCAACTGCTGTTTATCGGGCATTGAAAATATCTGTGAAAATATGCTTAAAAATGGAGAGTCATCGGCTAAGATTGCCCGCTGTTGTCTCGAGTTTTTGGGTAAATCACTTGAGGGTATGCTACTTCATGCCAAAAATAGATACCCTAATCTACCGGTAGTGTGTTGTGGCGGGGTCATGGCCAATACACTGATAAGAAAACGGTTGTCGGCTATAGATGGGGTGATATTCTCACAGGTCGAGCTGTCGTCGGACAACGCCTGTGGGGCGGCAGTTTTGGCAGGATATGCCCACAAGATATATGGGGGTGAATGATATGCACAGCAGTGTGCTGAGTGTTTCACAACTGAATTTTTATGTAAAAAGCCTGCTTGATGAGAGCCGTCCTTTAAAGGATTTATATATCAGGGGGGAAATTTCAAACTTTACAAGGAATATGAAAAGCGGGCACTGCTACTTTACCCTGAAGGACGACGAATCCTCGGTGAGAGCGGTTATGTTCACCCGCTATGCCGATGAGATGAAGTTTGAGCCAGGTAGCGGCATGGAGGTACTGGTGCGATGCAGTGCCGGTATATATCAGCGTGAGGGACAATTTCAGCTCACAGTATTTGAAATGCAACCGCAGGGACTGGGTGGGGTGTATCTTGCAGTACAACAACTCAAAGAACGCCTGCAAAAAGAGGGATTGTTTGACGATGAGCATAAAAAATCACTCCCGCTTTATCCCCGTAAAATTGGGGTGATAACCTCGACCGGGGCGGCGGCTTACACCGACATACTTACAGTACTCTCCCGACGTTGGCCCATGGCCGAGGTGATCGTCTCCAAAACATCGGTGCAGGGCAGTGGAGCGGCGACCGAGATGACAAAGGCACTAAAAGCTATAGACCGCTATGGTGACTGTGATGTGCTTATCCTTGGGCGGGGCGGAGGCTCTGTGGAGGATTTGTGGGAATTTAACAGCGAGGAGTTGGCGCGGGCGGTCTATGCCTGTGAGACACCCATCGTTTCGGCGGTGGGACATGAGCGGGATTATACCATATGTGACCTTTGTGCTGACCTACGAGCACCCACCCCCTCGGCGGCGGCCGAACTTTCCACCCCCGATATACGGGAGATTATGCAGTGGCTTGACGGCATGTCCATAAAGCTAACCGAGAGCGTAAATATGTATATTTCGATGCATAAACAGCGGATTTTACTGCAAAAATCAAAAGTTTATGCAGGAAGTCCCCAAAAAATCCTCGATAAAAATAGACAAACGGTGCATAATTTGATACAATTATTCACAGTAGCGAGCGGGAGGACGTTTGAGCGCAAGGCACATGCCCTGGAGCTTGTGCGCCGACAGCTCAGCGGGCTTAATCCTTTGGAGATTTTGTCGAGGGGTTACAGTGTGACCTGTGATGAGCAGGGCAAGCCTGTAAGTGACGCATCACAGCTCGCACCGGGGCAAAGCATCACCACTCGGTTAGGTCATGGGAAGATTGTATCGACCGTGACCGCACTACAAATAGACGACTGATATTATAAAAAAAGTGGAGGTTAGCGTGAAAAAACAACCCACATTTGAAGAGTCGCTGACCGGTCTTAGCGACATTGTGAGAAAACTTGAAGATCGCACCATAACCCTTGAACAAGCAATGGAGCTGTTTGAAAAGGGTGTGACGCTCATAGAGCACTGCCAAAACGAGTTAAAACAGGCCGAACAAAGGGTGACCGAACTTTCAAAACCGCTAAATGAAACGGAGTAAGCCAAAAATGCAACAGGATTTCAAAGAGCAGTTTGACTGCTACCTATCACAGATAAATGCGTCTCTCCCTCACTATCTACCCGACACCGATTGCCCCCAAAAGTCGGTGGTAGAGGCCATGCATTATAGCCTACTCGGCTCGGGTAAGCGTATTCGTGGTGTGATGACCCTCGCATTTTGTGAGTTGTGCGGTGGGGATACTGTAAAGGCATTGCCATTTGCGGCGGCGATTGAGATGATACACGCCTATTCGCTCATACACGATGACCTGCCCTGTATGGATGACGATGACCTACGCCGAGGAAAGCCCTCTTGCCATGTAGCTTTTGGCGAGGCTACGGCACTTTTGGCAGGCGATGCCCTGCTCACTTTGGCCTTTGACACTCTGCTAAATGCTAAGCACACCGGCGATATCCCAAATGATCTCCTCATAAGGGCGATGAGGGAGCTATCTTATGCCGCAGGTGTACAGGGCATGGTGGGTGGACAGGTCATAGATTTGGAGAGTGAGAACACCGAGATAACCCCCGAGCGACTGGCCACCCTTGACAGCATGAAGACCGGCGCACTCATTCGTGCCGCCGCTGTGATGGGGTGCATTATTGCAGGTTCTACAGATGATATTATTGAGCGTGCACGAACCTATGCGGGGCATATTGGGCTTGCATTTCAAATTGTGGATGATATTTTGGATGTAACGGCCGCCCAGGAGGAACTTGGCAAGCCGATAGGCAGTGATGATAAACATAAAAAGAGCACATATGTCAGTCTATATGGACTACAGCAGTCGCAAGAGATGGTAAAAGATTTGGTGTTAAAAGCTGATTTGGCCATAAAAGGCACCGAGCTTGATCACACATTTTTATATAAACTGGCCGATATGTTGGCCAAACGTAAACACTGAAAACGTAACAAATACGGCAAAACGGAGAGTCTAAATGGATAACATTCACAACATATTCACAGCCAACCCGATAATAACGGTGGCATTTTTGTCGTGGGGGGCGGCGCAGGTCATAAAGACCTTGCTCACACTGCTTACCACCCATGCATTTGTACCCGAACGGCTTTACGGTGCGGGGGGGATGCCCAGTTCTCACTCGTCGCTGGTATGCGCAATGGCGGTGGCGGTCGCCCGTACCGAGGGCTTTGCAAGCTCGCTGTTTGCCTTATCACTTATATTTGCGGGGGTCGTAATGTATGATGCTATGGGTGTGCGCCGTGCAGCGGGGGAACATGCAAAGGTTATTAACCGCATGGTATTTAACTTTAACGACCTATCCAAGGATTTATCAAATCTGTTCTCAAACAAAGAAAGTGTGAGTGAGGATATTGAGGTACCTATAACCGATAATGACAGTGAGGATGCACATACCGAAGATGAGGTGCAAAAAAAGCTCAAAGAATACTTGGGTCATACCCCGCTTGAAGTTCTTGGTGGCGCACTCTTGGGCGTACTTATGGCCACAATTATACCTATAACATAAAGGGGCTGGCTGTATGAAGGTGCGTTTGGATATTATGTTGGTACAGCGAGGGCTTGTGGGCAGCAGAGAGCGTGCCAAGGGTGTTATTATGGCGGGGCTTGTCTATGTCAACAATCAAAAGGCCGACAAACCGGGGCAGGATGTCTCGGACAGTGACAACATAGAAGTAAGAGGGGAAACCCTACCATATGTTAGCCGAGGTGGGCTAAAGCTTGAAAAAGCCCTTGAAACATTTTCACTTACACTTGAAGGTTTTGTATGTGCCGATATAGGGGCCTCGACAGGCGGGTTTACCGATTGTATGCTACAAAATGGGGCTGTGAAGGTCTATGCTGTCGATGTGGGGTATGGTCAACTCGCTTGGAAACTTCGCCAAGACCCACGGGTGATAAATTTTGAGCGCACAAACGCACGAAATCTCACACAGGAGCAAATACCGGAGGGTTTGGATTTTGTATCGGTCGATGTTTCGTTTATCTCACTTGGGCTGATTTTTCCTGTCATTGCCGAGCACCTTAAACAGGGTGGCGTGGCAGTTTGTCTTGTCAAGCCGCAGTTTGAGGCGGGCAAGGGGCTTGTGGGCAAAAAAGGTGTGGTCAGAGAAAGTGCGATACATCACGATGTGATTTGTAAAGTGACCGATATGGCCGGGCAGTCGGGACTGTGTCCGCAGGGGCTGGATTTTTCACCTGTCAAAGGGCCGGAGGGGAATATCGAATTTTTATTGATGCTACGCAAGACCGAGGATGAGAGCTGTGTAGATGAGCAAAAAATATCACAGGTTGTAGAGAATGCCCATAGTAGCTTGTAACAAATGTATGTAATATATAAAGGGGTTATATGAATATTTTTCTCATGCCCAATCTGGGCAAACCAAAGGCACTGGAATATTCAAAAGAAGTCGCTCGTATTCTGGGTCGGCTTGGGTGTAAGATTTTGATGCCACACTATGATGCCTCTGCAAGTGGCATGACCGATATTACCCCACTGGACAGCACCGAGGAGTGTGTGGCGGGATGTGATGTTATAATTGCTATTGGGGGAGATGGCACTATAATTCACAGCGTGCGCCAAGCCCTAAGCCATGACAAGCCGGTACTGGGGATAAATGCAGGACACCTCGGATTTTTGGCGCAGGCCGAGTGCGATGACCGCCTGACAGCATTGCTAACTCGTCTCAAAGAGGGGGATTATAACATAGAACACCGCACCGTTTTATCGGCCACTATAACCGGCGATGGACGAAATTACAACGGTGTGGCTATAAACGATGCGGTTATATTCAAAGGCCTGAATTATAACCTTGTAGATTTAGAGATGCACTGTGATGGTGTGTATATGGACAGCATTAGGGCGGATGGGCTGATTTTCGCCACACCAACAGGCTCGACGGCCTATTCGATGTCGGCAGGTGGGCCTATTGTTGATCACCACATGGATGCCATTGTGATGACCCCCATATGTCCTCATCGCCTCACGGCAAGGGCACTGCTCTTTTCAGCTGATAGAAAAATAAGCGTTTCGCCAACTATGCCACCGCGCGATGGGGAACTTTTTCTCTCACTGGATGGTGCGCCCCCCATGTCGATCGATGAGGGAGAGATGATCACCATAGGTTCAAGCAGTCGTTCGGCTAAGTTTATAACATTTGGTGAAAAACAATTTTATGAGATACTTTCACAAAAAATAGTCCACAAAAAGTAACAAATGTTTCATACAACTATCTGAAAGTGGGTGAGTACAAATGAAATCCAGACGTCACGCAAAAATATTGGAACTAATCGATCAAAATTCAATAGATACTCAAGAGGAGCTGCTGCGACTTCTTACCGAAGGTGGTTTTCATGTGACCCAGGCGACTGTGTCACGGGATATAAAGGAGTTGCGACTTGTAAAAACCCAGTCGCCCGGCGGGGGATATCACTATACCACGGGTTCGGCCACAACATCGGTGGATATGTCATTTAAGTTTCATGCCATTTTTACCGAGTCGGTCAACAGTGTGGATTATGCCCTGAATACCGTGGTTGTCAAGTGTTACACCGGCATGGCCAATGCGGCCTGTGCGGCACTAGATTCGATACATTGGAAAGGTGTTGTAGGTACACTTGCGGGTGATGACACCATATTCATACTTATGCGTGACCAAGAAAGTGCGGCCGACTTTGTAGAAGAACTGCGCAAAATGCTTGCAGGTGCGAGGTGATTTTATGCTGTACAGTCTTACCATCAAAAATATTGCCGTGATTTCACAGGCCAAAATTTCCTTTACAAATGGTCTTAATGTCTTCACAGGAGAGACAGGCGCCGGCAAAACCATACTTATCGGGGCGATAAATGCTGTGCTCGGGGCAAGAACCTCACGAGGGATAATTCGCACCGGCGAGGATACCGCCTTTGTCGAGGCCGAGTTCTGCGAGCTTTCCCCCGAGAATATAGCCACTATAGAACAGATGGGCTACCCTGTAGAGGGTGGCCGTCTCACGGTGTCTCGAGAGCTATCGTCCGACCCCAACAAGGGTCACTGCAAGATAGGCAAAAAGACTGTGACGGCCACCGCCTTGCGACAGGTGGGGGATTTACTCATAAATGTACACGGCCAACAGGATAACCAACAGCTTCTATTGGCACAAAAACATCTTGAATATATCGACAGCTTCGGGGAACTTCACCCACTGCGTGAACAGTATAAAAAGGCCTATGAGGAGTACACCGATATAAAATCGCAACTCGACAGCCTGAATATGGATGAAAACTTAAAAGCACAGCGCATGGACATGCTTGAGTTTCAAATCCGTGAGATTGAGTCAGCTGAACTCACCGACGGCGAGGAAGAGGAGCTGGACAGTCTGCGCAAACGCGCAAAAAATGCCGAGAAGGTTACCGCTGCTTTGGCACAGGCTCAAAGCGCACTCGAGGGAAGTGAGGAGCAACAGGGCATGGTATATCTGTGTGACCTGTTGTGTGACGGCGTGGAGGATGCTGCAAAGTTTGTGGAGGAGCTCGAGGAATACCCCGCAAAATTGCGGGAGTTTGGTTATGAGCTTGAGGAGCTGTTGGCGGTATTGCGTGAGCAAATCGATTCGGTTGCCTTTGACCCCCGCAAACTCGATGAAGTTGAGAGTAGACTCGATCAGATATACCGCCTAAGAAAGAAGTACGGTGGCACAATAAGTGAAATTTTGCGACACTGTGAAAAATGCCAAAAGGAGCTTGACAGCCTGAATCTCTCATCCGAAAGAGCCGAGGAACTGGAGA
>CAYJGR010000067.1:0-12078 GCA_964370005.1 uncultured Oscillospiraceae bacterium
ACACATGGGAAGAGATTGTAAGCAGTGAAATATTCAGACAAAGGGATAAATCGAATAATAATGATATAGGATATTTTCATCAAAGAATATTTCAGTACATAAAGAATTGCGAAGTGCCCAAAGCGGGATGGGATGTAATTTATAAAAATGAAAATGGTATTGAAATTCAAGATGCAGGTGTTGTCAAAACCGTTTACGTTGAAATAAAAAATAAGCACAACACAATGAATTCTGCATCTGCGTCGGGAACATTTATTAAAATGCAGCATCAAATTTTGCAAGATGATGATTGCGCTTGTTTTTTAGTCGAGGCGATTGCCCAAAAATCACAGAATATAAAATGGGAAACAACAGTCAGGGGGCAAAAAGTTGGGCACAAACTTATTCGTAGGGTGAGCTTGGATAAATTTTATACACTGGTTACAGGTCAAGAAGATGCATTTTTTCAAATGTGTATGGCGCTTCCCGAAACTATAAACATGGCTGTTAATACAATGGATAAAGTTGTAGTTCCCAATGATACCGTGATTGAAGGTCTAAGAGAAATGGCCTCCAAAGTTGGTGCAAAAAATGACGAATTTAACATGGCTATGGCGGTATATATGCTCGGGTTCGGAGGATATATAGGTTTTAATTGAATAAGTAATTGAAACCGCATATTCCCCCCCCCCCCACAAATACTAATCACATCACCACACAGCATTATTTACAAACTTTTCACATTCAAATGCAACAAAATGCCCACAAAACCACACTGATAATATGTCCGAGATGTTTATGGACAAATATGGTAACTTCAAAGGAGCATAAAAAACAATGAAAAAAATACTGACTATTATGTTGGCAGGAGCCATGATTTTGGCCTTGGTGGGCTGTAGCGGTGGTGACGAGGAGACCCCGGCACCCGAGAGCCAGACCGAGCAGGAGCAGGAAAGCAGTGAGCCCGAGTCAGAGCCGAGTGATGAGAGTGTGTCCGAGGGGGAGGCCATGGGTGATGTCTCCATAGAAGATATCCACACCGAGATAAAAACCCTCTATGGTGAGAACTATATCCCCTCCATGCCACTTGATGAGACCATGTTGGGCGAAGTGTACGGCATAGATATGGCCAATGTGGACAGCTTTATCGCCGAGGCACCCATGATCAGCACCCATGTGGACACCTTCATCGCGATAAAGGCGACCGAGGGCATGGGGCAAACTGTGGCTGACGAGCTTACCGCCTATCGTGAGAAGCTTGTGAGTGACACCGTGCAGTATCCCTCCAACCTCGACAAAATAAACGCTTCACAGGTTGTGGTCGAGGGTGATTATGTATTCTTTGTGATGCTGGGTGCACCTAACGACAACATCCCCGAGGCCGAATGGACACAGCATGCCCAGGACGAAGTGCAAAAGGGTGTGGATAAGATAAAGGAACTGCTCACAGCATAAATTGATCTGTTCCCAAAAAGTTAGACTTGATAGTGTAGTGACTTTTGTTGCTACACTATTTTTATGCGTATTAAGTTCAAAAAATCAAAAGTATAACAATAGGCGGGGGTGGGGAGGAGGATTCCACCTCGTAAGAGGTGGGGCACGCCCGCAAGGGCGTGGTGGGTGCCAGCCGAGTGTGCGAGGCGATAAGGCACCAAATCCGTAGCCACGCCCCCGCCGAAGATATCGGTATGGATAGGAGTACAGCATAAAAGTTCAGCCCACCTGCGTTTTTTGCAGGTGGGCTATTTAAAGTTTTTGTTCAAACTTTTTTCAAAAAGTTTGCGGGGTTTGGGGCAGAGCCCCAAGGTGGGGTTCGGGGCAAAGCCCCGAGGTGGGGTTTGGGGCGGAGCCCCAAGGTCTTACTCCACCGTAACAGATTTTGCAAGGTTGCGTGGCTTATCGACATCGCAACCTCGGGCGGTGCTGGCGTAGTAGGCAAGCAGTTGGAGCACCACTACCCCGAGTATGGGGCCAAAGGCCTCGTCGGTGATGGGTAGGCGCAGGATATTTTCACAGCAGGTTATATCGATGTCATAATCTTGCCCTGTTATGAGCAGTACCCGCCCTCCACGGCTTACCACCTCTCTTATATTGGCGGTCATCTTGGGTAATAGACTCTTTTGGGTGGCCATGGCGATGATGGGCACATCCTGTGATATAAGGGCTATAGGGCCGTGTTTGAGCTCGCCTGCGGCATAGGCCTCACTGTGTATGTATGAGACCTCTTTGAGCTTTAGAGAGCCTTCGAGCGCCAAGGCGTGGTCGATACCCCGCCCGATAAAGAACAGGTCGGAGACGTTTACAAGGCTGTCGGCGTAACGCTTTATCTCGTCGACCATGCCCAATACCTGTGGCATATTGGAGAGGGTGGTTTGCATGCTGTCGAGGTAGGAAAGGGCGTCGGCTTTGTCCATGCGCTCCCGTTCGGTGGCGCACAGCACGGCCAAGAGATACATAAGCCCAACCTGCACCGAGTAGGCCTTGGTCGAGGCCACGGCGATCTCGGGCCCTGCATAGGTGTATATGCAGTAGTCGGCCTCTCTGGCGATAGATGATCCCGCCACATTGACCATGGCAACCACCTTTAACCCACGAGATTTACAAAGGCGCAGGGCAGCCAGACTGTCGGCGGTTTCGCCCGACTGGGAGATTATCAGTGCAAGGTGGTCAGGTTCGAGCACAGGGTCACGGTAACGAAATTCCGAGGCCACATCGACCTCGACCGAGAGGCCGGCCAACTTTTCAAACAAAAATTTCCCTATCATGCCGGCGTGCATGGCGGTGCCACAGGCCACGATATGCAGCTTGTTTATCGATGTGAATAAGCCCTTAGGAAGTCCGCCTGCCGAGAAATCGGGCAAACCCTCCTCGTCAAGTCGTGGGGAAAGTGTGGCGAGCAGTGCATCGGGTTGCTCGTGAATTTCTTTGAGCATAAAGTGGTCATAACCGCCCTTTTGCGCCTGCTCAATGTTCCAATCGGCTGTGAGAATATCCTTTGTGATGGTAGCGCCGTCGTTGTCTATTATGCTGACTTTATCGGGGGTGACTTTGGCGATCTCCCCCTCCTCCAACAGGCAGTATTTGCGGGTAAAACGTAGCACGGCCGGCATATCCGAGGCGATAAAATTCTCACCCTCCCCCATGGCGATAAGTAGGGGGCTATCCTTGCGCAGGCAGTAAATCTCCCCCGGGCGGTCGGCAAACAGCACACAAAATGCATAGGCACCACGCAACATCTCACAGGCACGGCGTATGGCGGTTATGGGGTCACCCTTGTAATAAAAATCCACTAAATTTGCGGCCGCTTCGGTATCGGTTTGGGACTTAAACTCATACCCCTGATCCTCCAAAAACGTGCGTATTTTTTGGTCGTTTTCTATGATGCCGTTATGTACAAGGGAGAGGCGGGGGGTGACATGGGGATGGGCATTTGTGTCAGACGGCTCGCCGTGGGTGGCCCAGCGGGTGTGACCTATGCCACAATGAGAGGTCTTTGAATGTTCCTCAATACGCTCTCGCAGATTATCAAGTCTGCCCTTGGCCTTTATGGTGTCTATGTCGCCATCCGGCATGACAAGTGACACCCCCGCCGAGTCGTAACCTCGGTATTCCAAATTCGATAACCCTTCGAGCAAAACTTTGACGGCGGTGCGCCCGCCTGTATATCCAACAATTCCACACATAGTAAAAATATCCTCCTTAATTTGACGTTTTGCCGTTTTAGGCATAAAACCGCACGACAAAACAGACCCCAAGGCTTTGTTGGGGTGTAGTCTTAAAATGAAAATAGAAATAGAAACCTGAGGGCAAACTCCCTTCAGGCAAAATTTGATTATAATCCCTGTCCGGCGGTGATATTGTGGCGCAGTTACCTGCGATTTTGATCCCGCTGTGACGTCCCAAGGATGGACGGGGAGGCATCCGCCGAATAATTCGATGCTCCTCCCACCTCGTCACCCGCCCGGAAATGGCGGGTCATGGCGCTTTGTGGTGCTGTTACTGCTATCCTCCTTTCGGTATAATATGGCGCTTAAGTCTCAAATCCCCCCCTTTTGTATGGCCGTTATGCTCTATATTATGCCAAAAATATGATGAAGTGTCAAATAGAGGATAGAAAAAGGCTTTTAAGGGCAATTAGTAATGAGTAGTTAGTAATTAGTAATGATGGTATCGCGTTGCGATGGATTTATATTTAAGGTCAAGACCATAAGGAGATAGGCTCTGCTTCCACTCCGCTTTTCCGTGTAGGGGGCGTGGTGTCCTCGACGGACATAAGCCCGAGGGCAAAGCGACGCCCGCGGGCATAAGACCGCCTTCGCCCACCCCTATCCCTACCCAAAAAAATCGAAGCGGGGTAAGCTATAAATATACGATTTACATTGTAATATTATAATGATATCCTAAAATTATATGATTTTGGTTGACGACTGAACGTTTTTTAGATATGATTAACCGGACGGTATTACACAAACAGGAGGAACGAAATATGGCAACAGTTATCTCGACCAAAAACGCACCCGGTGCAATCGGCCCTTATTCGCAGTGCAAGGTTGTGGGGGGGCTTGTGTTCACCTCGGGTCAAATACCCATCGACCCCGCCACAGGCGACATGCCCGCCACCATCGCCGAACAAACCCGCCAAGCACTTTGCAATGTCAAAGCTATTTTGCAGGCGGCCGGCACCGATATGGACAAGGTGATAAAGGCCACCGTATTCCTTGACAATATGGAGGACTTTGTCGCCATGAACGAGGTGTACGCCACTTTCTTCAGCGGTGATTACCCCTGCCGCAGTGCCGTCGAGGTGGCCAAGCTACCTAAAGGCGCTCTGGTCGAAATCGAGGTCATAGCCGAGAAGTAAATTCCTAAAACTTAACCTCCCATCTGCTTTTGGCGGGTGGGAGGTTGAATTTTTAAATATGCTTACTCTGTGGGTGCCCTGTCACTGCGCATACCGAATATACGGCGTACTTTCGCAAAGGTTCGCTCCCTTTTTGGCAGGGTGTCGGCCTTTGTTTTATAGCTCTCAATGAAATGTTTTTGGCTGTCAAGAGGGGGGCGGTTATCGATTTTTTTGGCATATAGTCCGTCACTGCGCAGGACTCTGGCCTTTACATTGTCCGACCAGTGGGTCTCCATCATATCGCCTATTTCCCGTTTGAGAGCTGGGTCAAGCACCGGACAAGCCACCTCTATGCGACGTTCGGTGTTGCGGGTCATGAGGTCGGCCGAGGAGATATAAATATTTTGCTCGGCACCCCTACCAAAGCAGTAGATGCGGGAGTGCTCCAAAAATCGCCCCACAATACTCGTGACCAATATGTTGTCGGTCTCACCCGGGGTTTGAGGCAAAAGACAACATATCCCACGTACAATCAACTTGACCTCGACACCGGCCTTGGAGGCCTTGGCCAACCTGCGGATAAAATCTATATCGGTGAGCGAGTTTATCTTGATGAATATCGACCCCATAGCGCCTTTTTCAATCTCACGGTCTATAAGTTCAAGGAGCACGTTTTTCAGGCCGTTTGGGGCGACAAGTAACCGCTTATAATTGCCGTCGGGGTTGGCTATGGACATGTTCTTAAAAAATTCGACGGCATCCTGTGCGATTTCGGGGTTGGCGGTGGTCAGCGACAGATCGGTGTAAAGCGAGGCCGTCTTTTCGTTGTAGTTGCCTGTACCCACTTGGGTGATATAATAAAACCCATTCTTGTCCTTGCAGGTGATAAGGCAGACCTTGGAATGCACCTTGTACACATCAAATCCATATATAATCTTACAGCCTGCATCCTCAAGTTTTTCCGACCAGTCGATGTTGTTTTGTTCGTCAAAGCGTGCTCGTAGCTCGAGGAGGACTGTCACCTCTTTGCCGTTTTCGGCGGCGGCGCAGAGGTAGTCGACAAGTTTTGCCTTGCGAGCCAGACGATAAATGGTTATTTTTATCGATATGACCGACGAGTCGTGAGCCGCCTCCCTTATCATCTGCAAAAATGTATCCATACTTTGATAGGGGTAGAAAGTCAACAAATCCTTTTGGCGCACCTGTCTGATAATTTTTACCCCCTGTTGCAGTTTCGGGGGTGCGGGGGTGTGTGGTGGATAGGCCAATAGTTCCTGCTGCTCGGGTGATAGCATGGGAATGAGGTCAAAGGCATAGCCCATTTTAAGCGCAATGGCCGAGACAAATATCTGGGTGGGATTGATCTCAAACTTATCACAGAGTAACGAGGAGAAATTAGTGCTCATAGGGTAGTTTATTTCCATGCGCACCACCGCCATACGACGGCGTTTATTTAGCGCTTTTTTCATGAGTGTCCTAAAATCCATCGATACGACAAAGGCTTCGTCGTCGGGGTGTATATCGGCATTTCGGGTGATGCACATGCAGTTTTTTTCTATGATATCATATTTGCCAAACATATCCTGTGCAAATTGAAGCAGGATATATTCCATACGGATATATCGCAGCTCTGCGCCCGGTAGGCGCACAAAAGGTGGCAAGGATGAGGGGATTGGCATAAGCCCGAGCACTGTAGCCCCCTTGCGCTTGAGTAGTGCCACGATGTAAACTTCCTTATTGGCTATGTGCGGAAAGGGATGGTGTGGGTCTACAATTTGGGGGGCTAAGATGGGGCGTATATCATTTTTATAGTATTCTTTGATATATTTGACCTCACTACTGCGCAAATGTTTATACTCAAGCGCATGTATGCCTTGGTCGGCCATCTCTTTTTTAATTTGTTTATATATTGCATTGCGTTGCTCGTACAAGGGGCGCACAGCAGTATATATTTGCTCAAGTTGTTCGGCGGCTGTCCAGCCCGATTTGTTGTCGAGGTGTTCGGCATCCATCTGGGCTATATCAAATAGACTCCCCACACGTATCATAAAAAACTCATCCAAATTGCTGGTGAATATCGAGACGAATTTAAGCCGCTCCAACAATGGTACCTGTGGATCCGCCCCCTCCTCTAATACACGCTGATTAAACCTAAGCCAAGAAAGCTCACGGTTTTGTGTGTAAGGGGGATGCTGTTTCTTAGCATGCTCTTCCATACCTATCTCCATTTCCTCATATATGTTTATTACATATTCTCACTCTTACTTAAATAGCTTGGTGTAGAGATAACCTTCACGCACACCGTAATCGCTTACCCATATGGTTTGGGCGCTGTAGCGCTCTATAAGTTCACAAAGTATCGCCATGCCGGGCAAAATTGTGTGAATACGGTCGGGTATAGCTTTTAATATGCTTGTCGTCATCTCATTTGGTCGCTCACAAAAGCGGGTCAACATCTTGGTGAGGTGCTCAGCTAACAACAGGTGGTTGGAGGGGGAAAGCTTATATATAGAACAGGCCAGCTTACAACTGGCTCGCACCGTACCACCCACACCACAGCTCAAATGAAAATCATCCGGTAAAGTGACATTGTCAAGTTGCCCGCGCACATGTTTTCTTATAGCAGAAAGCTCTTTTTGCGTGGGGAGGATGTCCGATACAAAATTTGTATAGAGATTTAAAGAACCCATAGGGAGGGACACTGCCTGTTTAATATTGCCGTTTTCGTAGCAGACAAGCTCGGTACTGCCCCCACCGATATCGGTCAAAACCCCCTTGGTCAGCGATAAAAAACAGGTCGCCCCCAAAAATCCGTATTTGGCCTCGTCCTGCCCCGATACAAGGTCGATATTAAACCCTGTGTGCTTGGTGATGCTGGCTGTGGCCTCTTCGGTGTTTTTGATATTTCTAAGTGAGGCGGTGGCAAATACAAACACCTCTTTGCATTCAAGATTTTCCAACACTTGACGCAGTTCCAATAGGGAGGTGATGGCGATTTGTATGCCCTCACTCGAAAGACACCCCGCCTTGTTCACATATCCCGCCAGCCCCGCCATAACCTTTTTGTTGAACATAGGTGTGAAGGCAGTCAAACTCTTTTTATATATCGACAGGCGAATGGTATTGGATCCTATATCTATGACACCATACATGCTGTATCCTCCCTCGGGTGCGCTATATTACACTATATATATACTTTGTATCATAACCTAAACAAGAAAAAAATTCCACCATCTTACATGATAAAATAATGTTAAATTTTTGATGGGAATTGCGTGCGCCGTGATAAATCTTTTGTCCCGGCATAAAACCTACAACACAGCCTCTCCACTGAGCTCGGCAATTTTGATTTTAGCCTCGCTTAGCACCTGTGTCCCAAGGGGGGTTATCTCATAATACTTGCGCATTTTGCCCTCGACTGTGCGCTTCTGCGAGAGCAGTAGCCCCTCCTTTTCCATGTTGTGCAAAATGGGGTAGAGTGTCCCCGCACTGACCTCATAACCATGGCGGGCAAGCTCCTTTGTCATCCATCCGCCGTACAGCGGCTCTTTGCCTGCATGGTGCAATATGTGCACCTGCATAAAGGCTAAAAATAATTTTCTTAAAATAGGTGCTTGCATTTTGTCTCCCCCTGTGATATTATATTATCGAAATTCGATATCTATTTTCGATAATATAATCATATAACTTAAATGTCCATATGTCAAGCGGAGGTAAGGGATGGAGCTTTTCAAAACACAAAATCTTAAATTTTTAGATATCTTATCATATGGTGAGATACAAATCTATGAAGGGGAGTTTACATTTATCACAGGCCCCAGCGGTTGTGGCAAAAGCACATTGTTGCGACTGTTAAACGCCACCGCACTGCCCTCGAATGGGCAGATTTTCTATCGAGGACGTGATATCAACACATGCGACGCACTCTCCCACCGCAAACAGGTAATGCTGGCCTTGCAAGATTTTTTTCTGTTTGACACGAGTATAAAGGAGAATTTTTTGCGGTATTTTGAGGTACGACAGGAGGATTGTCCCACACAGGAGTATATATCCGCAATGCTGTCGGCGTGTTGTGCGCCCTTTGCGCTCGACACCCCTTGCCACACGCTGTCGGGCGGTGAGCGCCAAAGGGTATTCCTCGCCATATGCCTATCATTTGCGCCCGAGGTGCTGTTGCTCGACGAACCGACCTCGGCACTTGACCACCCCACCGCCATACAGCTTTTGTCGAGTCTATCCGAGCACTGCAAAAGGCAGGGCATCACCCCCATAGCGGTATGCCACAGCCCCGAACTTGTCAATAGATTTTCACAGCGAACCATAGAGCTTACAAAGGGGGTGCAGGCATGAATGATATAGTACAAATCGGAATATGGCAATTTGCACTTGCGTATGCACTGCTTTTGGTGGTGGGCATTGTGATGAAGGCCTGTGGGATAAACCAAACAAAACTGCTGATAGTGGGCAGTCTGCGCATGACGGTACAACTCATGCTGTCGGGCTTTGTGCTGACTTATATATTCACGGCGCCCCATCCCGCACTTGTTCTAACCTACCTTTTTGGTATGATGGGTTTTTCGATTCATCGTGTACTGTCAAAAAACCAATGGTTGAACTCGCATTTCAAACTCATTGTGGGGTTATCTATAGGCATTTGCGGGTTATTTGTGATAATATTTTTTGTGATATGTGTGGTGGGGGAGAGTCTTTTCAATCCGCAATACACCATCCCTATTGCCGGTATGCTCATGGGCAACGCCATGACAGGCATTTTGCTGGGCTTAAAGACATTGCGGGAAATGCTTGAAAGTCAGCGTTTGCGCATAAACACCATGATGTGCATTGGTGCATCTCCTAAGAATATTCTGTTACCCTTGGTGCGGGGGTCACTTGAGACGGCTATGCTTCCCACTATAAACTCGATGATGGGCATGGGTATAGTGTCACTGCCCGGCATGATGACGGGGCAAATCCTTTCGGGCACATCGCCCACCACGGCTATAATATATCAAATCACCATAATTATAGCCATAACCGCTGTGGTGTGTATGTCATGTTTTTGTTCGCTTTATCTGGGTTATAAAACGTTGTATCATCCCAAATATCAAATAATAGCGACGATTTGTCAGTAAGCATTGCCCATAGTTACCCTTATGTTTTGACTACAAAAAACCCTCTCACCCGCAAATGCAGGTGAGAGGGTTTTTGTTTTAGATATGCTGTATAAACTCTTATTCGTAGAGTTTTGCAAGCTTTGTGAGGTGCTCATACTTCTCGGCGGCAACCTGCTCGGCCTTTTCAAACAGCTGGTCGGCACGATCGGGGAATGCACGGGTCAAAGAGGTGTAGCGAGCCTCATTCATGATGAAGTCCTTATAGCTGGCGGTAGGTGCCTTGCTATCCATGGTGAAGGGGTTTTTGCCCTCGGCCTTGGCGGTGGGGTTAAAGCGGAACATATGCCAGTAACCGGCGTCCACAGCCTTCTTCATCTCGTTTTGGCAGTTGGTCATGCCACCGCGGATGCTGTGCATCTCACAGGGAGAGTAACCGATGATAAGCGAGGGACCGGGATATGCCTCGGCCTCTGCAATGGCCTTGATGGTCTGGTTCATGTCGGCACCCATGGCGATCTGTGCCACATAAACATAACCGTAGGACATAGCGATCTCGGACAGGCTCTTCTTAGCGATGGGCTTACCGGCGGCGGCAAACTGTGCTACCTGACCGATTTGCGATGCCTTGGAGGCCTGACCGCCGGTGTTGGAGTAAACCTCGGTATCAAATACCATGATGTTTACATCCTCACCACTGGCCAGAACGTGATCAAGACCACCGAAACCGATGTCGTATGCCCAACCGTCGCCACCGAAGATCCATACCGACTTCTTGGAAAGGAATTCCTTGCCGGCCAAAATCTCTTTGGCAAAATCGCAGTTGCAAGCCTCAAGGGCTGTGATTAGCTTGGCGGTTGCGGCCTCGTTGAGGTCACCGTTGTCCTTGGTGGCGAGATACTCGTCCACTGCGGTCTTAACTTCGGGTTTCTCGGGCTTTACTTCCTCAAGCTTTGCAATCAGGCGGTCACGTACAGCCTTCTGGCCGTAGTACATGCCCAGACCGTGCTCGGCGTTGTCCTCAAACAGCGAGTTACACCATGCGGGGCCAAAGCCTGTGCGGATATCGGTGGTGTAAGGCGAAGTGGCGGCCTGTCCACCCCAGATGGAGGAACAACCTGTTGCATTGGAGATATACATACGCTGGCCGTAAAGCTGTGTGACCAGACGTGCATAAGCGGTCTCGGCACAACCTGCACAAGAACCCGAGAACTCGAGAAGGGGCTGTGCAAACTGGCTACCCTTAACTGTCTTGATGTCGGGCATGTCGTCCTTGCGGGAGACATTTTCCATGAGGTAGTTAAATACAGGCTGTTGTGCCAGTTGCTCGTCTTGAGGTTTGAGCACAAGTGCCTTTTGTTTTGCGGGGCAAACGTCCACACAAACACCACAACCCATGCAGTCCATGGGGGATACGCCCATTGTAAAGCTGTACTCCACATCGAATTTGCCGGTCATCTTCATGGTCTTAGCACCTGCGGGCAATGCCGAAACCTCGTCGGGAGTCAGTGCAAAGGGACGGATGGTGGCATGGGGACAAACATAAGAACAACGGTTACACTGGATGCAGTTCTCGGGAATCCACTCGGGTACGTTTACGGCAACGCCACGCTTCTCGTAGGCCGATGCGCCCTGTTCGAATGTACCGTCGGCGTGAGGAATAAATGCCGATACAGGCAGGCTGTCGCCCTTCATGCGGGAAACAGGCAGTGTGATATCCTCAACCATCTTGACAAGCTCTGCTTTGCCCTCAAGCTTTGCAGACTTCTTGTTGTCGGTGGCGTTTGCCCAATCGGCGGGCACATCCACCTTGACATAGGCCGACACACCGGCATCGATAGCCTTGTGGTTCATATCCACGATGTCTTGACCCTTGCTGGAGTAGCTCTTGGTGGCGGCGTCCTTCATGTAGCCGACAGCATCATCGATGGGCAGTACACCCGACAGTGCAAAGAATGCCGACTGCAATATGGTGTTGGTACGCTTGCCCATACCGATCTTGGCGGCCAGGTCAATGGCGTTAACGGTGTAAAGCTGTACATTGTTCTTGGCAATATACTGCTTTGCCTCGGCAGGCATGTTCTCATTTAGTTCCTCGGCTGTCCACTGGCAGTTGATAAGGAATACACCGCCGGGCTTTACATC
>CAYJGR010000068.1:0-2613 GCA_964370005.1 uncultured Oscillospiraceae bacterium
TCTCAACAAGTAGCTGGTTAAGGGTCTGTTCACGTTCATCGTGACCGCCGCCGAGGCCTGCACCTCTGTGGCGACCCACAGCGTCGATCTCATCTATGAATATGATACTTGGGGAGGATTTTTTGGCTTGATCAAACAAATCACGCACACGTGAAGCACCGACACCGACAAACATCTCGACAAAGTCAGAACCCGAAATCGAGAAAAACGGCACACCGGCCTCACCTGCCACAGCCTTGGCAAGCAGTGTTTTACCTGTACCCGGAGGGCCCATAAGCAGTACACCCTTGGGTATACGTGCGCCGAGGTTGTTGAACTGGTCACGGTCACGCAGGAAGTGCACGACCTCAACAAGCTCCTCTTTTTCCTCGTCGGCACCGGCCACATCGTCAAATGTGACCTTGGGGCCTTGGTCGGGGCCTCGGGCTTTGGCCTTGGCAAAGCTCATGACACCGCCACCACCACGGGTTTGGCGCATCATAACAAACCAAAATACGCCTAGCACTACAATGAGTAGCAGTGTGGGGAGCATGGAGAACCACCAAGGTTGCTCCTCGGGTTCATCATAGTTTTGGACTATGGAACCTGGGGTCTCGGCGTTTTTCTCCTTGACATAATCGTGGGTGTCGTAAATAAACACATCAAGATTAGGTACTTTATAGGTTATGGGCTCTTCGCTGTCTTTGAGGGTAAGGGTCAATATCCCCGTACCGTAGTCCAGGGTGTATTCGCTGACCTTATCCTCATAGAAATAATCAATTATTGTGTTGTAGGCCGGGCGCTCCTCCTCGGGTGCTCTTCCGAACATGAGCGAGGCTAAGGACATCAATACAAGGAACACCGCAAAGTATATCAGTATTCCTCTGGGTTTTCTTGGTGACAATGGCTTCACTTCCTTCGTTACAATATATAATGGGAATTTCCAGGAGTTTTATGCCTCGCTGTAAACCGAGGGCTTGAGTACCCCCACAAACGAGAGATTTCTGTAGTGCTCATCGTAATCGAGCCCATACCCCACCACAAACTCATCGGGCACGGTAAAGCCTGTGTAATCGGCCACCACGTCGGCGGTGCGACGCTCGGGTTTGTCGAGCAGGGTTACAATTTTAATGCTGGCAGGACCTCGTTCACGCAGTAGCTCACGCAGATAGTTAAGGGTGACACCGCTGTCCAAGATATCCTCCACCACCAAAAGATCTTTGCCCTCTATAGGGCTATCCAAATCTTTAAGTATGCGCACAACACCCGAGGTCTTGACCCCCGAGCCATAGCTCGACACAGCCATGAAATCTATAGCGGCAGGAATGCTTATAGCTCTCATAAGATCGGCCATGAACACCACCGAACCCTTGAGTACACTGACCATCAGCAAGTTTTTATCCTTGTAGTCACGACTGATTTGCTCTCCCAGTTCCTGTACCCGCTTGTCAAGTTCCTCCTGTGTAATCAGCACCTTATCAATGTCTTGTAACACGGTATACCTCCAAACTTTTTCGGGATTTCCCCGTCAATATCACTCTTTTGTATCGGGCTGTATAACCATCACGGTGCGCGTGTCGGCAGTGGGCATAGCGCTCTCATCCACACCAAATCCCTCTACCCACAAAATATGATCGTCCCCATCGGTCAACACAAGGGTTTGTCTGCGCACATTTGGAGGAATTCCCCCCTCCTGAAACAGCTTTTTAAGTGTCTTGCTTACCCCTCGTCCGGGTATACGCAGTTTGTCCCCCATATGGCAGGAACGAATTTTCACATTTCTATATATTGTATCATACCTCAAAACATTTTTTAAGGGGTAATTGTAAATATTTTGGGAATTATCCAAATTATTTGATAAAGTGCTCACCAAAATTTTCCTATTACCCATCACAAGCTGCACACTTTGACCCAATTCGGGCGGGACAAGTTCCTCGCACAACATCTCAGGCTCTACCTGCGCAGTGCGACACTCCACCCCAATCACATCACGAGTGGCAAAAAAATCCCACCCACCACAAAGTTGTTGCCTACCACTCCCCTGCTCAGCCTTGGCTTTGCATAGCCCCACCATCCTTGCCGACGGTGAACCTCCCTGCGATATCATCCTCACCAATATGCGCTCAGATAGTGGTAGTGGCAACTTCAAAAAACCATCACGCTCGAGTGTGCCATCGGGGCGTGAGAGTCTTTGCATCCGGGCAGTGGCCAAATCATCCAAAAAATCGGCATCCCGCCTAAGACGCCCGCACTGCTCGGTCAGATTGTCACTCAGCGCCGGATTTAATCCCTCAAGCAGTGGCAAGACTTTATGGCGCAGTATATTGCGGGTGTATTTCATCTCACGGTTTGTGCTGTCCTCCACCCATGAAAAACCGTTTTGTTTGCAAAATTTTTCGGTATCATCGCGGCTACAGGCTATGAGAGGGCGAATGATATTGCCCCTCATCGGTGGTATACCGCAAAGCCCCCGAAGCCCCGTGCCTCTGGTCAAGTTTAATAGCAAGGTTTCACGATTGTCGTTAGCGGTGTGGGCTGTGGCGATTTTATCGCCCTGTCCCGCCACCTCGTCAAAGAACACATATCTTTGCTCCCTTGCGGTTTCCTCGACCGAGCGGTGGGCAGTCGTAGCCA
>CAYJGR010000068.1:2713-6830 GCA_964370005.1 uncultured Oscillospiraceae bacterium
TAATGCGCTATTGTGTTTTGCGCTTTATCATTCATCATTGTGTAGCCTATCCACGCTTGTAAATCTTGTGTACTGCTCATCCCAGCGCAGGTTTATCGGGCGCACCTCACCGTGACGGTTCTTAGCTATGATGCACTCGGCCAAGCTCTTATCCTCCAAGGCCTGATTATAATACCCCTCACGGTAAAGAAACATAACAATGTCTGCATCCTGCTCTATAGAACCCGATTCACGAAGGTCGGCCAGCATCGGGCGGTGGTCGGTGCGTGAGTCGGGTCCACGGGTGAGCTGCGAAAGGGTAAGCACCGGCACATTAAGCTCCTTGGCCATATTTTTAAGCGAACGGGTTATCTCTGATACCTCCTGCACACGGTTGTCACTGCGCCTTCCCGAGGTGAGCAGCTGTAGGTAATCGATAACCACCAATCCCAAATCCTTTACCCTGCGCAGTTTACCCTTCATCTCGGCTACAGTTATGCCTGGGGTATCATCTATGAATATCTTGGTTTTGGACATGACCTCCATGGTCTCGGCAAGCCGTGCCCAGTCTCTTGCCGACAGATTGCCTGTGCGCAGCTGCATACCCGGTATTGGGGTCACACTCGAAAGCACACGATTTACAAGCTGTTCGGCACTCATCTCGAGCGAGAATACTGCCACCGACTTCTGAGACTGTATGGCGACATTTGTAGCTATGTTCAGTGCAAAGGCAGTTTTACCCATACCGGGGCGGGCGGCCAGTAGTATAAGGTCGGAGGGGTTGAGCCCCACCAAGACCTGATCAAGCATCTTAAAGCCCGAGGGGGTGCCCAAATGCTTATCAGCATCCTCCCCGCTTATCTTTTGCAGGTGGTCATAGGCCGAATAAAGCACCGTTTCAATGGGTACAAGTCCTCGATTATCCCGCCCTTGGCGTATATCATATATGCGCTGTTCGGCGGCATCAAGCAAAAGTCGCGCCTCGGCTTGGCTATCCATTGCGCTCTCGGCCATCTCTTGACCGCTCTCTATAAGGCGGCGCAGGTAATACTTTTCCTGCACAATCTTGGCATAGGAGGCCACATTGGCCGTGGTGGGTACCACCCCGGCCAGTTGTGCTAAATATATCTTGGCCTCACCCTCACTTGGAAAAATCGCCTCCTGCAGACAACTCTCGAGCACCGTCACGGCGTCTATGGGGGTGGCGGCGTTAAATAGGCGCAAAATCACGCCAAATATCTCCTGATGTTGACGGCGATAAAAGCTGTCCATGCTCACATAGTCCAGCACATCCGAGAGACAATCGGGCTTTATAATCACCGACCCGAGCACCGACTGTTCGGCCTCGAGCGAGTAGGGCATTTGCCGTGTGTACATCTCCTCAAATGAGTTTATGCTGTTTTGCTCCATGGGCTATGCCCCCTTTGTGTGAAAGTTACGATTTATTCCTCGCCCACCACCACAAACACCTTTGCGGTGATGCCGGGATGTAGGCGCACCTCGGCTGTAAATGTACCGTAGGTCTTTATATCGTCGAGTGTAACTTTACGCTTGTCCACCTCGACACCATAGGTTTTAGCTATGACTTCAGCCACTTCCTTGGCTGTCACTGCACCGAACAGCTTGCCGCCTGTGCCGGCTTTGGCAGTCATCTTGACAGTTTTTTCATTGAGCTTGTCGGCCATATCCTGCGCCGCCTGTCGCTCGACCTCGGCCTTATGGTCTTTTGCGGCCTGCTTTGTCTTCATCTCATTAAGCGCACCTGATGTGGCCTCGACCGCAAGCCCTTTAGCCAGCAAAAAGTTGCGGGCATATCCATCGGCAACCTTACAAAGTTGTCCCTTTTTCCCCGTACCCTTAACGTCCTGAGTAAGTATAACCTGCATGTCATTGTCCTCCTATAATAAATTTAGCTTTTTTGTTTGCTACTTTCCTCAAAATACTGATCTATCGCTGAAATAAGTAGTAGTCTTGCTCTGTCAACATCTATATCGGCGATTTGACTGCCTGCCATAGTCTGATGCCCGCCACCACTTAGCTTTTCCATTATAAGTTGTACATTCACCTTGCCCATAGAACGTGCCGATATCGATATACCCCCCTCTATGGGGTATATGACAAATGAAGCCTTAACCCCCGCTATGGACATAAGCTCATCGGCTGCCTGCGCTGAAGTTACCTGAATTTCACTTGCAGGTTCTTGTGCAAGTGATATGGCACAATCTCTATACATCTCGGCTGTGCATACAAGGTTACTGCGGCTGCGGTAGTCGTCTATTGTAGAGGCAAAGAAACTGCGTACCCTCGTAGTATCAGCACCCATGCGACGCAAATAGGCCGCCGATTCAAATGTTCTCACATTGGTGCGCATGGTGAAGTTATGGGTGTCAAGTGTCATGCCGGCCATAAGTGCATTGGCCTCCACCGCCGTAATCTTAACCCCCTCCAAATATTGTATAACCTCACTGACCATCTCACTGGCCGAGGAGGAATAAGGCTCATGATAAAATATAACAGCGTTTTCTATATGCCCCACCATCTTGCGGTGATGGTCAACCACAATCACATTGCGGCAGGCCTCATACAGTTCACTACT
This sequence comes from uncultured Oscillospiraceae bacterium, assembly GCA_964370005.1. GTDB lineage: Bacteria > Bacillota > Clostridia > Oscillospirales > Ruminococcaceae > Heteroruminococcus. Next base: position 5,289 of record CAYJGR010000068.1, read on the forward strand.
TTCCATTACATGGCGCACATGGGTATCCACCACTATAAGCAGTGTGTCCTTGTTCACCATTGACAGTGCCTGCTCGGGGGATATAATCTTGCCCTCATACCCATTTTCAAGCAGATAATCATGTAGTGCTCCTGTCAGCTCGGTTTTTGTGTTCATGACGATGTGTGCCGTCTTGCCCATCTGTTCAAGCGCTCTGTAAAATCCCGCCGCCGAGCCCAGACAATCAAGGTCGGCCATGCGGTGTCCCATTATAAGCACATTGTCACTGCTACCTATTATCTCGCTCATGGCACTGGCTATAACACGTGTGCGCACCTTGTTGCGCCTCTCAATAGCCTTTGAACGCCCACCATAAAACTCATAGCCGTTCTTGGTCTTTATAGCAGCTTGGTCGCCACCTCTACCAAGTGCCATATCAAGTGATTGGCGTGCCATCTGTTCCAAAACATGAAAATCCTCACCCTGTCTGCCCACACCTATGGACATGGTGGGGGTTATCTTGTTGGCGGTTTGAATTTCCCGTATGCTGTCAAGCAGGGCAAAACGCTCCTCCAATACCCCTTTCATATGCTGTTCCTCTATGACAAACAAATAGGCATCTCGACTGATTTTTCGCATCATGGCACGGTTATCAAGTGCAAATTTCTCTATAATTTCCTCAATATGCCCCATGGTGATACCTCGTTCGTTCTCTTTTGCACCTTGGAACATCTCATCGTAGTTATCTATTGACATTATAATGACCGATGGACGCGTGTCGTCAAACCGCTGTGAAACCACTTTCAGATCATTGTCATCTATAAAATAAAGCACATACATCGACTCGTTATTGCGCTGTGCCACAATGACGAAAACCGTGTAGAGTTTGCCCGAGAGCTCGACATCATATCCATCGGGCGGGCAGGGTGCATCCATGGGAATATCGGGTAAAAACTCGCCCAGTGACCTGCCCCAGTAGGGCTTATCCTCCAGCACCTGTTCCCGACATATGCTGTTATACCACACAATTTCTTTGTTGCCTTTGGCCACCAGTACACTTATGGGGTATTCAGTCAAGGAGGCGCTTTGCACATCCGCCAACATCTGTCCCATATGTTCGAGATAGTCGGTGATATCACGGCTTATATGGTTAAGCCTCACCATCATAAATATAAAAGCTCCCATCCACAATGCCGCCGAGGCCAAAAACAGCCTAAAATCAGCAAAAGCCGTTATAACCACTATGATAGCACTGACAGTCAGTAACACCGTAAATATTGACTGAAACAGATTAAGCTTATTCTTCATAATGCACACCCCCTCCCGGATATATTTTCACACTGTGGTCATTATATCATAAAAGCGAAGCGTTATGATATAATTCGTGCATCTGCGTAGCAGGCACATATAAATAATTATAATAACCGTCTTTTGGTTATTATAGCATAAATGCAGTCCAAGCTGACTACACGAACAACTTAGGGCATTTATGATATAATTCGTGCATCTGCGTAGCAGGCACATATAAATAATTATAATGACCGCCTTTTGGTTATTATAGCA
>CAYJGR010000068.1:6930-10751 GCA_964370005.1 uncultured Oscillospiraceae bacterium
TGCGTAGCAGGCACATATAAATAATTATAATGACCGCCTTTTGGTTATTATAGCATAAATGCAGTCCAAGCTGACTACACGAACAACTTAGGGCATTTATGATATAATTCGTGCATCTGCGTAGCAGGCACATATAAATAATTATAATGACCGCCTTTTGGTTATTATAGCACAAATCAAATCCTATTGCGACATATTTGCAATATTTTCACCTGTTCTGCCGCTCGTAATACCCGATGCGCTCTACCTTTTCGGCCGAGGCTCCACCATCAAATGTCACACCCAACCATATGCCCAAAAGATAGGTGGCCAGTTGTGGAGCTATGACCCTTGCCCCCATGCAGCACACCTGCGCATCATTGCTGCGCACCGAGCGCTCGGTCGAGAATGGGTCGTGACACACCGCCGCACGGATACCGGCCACCTTGTTGGCCGTCATAGCCATGCCGATGCCTGTGCCACACAGGAGCACACCCCTCTGGCACTGCCCACTTGTGATATACCCACAAACCTTGACGGCAATGTCCGGATACAGCACAGGGGTGGTGTCATGTGTGCCACAGTCCACCACCTCGTGTCCCATATCATGCAAATAGTCTTTTAATATCTCTTTAAGCTCAAAGGCCGCCTCATCACAACCTATAGCAAGTTTCATACCTTTTACCTCCATATTTATTTTATATACTTACCTACTCTTAAAAGCCATAGGGCATCCCGCAAGCCCAAAACCTACCAATGGGCAGAGGGTGTGGCGGAGGATTTCATCTCGTAAGAGGTGCGCCACGCCCGTGAGGGCGGGGTGGGTGCCAGCCGAGTATGCGAGGCGATAAGGCACCAAATCCGGAGCCACGCCCTCGCCGTGGCAGTGCGTTTGGGCGGCGCAGTTTATATACAGACTCTCCCAGCCGCGCCCTTGGCGGGTGGGAGAGGTAAAGTTTTCGTCCACCTTTTTCAAAAGGTGGCAGGGGTTCGGGGACAGCGTCCCCGAGGTCTTGCCCCCCTTACTTATCGGCTACCGTCTCTTTGAGTGCCGCTGCAAGGCCGGCCATAGATTGGATTTCGCTGGGGATTACAAGCTTGGTGGCTTGACCGGCGGCCATGACCTCCAATGCCTCGAACGATTTCAGGGTCAGGACGCCCTTGCTGGGGGCGGCCTCGTTTAGCAGTACAATGGCATCGGCCTGTGCCTTTTGTACCAGCATGATGGCTTCGGCCTCGCCCTGTGCCTCACGGATTTTTTGCTCACGCACGGCATCGGCACGCAAAATTGCCGACTCCTTCTCACCCTCGGCCACAAGGATTTGGCTGTGTTTCTCGCCCTCTGCCCGCAGGATGGATTCACGGCGTTCACGCTCGGCCTTCATCTGTTTTTCCATAGCATCCTGAATTTCACGTGGGGGGATGATGTTCTTTATCTCCACACGGTTGACCTTGATACCCCACTTGTCGGTGGCCGAATCGAGCGCCAAGGTGATGCGGGTGTTTATCACATCACGGGAGGTGAGTGTCTGGTCAAGTTCCATCTCACCTATGATGTTACGCAGTGTGGTGGCACTGAGGCTCTCGATAGCCACCACGGGACGCTCGACACCGTAGGTATACAGCTTTGCGTCGGTCACCTGGAAAAATACAATTGTATCAATATGAATAGTTACATTATCCTTTGTGATAACCGGTTGGGGCTGAAAATCCATGACCTGTTCCTTGAGTGATACCTTGCGGGCGATGCGATCAATAAAAGGAATTTTAACATGGATACCGGTTTGCCATGTGCCGTTATATGCCCCAAGACGTTCCACAACATACACAACTGCCTGTGGTACAATCTTGATGTTGGACACCAAGAATATGAGTACAAAAACTACAAGCAAAATAACCGTTATAACCCCTACAAATTCTACCATAACAATCTCCATTCTGTGCATAGCACATTTTTTTTATTTCACACATAAAATCAGCAGCACTTGGTATGTTAAGTTAAAACACTTTACACCACTTTTTGCACCACTAATTTAACACCTTCGATCGCTTTAACCAGTACTTGTTCACCTTGAAATATCGGCTGGCCATCCTCGCTGACAGCAGACCAATCCTGTCCCGATACGTTCACCCTGCCCACATGTTGTGCGCCCTCGATGTCATTGATTACCGTTCCCACTTGGCCGATAAAGCTGTCAGCATTTGTGCGCACATGACGCACCACCAACACCTTCTTGATAAAGGGACGTGTACCGATAAGTGCCAAGATTGACACCCCTAAAAATACCCCGATTTGTCCCAAAAAAGGCAAACTAAACAGTGAAGCTATAAGCGCCGCTACAGCACCCAGTGCAAACCAAATGGCCACAAGCTCGGCTGTGCCCACCTCGGCCACCACAAGCAGTACCGCCACCACAAGCCAAACCACGGGCAACCACTGTAAAACCATATCACTTAAATTCATATATTGCTCCCTCCCTTATAATAATCCTAATCATTACACCTTTACAGGTGTTTTTTGTGCTATATCCTGCGCCAGTGTCGCAAGTCCTGATATTCTGGCGGCCTCGGCCTTGAGCACCGCCAAACCCACCTCGGTTATGCGATAGACTTTGCGGCGTTCTTCTTCCCTTGCAACCTCCACCACATGGTCATTTTCCATCTTATATAGCATTGTATACACAGTTCCTGCCCCCATATTCACCCTACCATCGGTGATTTGTTGGGCGTACTGCATGATACCATACCCATGACGTTCCTCCAGCAGGCTATATAGCAGTAAAAACCCCTGCTCACTCATGGGTAAATAGCTTTTGATGGTGCTGTCGATATTTGACATATATCGGCGTACAACATGATCAGTATTGGACATATGTATACCTCCTTTGAGCCCATAAAGTCCGGATTGTGTTACTTTTCTATCCTGTTTACAATATATCACACCGTGATATATTGCGTCAAGATATAAATACGACAACTTTTGCCATTTATTTCTGGATAATTTGTATTGAACATGACATGTAGCTGTGATAAAATAGTAATCGGACATTGGGTTATTTTTTCAAAAATGTAAAATAAAATTTATGAGATTTTCTCTAAAATGGAAGGAGTGGCTATATTTGCCGAAAAACAAAATAGATGCCATACTTGAAAAACAAACAACCCGTCGTGACTTCTTAAAGATGGCGGCCAAGGGTACTGCCACCGTCGCCGTGGGCGCCACGGTGCTGAGTTTCCTCGGAGGTTGTTCCGATTCACAGGAAGCGATGGGCGAGCGAACCGGTATCCCCCTGCCACAGGGTATGCTTGTGGTGGATAACAGCCGATGTATTGGATGCGGTCGCTGTGAAGTGGCCTGCACACTGCAAAATCAAGGCGAGGTTATACCCTCGGTCTCCTCGCTACATATCGATCAAAATCTGCAATTCGGCGAAAATCTCCCCCGCCTTAACTACCGTTACGGACAAGGTATCATGGGCAGTGGTGAGCTATCGGCCGGGGTGTGCCACCAATGTCGTGCGCCTTTTTGTGCAAATGCATGTCCCAAACAGGCCATCCTGCCCGACAAATCTACAGGTGCACGCACTGTCAATAAAGATATATGCGACGGTTGTGGACACTGTGTCGAAGCCTGTCCCTTTGATATGATGGCACTGCACCCACAGACAAATATTGCCTCTAAGTGCATCACCTGTGGCAGTTGCGTAAATGTATGCCCCACTGCCGCACTGTCTGTACAACCTTGGCAGGATTTTGTGGGGTAAATGAGAAGGGAGTAACATTATGGAAAATTACGGACTTATGGGAAAAATACTGTGGGTGGATCTTACAAGCCAAGAGGC
>CAYJGR010000069.1:0-10623 GCA_964370005.1 uncultured Oscillospiraceae bacterium
CCCAACCCATTTCGGGTTGGGGCTTTTTTCTGTTGCGACTCAGTTTCATGCACACCCCTGCTACAGTGTCTTCGCAATACATGTAAATATAGTATAAATAATCCTACAGATTATTTATATCGCACATATGCGATAGCGGGTGTATACAAATAAACGCCATGTAGATGTGCTTTTATTTAGATGTCTCCCTATGGTCATAGCGAATTTATATTAGCTATGACCATATAAATTACTCACACATGCATTGCCGCTACCTCATCTAAAAATAGCGTTGCATCGTTATGTAATCTTAAAACACTCGCCGGACAGGTTGTGCTAATTTCACCTTTTATAGTCGCGGTCACCGCATCAATTTTTGTGGGGCCTGGCACAACAACTATAAGGTGAGCTGTTCGCTTGGTAAGTATGGGCAACGTGATGGTTATTGCCGATTTTGGAACCTCATTGATATGGGCAAAACACCCGTCGTTCACCTGTTGATTACGGCATATATCATCCATGTTGACAACCTTTACATCCACAGGGTCATCAACATCGGCGGTGGGCGGGTCATTAAACGCAAGGTGTCCATTTTCTCCTATTCCATGACAGATGATATCGGGGGGCATTTCGGCCAAAAGCTTTGCATAGCGTTCACATTCAGCCTCGGGATCACTTGCCTGCGAATTTATATAGTTTATTGACTTAAATGGCATTTTGGAGAATAAATTTCCCCGCAAATAGTTGGCAAAACTTTGTGGAGCATCGCTCGAAAGACCGATATATTCATCCATATGAAAGGCATTTACATTGGAAAAATCAATGTCACTTTCTATGAGGTGGTGATAAAGCTCCACCTGGGAGGGTGCGGCTGCAAACACAATATTCACCTCTTGTTTATGCCCTAACACATACTGTATTTTCTCTGCCACACTTACAGCTGCCGCCTTTCCCATCTCGTCTCTTGTTGAATAAATTTCTACAGCTAATTTGCCAGATTTTAAACTTCTTAGCATGATTTTTACACCCCCGAATATGCACTAAAACCACCATCCACAGCAACAACTGTGCCTGTGACAAATGACGAAGCATCATTTGATGCTAAAAATAGCAATGCACCGATAAGTTCCTCTGCTTTGCCAAAGCGCTCCATGGGGGTGTTTGATAATATCTTTTGTGTGCGTGCAGTGGGCGAGCCATCCTCGTTAAAAAGCAGTTTTTGGTTTTGAATGGTTACGAAAAATCCGGGGGCAATAGCATTCACCCTAATCCCCACCTTAGAAAAGTGTACCGCTAACCACTGGGTAAAGTTTGAAATTGCAGCCTTTGCCCCTGAGTATGCAGGTATCTTTGTGAGTGGACAAAAAGCGTTCATAGAGGATATGTTGATTATAGAGCACCCCTCCTTTTTGGCCATATCACCTGCTATAACCTGTGTGGGAATAAGCGTACCCAAATAGTTGAGATTAAATACAAATTCAATACCCTTTGGGTCAAGATCAAAAAATGTTATGAGATCTTCTTCCCCCTTTTCATCCCCAAAAAAATACTCCTTGGTGGTGGTAGCTTTTGGATTGTTTCCCCCCGCCCCGTTTATGAGGATATCACAGCTACCAAAATCTTCTCGCACCTTAGCATATGCACGTTCAACGCTATCTTTTTCAAGGACATTGCAGGCGTAAGCCTTAGCAATCCCCTTATCGGCATTAATTTGATCGGCATACTCTTGTGCTTGTTTTTCATTTATATCAAATAGAGCTACTTTTGCCCCGCAAGCTGCCAGTGCCTTTGCAAAGCAACTGCACAACACGCCACCTGCACCTGTTACTACAATAACCTTTTCATGTAGATTAATATTAAACGGCAAAGCCATCTTTACCCCTCCCTATACACCAATAATTTTTTGAAAATTCTTAGCTAATATTTTTTCTTTTGCTGTGTGTGAAATGTTTGCAAGAAGTATTTTACCAAGCTCAAAGCCTAAATTTAGGAATGGTGCATCCGAACCAAATAAAATTTTATCCTCACCCACAAGCTCCACAGTTTTTTCAAGCGCATCATAAAATACCGGGCTGGCCACCAAGTCCACATAGGCGTTAGGGCACTCTCGTGCCACTCTAAAATAATCCTCCACGCGGTGTCCATCCCAATTACCGGCCGAATGAGCTTGAATAAATCTAACATTGGGATATTTACCTGCCAGTTTCTCCATCCTTTTTGGATCTTCCCAAGAATGATTCATAATTGCAAGCCCTCTCTCGCTTGCAAAATCATACACAAGTTCATATACGGGATTATCCATATGGCAGGCTGTTTCATCGGGATGCAGCTTAATCATACTCATGCCCAGCTTATCAAAACACCGTTCGAGTTCGGGAATAATCTCATCTTTTCGGTTAGGATTTATAGTCGCCATACCAATAATTCGCTCGGGATACTTTTGCATTGCCTCATAGGTCATATCATTTGAGCGCACACAATCCATGCGAAGCCCTAACATAGGTGAAATAGCTATTTGTGACACACCCAGCTTGTCCATCTGCGCTACCAAATCCTCTGCCTCACCACTGGGAATATGAAAAAGCGCATACTTACCAAGGTGTGCATGTGAATCAATAATATGATATTTGCTTGTATCAAGGCGAGTAGCCAAATTTTCATATATCATATATAATCTCTCCCAATAATTGCTCCAAGTTGTTGCTCCCCACCATCTGTTTTTGCTCAAAATCCAAATCACTGTAATGTAGCATACCTATTGGACAGGCTGGGGCATATATAGGAGCTGCTGTCCCAAAAAGCATACGCTTTGAGGAATAACGCTCGCTCATCAGCTCAAATCCTCTATTTACAGCATAATAGCTACTTTCAATATAAAAATTGCTACACTTGTCCATAAGTGCAAACATATTTCGATTTGCCGCACAACCTGTGCGCACGAGCACTACCGGAAGTTGTGTATACTTATTACAAATATCATAAATACATGGCCATTTCACAGGATCGCTCCAGTGAGCAAAGTCAAAGTCCAAAAACAGTGGTACCTTCATTAGATTTAGCACATTCAATATTGGTTCAAGCATCCAATCCGAAAGCTCGTATCCATGCAAAGTAGGGCAAAGTCTTACTGCTGAAATTCTATGCTTGGAAATATACTTTGCAAGTTCTTGCGGGGTCATAAACTCTCCGGCAGTGTTTGGGATGGCAATTATAGCAGGGTATAAATTTTCATGTCCAGAAATGTCACTAAGTAGCATTTCGTTGCCCATAATATGGTCGTAGTACTTTGCATGAGCATGAAACAGGAGAGATTTTTGAATAGAAAAACGCTCCATGTGCTCAAGTAGTTGATCGATATCTTCAAAACTTACCCCTTGATCCTCTCTATGAAGCCCCAACATGCAGTTGCTATCAAATAAAACTAAATCATTCACAAGCTTACCCCCCATCACAAAATCTTGTATTTCTCAAAAACATCTTTGAGGCGTGCCCCCTGTTTTAATTCTTTACGCACTATGTTCTCTCCTTGCACCTTCTCAAGGCATTTTTCCACAACATTATCCTCAATTTCAGTAGGGATTACAACAATGCCATCTATGTCGGCAAATATTATATCATCCTTATGAACCAAACCCCCATCGCACATAATGGGGCAGTCGTATTCATCCACAAGGCATCTGCCTTTGGAGTCCAGAGGATTGCGCCCCGCTGTAAAGGTCTTAAATTCTCCTGCTAATTCTTTTAGCTGAAGAATATCACGTACAGCGCCATCTACTATTACACCTCTTCCACCTCTGGCAATTGCAGCAGTAGCAAGAAGCTCACCCCAAAAACCGTTGCTGGTAGAGTTGTTTGTGCAGACAACCACCACATCTCCATCGGCAATTGAGTCCACAGCCTCAATCTCAGATTCATAAGGTCTGTCTGGCATCTCGTATACGTCATGACTTAGTATGGTTTTGGCTTTTCCAATCAATTTATAGCTGTCATCCAAAGGTGCAATTTTCCCCATCATAGCCTGATTGCGATAGCCAAACTCATCCAAAATATCACAAATAACCGCAGTGTTTAATTTGGACTCAAGTAAATCAAAGTACTCTTTGCTGTGCTTTTTGAAGTTCTCCACGGTATGCCTCCTCATTTCTTGGTTGAAAGATAACCTTTTATATTTTCATAACATATTTTTTCTACTATATCTTTTAGATATTTTTGATGGTTTGGATATTCCCCGGTGTCAACCAATTGCCCCAAATAATTACACAGAATTCGCCTAAAGTAGTCGTGCCTTGTGTATGACAAAAGACTTCTTGAGTCTGTAAGCATACCAATAAAACTGCCAAGGCATCCAAGACTTGCAAGGCTTTTCATGTGGTTCTCCATTCCATATTTAGTATCATTTACCCACCATGCCGAACCGTGTTGTATCTTTCCTCTTGCCTCATCGGTTTGAAAACACCCTATAACTGTGTCTATAGCTTCATTATCGGTTGGGGCTATAGAATAAATGACTGTTTTGGGCAGGGCATGTCTGGCATCCATAAAACTCAAAAAATCAATTAGCTTTGTCGTGCACTGATATCCACCTATGGCATCGCCGCCGGCATCTACACCAAGCTGAGAATACAAATTCAGATTTATGTCACGTGCCACACCATAATGAAGTTGCAAAATCATATCTCGCTTCTTATACTGCTCTGCAAGCGATGTAAGGATGTATGTCTTATACTTCTCCTGCTCTAAAATCGACAGTGATTTGAAATCTCTTCTTTTGTCAAAAATCTCGGTTATCTCCTCTTTTTTAGCAGGTGCAAATGGGATGATACTCAGCCCGTGGTCGGTTACCACACACCCGTGCCCACAGAAATAATCAAGACGTTTTATCAGAGCCTGCAATACATCGTCGGGAGTTTTGATATCAACTTGTGCACAGTCAGATAGCTTTTGTATGTACTCCCAAAAATCCTCTTTTTCAATGTTTATTGCACGGTCAGGACGAAATGATGGATAGACTGTTACCGCAAAACTGTTATCATCGTGGATTTTTTTATGCCAGTGTAGATTATCACAAGGGTCATCGGTTGAGCAAATCATCTCTACCCCCGACTGATTTAGAATTGTTCGGGCGCTCAGACCATCATGCAAGATTTTATTGCAATGATCGTATACTTCTTCCCAGTTATCGCCACAAAGATGACCATCAAATCCAAAATATTTGCGCAGTTCCAAGTGTGACCAATGGTGCAAAGGATTGCCTATGAGATAGGGCAACGTTTCTGCCCACGCCTTAAACTTTTCTTTGTCGGTTGCATCACCTGTTATCAGCCTTTCTGGTACACCATTAGAGCGCAGAGCTGTCCATTTATAGTGATCATTAGATAACCACAACCGGGTGATATTCTCAAAGGCAGTGTCCTTTGCAATGTCCTCCACCACCAAGTGGCAGTGATAGTCTATTATGGGCAAATTAGCGGCGTAGGAGTGGTATAACTCTCGTGAAGTTTGTCCATGTAGTAGAAAATCATTTTGCAAATATTTCATATTTTCATCCTACCCAAATATGTTGGGAATGGTCATAACAATTTCGGGAACGTATGTTATAAGCACCAACACCGCTAACATGACAGCATAAAACGGCAACAGTGTTTTTGTAAGATGTTCAATCTTAACCCCCGATATGGCACTACCAATAAACAGTACTCCCCCTACAGGTGGTGTGAGAAGTCCTATTCCAAGATTGAGTATCATCACCGCACCGAAATGCACCGGATCAACCCCTATTTTAAGCAAAATGGGCATGAGTATAGGAGTTGCTATAATTATGATGGATGACATATCCATAATAGCTCCTAAAAACAGTAGCATAAGGTTTATCATGATTAAAATTATCACAGGGTTTTCGGTAAGACCCATAACCGAATCGGCCAGCATGGAGGGAACTTTCAGGTAGGCAAGTAACCACCCAAAGGCCGAGGAAAATCCTATAACAATCATACAAATCGACAATGTTCCAAGCGCCCTACCAAGGATATTCCACAGCTCTCGAAGCTTTATTTCACGGTATATGCCAAATGTCACAATCATGGCCCATACAACCGCAATGGCGGCCGATTCGGTGGCTGTAAACAAGCCCGTAAGCACACCTATAACCACAATAACCACTGTAAAAAGCCCAAAAACAGCATCAATAAATGTAAAGAACACACGCCTTAGACTAAATGGATCGCCCTTGGGATATTTTCTTATTACAGAGATGATATAGCTGTAAATCATAAGTGCTACACCCAATAATACACCCGGTACCATACCCGCCAAAAACAGCTTTGATATAGATACAGAACCTGCAGCTAGTGCAAACAACACCATGTTGTGGCTTGGAGGGATTAGAATACCCTGCACCGAGCTTGCCATGGTTACATTAGTAGCAAAGTCCAAATCATAACCGTCTTTTTCCATCATAGGGATTAGTATTGTGCCTAAAGATGATGTGTCGGCAGCCGCCGAACCCGAAATGCCACCAAAGAACATTGAGGCCACAATATTTACCATGGCAAGCCCACCTCGTAGCCAGCCTACCAAAGCTTTGGAAAGATTAATCAGCCTATTTGATATGCCACCGCTTCCCATAATTTCGCCTGCAATCATAAAAAAGGGAATTGCCATAAGTGAAAAAGCATTTAACCCTTTTACTATATTTGTTATCATCATATCCAGTGGAATATCAAGAAACAAAAAAGTTGCCACAGTAGATATAGCCACTGCAAAAGCTATTGGAACACGTAAAATAATCAGCAAAATGAATGAGCCTATTAGCAAATATGCGCCAATTGTTTCCGGTGTCATGTTGTGGCCTCCTTTTCTTTTCTACTGTCGAGCTTTTTGTAATACTTCTCAAGAATCGCCAGCGCAAAGAAGACCATAGAAGTTGGCACTGCACCGTACAAAAAACCTCTGCTGATGCCAATGCCATACAACATTGAATCTTTGACCTGTATTGTCATGAGTACACCATATATAAATAAAATCACACATACTATAAGAATTAAAATATCTGCAATATATCCTACACCCTTTATTGCACCCTTTGGCAGGATATAGTCTATAATAGTCATGCGTAGGTGTGAATCGCTTCGCATAGGTATCGAAGCCCCTATTAAACACATCCAAACAAGGCAAAGCAGAGTAAGCTCCTCGGCCCATGGCGGTGTATGATTAAATATATAGCGTCCGATAAAAACTGTGGTTACTGAAGCAACCTGTATGAGCATCATTACTTTGCATACGCTTGTTATTGCCGAAAAAATCCCATCAAATATTTTTTGCACGATGCGCACCTCATCACTTTATAAACTACAACAGAGGGCAGTGTTGGTGTGCCCCCTGTTGTAAAATGTCCATATCGGTGGAAATTATTTTAGTTACTCGATTGCCTGAATTTTCCCTAAAATTTCTGTAACTTCCGGAGTGCTAAACTCTTCGTATACAGGCGCCATAGCCTCCACCCACTCAGTTTTGTCTTCAACTTCAACTACAGTTACACCAAGTGTCTCAAGCTCGCCCATTATTTCGGTTTCAGTACTCTCTATAATATCACGATTAAACTCTTGTGCCTCAGCTGCTGCTTGCAAGATAATATCTTTTTGTTCATCGGTGAGGGTTTCCCAAATCTGCTCAGAGAAAACATAGGCCTGAATAGGATACACATGTCCATCCAAAATCATATTCTGGTTTACTTCGTAAAACTTCTGGGACATAAATCCAGAAAGAGGTTGCTCTGCTCCATCAACCACACCGGACTGGAGTGCTTGATAAAGCTCCGAGAAAGACATGGGTGTGGGAGATGCGCCCAAAGCCTCGACAATCGCCAGCCACATATCGGTATTTTGAACGCGAATTTTCATACCTGCAAGGTCGGCCATGCTGTTAACAGGATCTTTTGTAAAGAAGTGGCGTGCGCCCTCCTCAACCAAGGCAAGTCCTACCATCTGTGTGCCATCGGCTTGGATGCTGTCCAGCAATTCTTGTCCTACATCAGAGTTTGCCATATTCCAAAAATGCTCACGATCTCTAATGATGTAAGGAAGCCCTGCCACGGCGGCTTTTTCTGCCCCAAAGTTTACAAGTGTTGTAAGCTCAACACGACAAATTGCAGCCGTACCGGATTGAATAGCCTCATATGTTGCCACATCATCTCCAAGCTGTCCACCCGTGTATAGCTCAGTCATTATGCTACCGCCGCTTAGCTCCTCAATTCTTTGTGCAAAGAATGTAAGAGTATCAGTCATAACATGACCCTCGGGCATTTGTTCTACCATTCTAAGTACTATTGGTTCTGCATCTGCCTCGGGAGCAGCACTCTCAGGCTCAGCTGTAGATGCGGGTGGAGTTTCCTCGGTTGCACCACAGGCTGCTAACGACACAATCATGGTTAGTGCCAAAATCATTCCCAGTACACGTTTGAACATAGCTTTTTTCCTCCTGATTTTTGTTTATGTTTAGACAAATTATTGTCTGCAAACCTATTTTATTTTACTCAGTGTTTCCCAAATACCACTTAAGTACATCGCACCCAAGGCACGGTCGTAAAGACCGTATCCGGCACCGCCTTTTTCTCCCCAAATCATTCGACCGTGGTCAGGACGAATATACCCATTAAAGCCTGCATCGTAATATGCCCTTAGTATATCTACACAATCGAGCGATCCACAGGATGAATAGTGTGCCGATTCTTCAAAACTTCCATCCTTAAGCAATTTCACATTTCTTATATGTCCAAATGCCACACGATCCATCGAAGCATATTTTTTTACCATATGGACTATGTCGTTATCCCTATTGCAACCTATTGATCCCGAGCACAACGCGAGTGCATTGTATGGACTATCTGCTATAGCGAGCATACGATCAATATTTTTCTCATCGGTGATAATTCTTGGTAGTCCAAATATGGGCCAAGATGGATCATCCGGATGCATGGCAAGTTTTATATCGTATTTTTCTGCATATGGGGTGACTGTTTTTAGAAAATATTCAAGATTTTTCCAAAGCCCCTCGCTTCCCAAATTCTCATATTGCCCAAACAACTTTTTGAGCTGATCTTTTGTATACACTGCCTCCCAGTCACACAGCGCAAAATCCTCATTGAGTGGGTCTATTTTGTCCATATCTTCTTTATAATAAACAAGGGTTGTAGAGCCATCATCAAGCCGCTTGTCTGTTTGAGTTCTCATCCAGTCAAAAACCGGCATAAAATCATAACAAACAACCTTCACCCCTGCATTTGAAAGGCGTTTTAGAGTTGCAATAAAGTTTTCTATGTAAGCATCTTTAGTGGATACTCCCAGCTTAATATCTTCGTGTAGCTTTACGCTTTCAATAACCTCAAGTTCCAATCCTGCGCTATTTGCCATTTTTTTGAGGTCATAAATTTCGCTCTGTGGCCATACTTCACCCACAGGACATTTTATCTCACCTACAATACCACTTACGCCCGGTATTTGTTTTATATACTGTAAATCCACGGCATGTTCATCAGGGTACCACCTCAATGTCATTTTCATAGCACTACTCCATTCCCTTAAATCAAGCTCTGCACAACTGCTTTTTTGGTAATACAAACGTTATTTAAGTAAAAAAACAGTTTTTTTCTTAAACATCAGTGAACTTTATAGGTAAATAATATCATCTATTTTCTGAAATTTCAAGTATTTTTGACACGAGTGCACTAAATAATCCCATTTGCATAAATATATTTGTTGTCATTTATTGAATAAGCAATTAAATATATTTATTTTTAAGAAAAATGTTGTTTTTTTACTAAAATGATGGTAGAATAGAGGTAACTTAACATAAAGGTGGTTTATACATGCCAAAAAAAGTTACCATCACTGATATAGCAAAGCAGGCTGGCACCTCCACCGCAACGGTTTCTCGTGTACTTAGTGCAAGCGACTATCATGTAACTGATGAGCTACGAAATACAATCCAAAACACAGCTGAAAAACTTGGGTATATTTATACCCCAAGGTTTTCAAAATGCACCCAAAAAGAGATAGGTGTAGTTCTTCCAACGCTCAGCAACCCTTTTTACTTCAAGCTATTATCAGGAATTGAAAGTACTTGCTATGGCAAGGGATTAACCCCTGTATTTTGTGGTTCTCAGCGAAATCCGGACAGAGAAAATGAGTTGTTGACAGCTTTTGCAAAAAAGAGTGTTGAGGGCATAATTCTATCATCTGTAAGCAATGATCATACACTGCTGAAAAGTTTGATACAGATTGGACTTCCAATAGTTGTATTTGATCAGTCCGTACAAGATTTAGGTATAAGCTATGTAAAGTTTGATTATTTCGAAGCGGGTAGACTTGCCGTAGAATATTTATATCTTAAAGGGCATAGAAAAATAGGTTTTGCTAGCCCACCAATTAATCGTCCCGTCCGCCAAGAGGCACTCAATGGATATTTATATGCATTGGAGTCATTCTCAGTAGCTCCTAACTCGGCCTATGTAGTAATATCAGAAACCGAAAACGAATGTACATATTCAAACGATCCCTCGGCCTACGACTTTGAGAACGGCAGATATCTTGCAAAAAAAATTATAAAGTTACCCAATCCACCTACCGCTGTTTTTACCATAAACGATAT